>NC_010602.1:373333-746666 GCF_000017685.1 Leptospira biflexa serovar Patoc strain 'Patoc 1 (Paris)'
GATTTTATATCCATGTTCTCTTAGTTCCTCAATCATCCAAACACCGTAAATTTCTTCCTTTAGACAATGGTGTAAGATATGAATTTTGATAAAACTAGAGAAAAATTCATTGATTCTCATTCGAAATCAAAATACGATATCGAAAATAGAGTGTCAATTGGAAATCTTGAGATAATCAATGGAAAAAAGAATTTTGGTTCATTTTCTAAGCAAATAGACTGTGTTATAAAAAGCCACAACGGGAACAACAATAGGACTAATCAATAAATCAGCAATCAGGCTAAATGGGAGAAGTGGGATATACTGATAATTTGTATCTTGGGACTCTTCCTTGCTAAGGCTCAATTGAATATCGTATAAATTTTCAGTGTGATTCAGCTGATAAAATAATCGTTTCTTACGATCCCTGATTGAAATCATTCCAAGCCCTTTAATGGAAATAAATTTTAGTGGCTGTAGTTTATTTTTATAAGCTTTTATGATTTTGTTTTCTTTGAATTCTATGGTTTCTTTATCTTCTCTATCCCTTTTTTCAAGTCTTCTAAGTAAGCCCTTATCATCAATTGTGTTAAATACATATGTTTTTTCCTTTTTTTTGATTAAAACATATTTATAATCATTTGTGATAAAAGCATTGATAAAAGGAGAATCTATCTTTGGATCAGCTACATAACCATAACTTTTCGGATGAAATATCCCCCATTCGATACTAGGATTGACTAAAAAAAATTTATCTTTTGGTAGTGATGAAAAATCTAAAATAATTTTGTCATTGTGAAGGATTGCCGAATTTGAAATCTCATGAAAGCTTAGTGTTCCTAGGCTTGCGTTTGTTTGATTGAAGGAGTTACAGCCATAATTTGGTAAATTCAATTTGTAATGAATGTAGTATGATCCGTAACCGATTTGAATGCACTTTGTATGATCTTTGATTTGGACTTTGATTAAGTCATTTGTATCGATTTCAAATTTTTCAATTTCAGTAATAGCAACATTTTTGTCTTTCGGATAAGGAAAGGCATTGGTATAGGTTTTTATTGAATAAAAACAATTAAGATTTAAAAATAAGAGAGCAGATATTCTCACTATCCTTTGTAATTTTGAAAATCGAATTTGAAATGTCGGTAGGAATGCCTGATTAAAATTTTTCAATGAAATTGTATCCATCCTATTTTTTTAAAATGTTTGACTCGATTCAAACGTAAAACTAATGAGAAAGTCATTTGAGATTTCGAATCTTTATGCAATGGAAATTTCGTCTGTTCAATCTTAAATTTATATACTCAGAATTTTTTTCTAGGAAAATTATAGTTCCCTCTATTTTGTTAGAAATAGTTTTTTTTGTTCATTTGTGAATGAACTCATTTCCCAATTTGGAAAATGATTCCATTTTTCTACCATATGTTTCGATTCAGGGAAATTGGTGTAAAGGACATCAAACGAAAATCGATTTTTCCCATACTCGGCTTTATGGAGTAAGTGGGCAGAAAAAACCAATAGATCACAAGTGTTATGCGGAATGAGGGTTTGGTTTGGTAGCGGTTCATGACTTCTATGATTTTCCATCTCTAACCTTACCTCTCGTTCTTCTCGGGTATCCCAACGATTGTGAGATCCAGATACAAACCAAAGGCCTGGATCTTCTTCCAATGGGATTCGAAAGTGCCAAACAAAGTCTTTTTGGATTCGCTGTATTTGTTCATCTTCTGGGATGCCTAAGTATTGGATGTCTCGGTGCCAATACGGTCGCATCCCTTTGTCAGTTGGATTAAAAAAGATTTGTGTATTGAGAAAATAAAATTCATTTTCAAAGATTTCTTTACAGATCTTAAGGATTGGCTCGGAAGATAGGAATCCAAAAATAGTATTCCGATCTTTTTCATTGGGTAAATACTTTGTAGATGTCAGGTAAGCACTGTTTATCACCTTTTGGTTTGTGTTTTCTTTTAACCAAACTTCATTCGCATTTTTTAATATCGATTTGATGTTTAGAATGTGATCCAATTCAAAATAATTTTTGAAAAGATAATAACCATCTCTTTCCAAATTGTATTTTACCTCCGCAAGTGATGGCATAGGTTACGTTTACTCAGAAATCGTTTTTTCCATATAATGATGGGACGGAATGGTTCCTTCCCAACCTTTTGGATGTCTTGTTTCTTTAATGACAAAACCCAATTTTTCGTATAAAGCAATGGCGGATGGATTTTCACAAGAAACATCCAGGGCAATTGTTTTGTATTCTCTATTCGAATGGATCATGAACTCAATGAGTTGTTTGGCGATCCCTTGGTTTCTGTACGATTCCGATACCGTGATATGTCCTAAATACAAACGTTTCGATTTTGGTGGTTGGATGATGGTTTCCGTTTTTAAACCTCTTGCCATCACTTTAGGTGCCTTCCACTTGTATACGCTTAGAATTTGTAAGGCGGTGCCAGCAGTCAGGAATAAAAAACTCGGTTGTGTGTATTGAAGAATGGAACCGACCACCTTTCCATCTTTTTCTGCTACATAATGATTCGTATAAGAGACTGTGTTCCCTCGTTTCTCGTAAGCAGTGTTCAGAAAATCGAAGGCAGTTTTATTTCCCTCTTGGAAGACAAAATTCCAGGCAAGCGGACCTGACAAATGGATGAGTGGTACAATTTCATTTTTATCTTCGATTTTTGCCTTTCGGATGATCAGTGGTGTTCCGTTTTGATGTGATGCCATATCTGTCGTTGTATTTCTCCATCATAAAGAAATACAACAAAATTTGATACGAAGTGTAGGAAGCCTTTGCGCCCCGGATTGTAGCGGAAATCCTTTGCCTTGGCAAAGATTGGAGCGGAAAGCCGGAAATGTGCGCCCAAAGAATTTCCTTAATTCATCTTAAAACGTAAATGAAGCAAAGACATTCACAAGTTCGCGTGTTGTCATTTGTGGTCCATTTAAATTTTGGTGAAAAGGTCTTCCGTATTCAAATCCAAACCGAATACCGGATAACATTCCTTTGGTGACTAGAAAATTCATACCGACGAACCAATCACTTCTCATTCCACCTTGCCTGTAGGGATCATTTTGTGGGTCCATTTTAGGGTCTAATGTGGCATCTAACCCTTGTAAATTGAGCCATCTTTGTTTGGCGACTCGAAGGGAAACGGACATCTCATCAAAAACAAGATAGGAAATCCAACTGGAAATTTCATATCGATTTCCAAACTTATAGTTGTTATCATTTTTTCCCATTCGCAAATTCGCTTGTGATAAAATTCCCCAAGAGAAACGATCATACTGTCCATTATAAGAAAGTTGAGGTAACAAGTTATACGTTCCCGTTCCTGGTTGCATATTATAGGGCACTTTTTGTTTTCCCATCATCGGCATATTATCTCTTTCATCGATCGAACCTGTTGGTAACGAAATTCCCATACCTGTAAAAAAGTTTTGGTGTTCTGTTTTGATTAGGCGATACGCCGCGCTGAAGCTCACATCACCAATCCCCGATGAACTCATTGGCGCCCGATCAAAATTACTCGAGAGCATTGTCATTCTATTTTTAATAACAGGAACCATAAACATGATCATCCATTTGTCAGAGAGAGAAGTCATGACACTTGCCATATTCATCTCCATCACCATATCTGTTGGGACTGACATATAATTGAAATTGTTCTGAGATAGAATAGGAATCGTAGTACCGATGGGAGAGCTTGTAATTAGGCTTCCTGTGGGCATCGCAACTGTTGGATCTGTATAAGGAAAATATAATGTTCCTAAATCAGATTGTCCTTTGGTTCCTGATTGTAATCCCCACATTTTCATACCCATATAACGATAATCAATCATCCATTTTCCTTTCTCGTGGATATGAGGGTTCATGATTCCAGCAGGTCCAATCATATCCGCACGATTGTGGTTATGATCTCCTTCATTTCCATGGTGATCGTGGGTCGAGTGATCTTCTTCCATAGAATCGTTTGTAAGAGAAGTATCGTTACCATTGGATCCTTCTCCACTTCTAGTATGAAATTCTTTCGAATTTTCTTCTTTTTTGTTACTTTGATTTTGATTAGGATTTAGTTGTGAATGATTTGCGTTAGGTGAAGTTGTTTCTACTGGAATTTTAATATCCAATTCGTTTCCATCAGCAAAAATCAATCGAAGTGGAATCATTTCTTTTAATTTTAAAGGTGATTTGATTCCGAAGATCATAATATGATACCCATTCGGAGATAATGTAACATTTGTTTTTTTTGGAACAGGGATCGCGCTGACCAAAACCATTTTCTTTCCAGATTCAGTGCTCATCATATCATATAATTCGACACGATCTGCAATGTTAGATTTGGCTTGAATGAGTTTTACATCTTGGTTTGATTGATTCGAAATATTTAAGTAAATCACAGAATTGGAGCCTGTATTGTATTTCAAATAGGCATTCTTAATGTTGATCTCATTTGCGAAAAGAGGTGAAATCAAAAAGATTAGGATAGCGACGAAGGAAGTGATTAGTTTCATAAAAGTTTGTTTTCCTTTTCCAAAAAGGCCAGTCGAATGAAATTTTATCACTCGACTGACAAGTGTTTGGAGAGCGTTTTTACATTTCTGTATTGGAAACGATAGATCCGATTGTAAATGAAGTGATTGTGACTCCATTTAATACAAATCCAAGTCGATTTCCTCCAGCATATGTTGGAACATTCATCATTTGCATGATGGGGTAATAAGACATTGACCCTCTTTCTGTCTCAGTGAGTTCAGAACAAGGTTTGTTGAATCCATTTAGGAATCTCGAACCACCTGGTGTGGATTGAAAGTCCAAACAATAGGTGTAAGTCGTTCCTACAGCAGGTATCGGAGCAGAAACCGAACCACCTTTTCCAGTATTGGCATACACACCTGATGCATTTTTGTATTGTGTTTGAGCTCCTGCTAGTAATCGATACGTAGGTCCAGAGGTTGGGGTTCCTGTTCCGTAAGCGATGACATCAAGACTACTTGAGGCAGAGTTTAAAGTGAATGTTACTTCAATGTTTGTTCCACCTTTACTTGTGGCAAGCATGACATCTGTATTTGTCGATAAAGTTGAGTTAGACGATGAACCAGTTGCCCCTTTTGCGATTTCCGATTGAGTTAAACCTAGATTGGAAAATCCAGCTTCTTCACAAGCAGATACACTGTATTTGACTCGTGCTTTACTTTCTACTTGAGTGAGGTTACTTGGAATCGCTTGTGTTTGTGTGATTCCACAATTAGGATTCATCGTAGATGCAACGAGCAAAGACAAAAGATTTGATGTAGAAGTATTTGTTTTATCCGTTGCAAGGCTACAATTGAAAACAAAAATTCCTATGAATAAGATACGAATGATGATTGAGGACATAAAATTACCTTTTAATTGGTGTGCAAGGGTCACATCGTTTCAGTGATCCAAGATTTTGAACTTGAAATTCTATTAAATTAGAATGGCGAAATACAAAGCACTGGTAATTAGGAAAGTTTGGGTGGTTTCTCGAGTCGGTGTTGGAAACCCAATGGTAAAAACAAATTGATAGTATGAATAAAAAGTCTCGTTTCCAGTTCCTTTGGATCAATTGGGTAGGATACAATCGCAAAACTAGGGTTCATCGATTGTGATTGGATGATCTTTGTTGCCATTTTTTTCTTAGAACATGTACAGGAGTGGGGACCAGGTCCCTTTTTTAAATGGCATGTGCTTCTTTTTTGACTCGGTATTCCCTCCGAATCGTGATGTACCTCTGCACTGGATTGATGATTGCAATGGCACACCATCGAAAGTTGGTACAAAGATTGTGCGAAGAGTCCCGATTCCAATAATAGGATTTTTCCTAAAAATGGAAATAGGATCAAGATCGCTATGATTTGTATCCAACGTTTCATCATGGTTGGATCCATTGTGTATCATTTCTTTGAATCCTTCCATGATCTAAATCAAGTGAGACAAAAGATTTTGATACGAATCTATTAAACTTGAATTAAAAGTTACGTTTTTGGAATCGTTTAAAGGAAATATAAAGTGGGATACTCACCCACAAAGATAAAAATAAGAAAGCAATTGATAATACACCCACCATACCAAGGTTTTTGAGTAAAATGGCTCCTGAAAAACCAAGTAATGCCGCGGAACTTGTTTGTAATAAAATGAAGATTCGCACTAAATCAATTGGGTTTAATAATATAATAAT
The DNA here is from genome assembly GCF_000017685.1 of Leptospira biflexa serovar Patoc strain 'Patoc 1 (Paris)'. Classification (NCBI taxonomy): domain Bacteria; kingdom Pseudomonadati; phylum Spirochaetota; class Leptospiria; order Leptospirales; family Leptospiraceae; genus Leptospira; species Leptospira biflexa. Next base: position 379,525 of record NC_010602.1, read on the forward strand.
GAGAGAAGGAATTTCAATCGGATAATCACCCAAATACAAACTTAACATAAATACAATCGCATCGAAAAAAATAAAAAAGTATAACCAAACTAACAATGATATTGTGAGTACGATTTCACCTCTACGAATGAGTGAAGAAAGTAAAAATGCCAACGCGACAAAAATCATCGTTAAAAAGATTCCAAAAATCAATAACTCAAAAAATAAAAAAAGAAAATTAGGATCGTTTAAGAATAAAAAGAAACCAGGAATCCCGAGACCAAAAACCAATCCAATGGATAAGGAGATCGTAATACCAAAAAATTTTCCAAAAAATAATGACTTCCGACTAACCGATTTGGATAATAAAACTTCCGCAAAGGGCATTGATTCTAAAAAAGACATCCCTGAAAAAGTGATCGAGTATAAGGGGATGACGATGAGTGTCAGATTCATTGTACTGACAAGTAATCGAATTCCGTTTTGGTCCCCAAAAAAACTCAATACCATCATCACAAATACCAAAAGACCTGAATAAATAAAAATCCACCGGCTTCGGATGTTCTCTTTGATTTCAAAAAGTAATATTTCTTTCATACTTTATTTTTGTATTCCTCATTCCAAAAATTCATCAAAGCTTCATCGAGATTTGCTTTGTTGTTTTTTTCTAGAAAATGTTTTGGTGTATCATCAATCAAGATGGAACCTTCTGATAATAATAAAAACCGATCCGCTAATTCTTGTAATTCTGACAGAATATGAGTTGAAAATAATACAAGTGAACCTTGGTTTTTTTGTTCGATTAATAGATTTTTTAAAAGATGAGAAATATAAGGATCTAAACTTGCCGTTGGTTCATCAATCACATATAAATCCTTTTTGGCAGAAAAACATTGTAAAATACTGATTTTTTGTTTGGTTCCTCCCGACAGAGTGCCAATCTTTTTATCCATATGGTGTTTTAAATCTAACAATGAAAAAAGTTTTTCGAAACGATTTTTGTCCACTTCTTCTAACTTTTTAAAAAAGGAAATGAGTTCTTTTACTTTGATATTGATAGGGAAACGAGGGGTTTGTGGCATATAACCAATCGTATATTGATTTTCCTTTCGACCAAAAAAATGAATCTTACCTTCCGAAGGTCTCACCAAACCTAAAATACCTTTGATGAGAGTACTTTTTCCTGATCCATTGGGACCAATGATGGCTACAATAGTTCCCGATTGAATCGTAAAACTTACATTTTTTACGGCGAGTATATTTGATCCATAATTGATTGTAAGATCTTTAACTTCTATCATATACGTTCCTTCATTCTAGGTTGTTTGTCTTCAAACTCAATGGGAGTGACAATCGGGAATGCCTTTTCAATTCCTTGCAAAAATAAAACGACGGGCGATTCATATAGGATCATTAAGAAGGGATACACGGCGATCCAATACCCAAAAAAATGAATTGTTTTGTGTGGTACATCACCAAATTGATCAAAATTCAAATCATAACCTTCATAATGGTCCCAATAGTTTTGGAAAAATACATTAGTAGTTGATTTTGTATTGGTGCTGATATCAAAAACATTCCGAATGAAATTATTGTTTTGAATTCGGTTATGATCCGTATTTCCTAGAATTTTAATCCCCCAACCGTTATTAATAAAGTCATTATCGATAAAGTTGATATGAGTGATCCCATCAGCAAAAACGGCGATGGTATTCCCTTCAAAAGTATTTTTGGTCAGTGTACTTTCTGAAATATCTTTTAACAATATACCATTGGAACTTTCTCCCCAGTTTTCAATGAACTGGTTTTCTTCCATGATTATCTTTTTGCTATACATCACAGCAACACCTGCTGAATTGTTTTTGAAAGTATTCTTAGCAAAAGAATTTTCGCTCGAAAACATAAAATGCATTCCATATCGTATGTTATCTTTCGAAAGATTATTAAAAATTTCTAGGTGTTCAGAGAATTCTAAGTAAATCCCATCTCTATGTTTTTCTAAGGTATTTCCTAAGATACGATTATTGCTAGAAGACCATAAGTGAATACCATTTCCACCGAGTACTTCATTCTCTGCATTTCCAAAGGAGGAACTATTTTTGATTGTACAGTTTTCGGTTTCTGATAAATAAAAGCCGTACACATTGTCCAAAAGCTCTAGATTTTCGAAGTGGCAGTGTTTTACTTTTTCTGTATAAATTCCTGCATATTCTGCTAAATCAGAGATCCCACTTCCAATCACTTTTAAATCTGAAATTTTGACATGATCCTGATAAATTCCAAATACATGTTTTTCTTTGAGTCCATCGATGGTCACACCTGGTTCACCTTGAATGGTAATTGATTTTGTGATTGGTAAAAATCCTTCTTTGTAAATTCCAGTTTTGATATGGATTCTATCACCATGGTTTGCAATTTGGATTGCTTGTTTGAGTGAGTCTAGAGAACAACCTTTACAAACGGTAATGGTTCTTGCTTGATACGAGTTAGGAAGAAATAATAAAAGGAAAAGCAATGAAATAAAGAGGTGATGGAAAAGTTTTTGGAACTGTTTCGATTTTTGCAAAACATTGGTTTTGAGATTAGAATTAATTTTGGAAAGGGAATGCGTCTTCATGGTTTTTAAAAGCGGCGAATCCTCCGCCCATAGGAGATCGAATTTTTTTGGATTGAACGACGATTGCCTTTTCTTTGGATAAAAATTCATTTGTATTGAGATAGTTTGTCATCCAAATCTGTTTTGCTTTGATTTGGTTTTGTTTTGTGAATTGATCCGAACATTCGATCGCATCGAAATGGTATCGTTTGCCTTTGTATGTGATCAATTGTGTATGAAATCTCATGTCCACAATGGACATTGAACAATGGCTACATTTCATTTCGCCCACGCTGAGTGTTTCGGGTTTTACCTCCCCACAGTTGTAAAATACAACTGTGAAAAAGAGTAAAAATAGTTTAAAATTTTTAAACCACATTTGATTTTTTCCTTCGATTTTCATCCCAAAGGATGTAAACCAATACGACGAGACTTAAACCAAGAATCATGCCACCATACGAAGGATAACTGCAAGCAGTGATGTTTAACATCACCTTACAACCGAGTAGTGGTGGTTGGTATGCCATTCCTTCAATGATGATCGGTGCATCTGGATTTAAATTGTGTCCGTAATTGTATTCCCATCTCCAGAAATCAAATAAACCAACAATCCCTACGATGACTAAGTTGATGATCCCAAGGGCTGCCATACCTACTTTTGGGTACAATTCAGTCACGAGTGCTCCAAAGATCAAATAAGCCAATACGTAGGGCATAAATAACAATTCAGGAATTGATTCTGAAATGATTTCTTGCATACCGATGTAATGGTTTAACAAATTGATATTCTTAAGATCGTAAGGTGTCGCTCCAGTGATTTGATTGATCCAGATATGCATCCCAAGTCCTTCTGGATACTGTGGTGCTGAAATGGAAATGGACCAAATGGGGATGAAGTAAACCAATACAAGAAAAACACCGACCCCTAAGATTAGGAGTCGGTTTTTTTTACTGATCGTTGTGAAAAGTAAATCTTTCATATCGTTTACGGACTCACACGGATGTATTGTTGCATCTCTTGGTGAAGAGCTGAACAAAAATCAGTGCAATAGAATGGATAAATTCCAGGTTTAGGAGCTACCCATTTGAAGGTTCTAGTTTCACCTGGCATGATGAGAAGGTTCGTCATGTTAGGTGCACCACCAATCGCAAATCCATGAGGGATATCATAGTCTTGTTCCAAGTTAGTGACATGGAAATACAATGTTTCTCCAGTCCTTGCTTCAATGATATCTGGTTTGAAGTGAGATCTGATGGCAGTCATGTAAATGTGAGTGGTATTACCAAGTTTCACAATCCTTGCATCATTTTCACTTTTTGTTGCATATGGGTGTTTGTTTTCTTCAAGAGGGAATAACTTTGCAGTTTTATCCATAATCAGTTTTGCAGGAATCATTTGTGAATAATGTGGCTCCCCAACTGTTGGAAAGTCTGATAGTAGTTCTGCTTTACCCGAAGAGATATCATAAAGTTGAGCACTTTGTGGTAACTCCATACCAACGGGAAGGTATCGGTCTTTTGTGATTTTATTCATCGCGATCAAATACTTTCCGTAAGGTTCAGTGGAACTTCCACCTACGATTGATAAGTGACCAACGCTATAATAAGCTGGTAGATGTTGCACAACTTCCCAAGTACCAAGTTTCCATTTCACAACTTCTGAACTCACGAAACAAGAAGTATAAGCATACCCTTGGCCATCAAATTCTGTGTGGAGTGGTCCGAGGCATGGTTTTTTCACTTCACCTGCTAGAGTGGATTCATACTTGAGAACAGGAATGCCTTCGATTTCGGTAGAGTGGTGCTCTTTTTTATCCTTCACTTCCATCATTTTACTAAATGAGTGAACTGGAATCACAGATGCTAACTTTCCTCCACCAACGATGTATTCACCAGTTGAGTCAACGTCGGTTCCATGTGGACTTTTTGGTGTCGGCATGTAATACATCATACCTGGACAATCCTTTGGATTTAACATTTTGACACCACTTAACCTAGTGGAGACAGCTGGTTTGTTTTCCTCTTTGAAGTTATTTACATAATCTCCTCCGAAGTTGTAAGCCTTACCTTGGTCTTTACATTCTTTAGCTCGGACCCAGTTAAATGCTAAGATAAAATCTTTGTCCTTTTTAGATGCACCCACTTCCAACATTTTGTGTGCTTGTTCAGAGTTATAACTGCTAAAAAAACACCAGTCATGAGATTTCTTTTTACCACAATGTGATAAATCGTAATTAAAACCAGGAACTAACACTTGCAATTCGACAGAGAGCCTTCCTGTGTTTTTATCTACTTTTACCATTGTGACGGTTCCTTTGAACCCACCTTTGGAAAAACTATCGATTGGAACACTTGCTTGTGGGACAGGAACTGAGAATCTTGTGGCTGCCATCAAGTATTCAGTGTTTTCAGTCGCAAAAGGAGACGCATGGTTTCCAGAAGTATTTGGAATTTCTAAAATCTCTTTTGTTTCAAACGATTTTAGGTCAATTCTTGCAAGCCTAGGTGTGTTGTTTGCATTTAAAAACATCCAACGTCCATCTTGTTTTCCATCAGTCATCGATGCTTCTACGTGATGGCTATCATCCCATGGAACATATCCATGAGTAGTTTTTAACATGTCTTTGGTTTCTTCATCAAATCCATATCCGTTTTCTGGAAAAACAGAGAACACTGGAATGATTTTGAAAAGTCGTGCGGAAGGGATTCCGTAGACAGACATTTGACCGCTAAACCCACCAGATAAAAAGGCATACACTTCATCCTTTTCACCGGGAGCCACATACACTCTGGAAGCCGCATCTGAAGCTAAAGTAGCTGTAGCGGCTCCCTTTTTACAATTTGGTAAAAAAGTAAAAAGGGTAATTCCAAGTGTAACTAAGATTAAATTTGATTTTTTTAACATATAGTTACCTATTTTAAATCCATTTTACGGAAGTATTCGAGTATCTCTCTCGCTTCTTCCTCTTTCACATTCTGAAATGTCATTTGTGTTAGGTGCTCACCGAGTAACTCTTGTCCAATTGGATCTTTTTGAGTCATTTCAATCGGATTTAAGATCATGTTCATGATCCATTCTGGAGTTCTTCGTAATGTTACATCTTGAAGTGCAGGTCCCACGACCTTTTCCTCAAATTTATGACATGCAGCACATTTTGCCTCGAATTGTTTTTTCCCTCTGTCTGCCATCGCTTGGTCTAAAGTTCCAAGTGTGACTGACTTAACAGGGCCAATTCCCTTTGAACCTGCGTTAGATGCAGGTGATTCTTCTGTTTTTTCTCCTCCACATGCGATGATTGTTAGAAACGATAACAGTCCTATCATCATTCCGATTTTCCATCGAACGGATCCTTGATTCAGATTGAATTCATTCATTTTACGTACTCCTTAATAATTAGTGCTATTTATTTTTGTTAGGTGGAAGTAATACAGTGTCCACAACATGAATGATTCCATTTGCAGCTGGAATCGAAGCGATGATGGTCGCACCGTTAATCATAGTTTTTCCGTTTTTGATGGTGACCTTAGTATCAGCACCATTTGCCATACCGAGTGTATCTTCTTTCCCGGTGAACTCAGATTTGAGGATTGCCTCTGATAGATTACCAACAACCACATGGTATTCGAGGATATCTTTTAGAGCATCTTTTTGGCTTGGTTTCAAAAGATCGTCCACTGTACCGGCTGGTAATTTTGCAAATGCATCATTGGTTGGTGCAAATACAGTAAATGGACCTTGGTTCGCGAGCGAATCGACAAGGCCTGCCGCTTGGACGGCCGCAACGAGTGTGGTATGGTCTTTTGATCCGATGGCAATTTTCAGTACATCTTGTTGTGATTTATCATCTGCAACAGCAGAGATGCCCTTTCCTGCATTTGTATCATCACCGTTCCCACAGTTCGTCGCAGTGACGAATAAACAGGAAAGGATTAGAATCATTGTGATTTTCGAGAATTGATTTTTCATTTGGTACCGCCCAATATTTGGATCTGGTTCCATTGGATACTAGTCTTCGTTTAAATACATTGATCTGGATCAAGCGGAAGTGCGGACTTTGAGTTGATATTTATCAATCTAAGGGTAGACCCGAAATCAGAGTTTAAGGGATTTATACCTTGTGGTCTAAGTGGTGAGGGAAAAATGGAAAGTGAGAGGTAGTTATGATTGCAAATTGGGATGTAAAGTATGAAACCAATATTTCTGAGATTGATTCACAACATAAAAAACTGTTTCGATTGATCAACCAAATCGAAACCATTTATGAGGAGAATCAAAACCATTTATCGGCCAAATCAAAGTCGCTTGTGGACGCTGTTTCTGAATTAGAGGATTACACCTTAAGTCATTTTTTGATCGAAGAACGAGTGATGGAGCTAAACCAATACCCGGATTTAGAAGCACATAAAAAACAACACGATCGTTTTACCGATAAAATTTTGGAACTAAAAAACCGTCTAACGTCTGGTACATTGTTATCCAATGATTTGGAATTGAATCAATTTTTTAGCGATTTGATTGGTTTTTTAAGGTTATGGTTAACCAATCATATCTTACAAGAAGACATGAATTATAAACCATTTATCAAACATAATCTATAAAAATCCAATTATGGATTGTAGGAGATGGATCGAACCCAAATCAATTTGATAAAGATCACAATTGCCAAACACATTAGGATTTTTCCAACAGTTTCTAAATGAAAGGAGAATGGAATCATCATTGAGAAAAGTAAACATACAAATCCAAAATTATAACAAAAGAACACAAGCCATGCTTGGAATTTTGGTCCTCTGGGTAAGTTGGATAGGTGTTTGGGAAACATCCAATACGCTGTCCCCATGATGAATTGAATCAAAAATCCCCAGATCATCATGGAATAGTGGATGGGAAGCAAAAACCAAAAACTCACCTTCCAAACAAAAACTTTTTGTAACATGAGTAAGGCGCCTATTATGGTTCCCATCAAAAAATAAATTAATGAAATCCGAAGTAACCATACTGATGGAAGAGGAAACATCGATTAAACGGATTTCCTTGGAACTGGTGTGAGTCTTGGCCAAATTTCTAAGATAAAACAAAATACACCTAAAATTTGTAAAACGATAGAACATAAAAAAGGAACAAGTGCCAGTTCGCGGTGAACAGATACAAATGGTTCCGATACAAATCGAAACAAAAGCCCAAGATTCAAACTATAAAAAGAAACCCAGGCGAGAGTGGATCCATGTTTTGAAAGAGAATTTTTTCCTTTGGGAAACATCCAAAGTGATACTCCCATGATGATTTGTGTGATCCAACCGAGGGCAATCATATGCCAATAGACAGGAAGTAAAGGGAGATCACCCTTGAAACCAGGAAATTCAGCGATCGCATATATACAGATACCGAATAACAGAAATATCATTCCCGATTTGATGAAGTATCTAGAAATTTTTGGCATATTTAAATTTCAGTATGTCTTATTTTTTTTCTGTGTCCAATTCGATTTTATAACCAGCATGGCAAGCAACACAATTTTTCGTTAGGTCATCCATCTCTTTTAAAATCGAATGGATTTCTTCTTTTTTTCGAATTTTAGCCGCAATGATATCAAATTTTTCATGGGTGCCAAATCCTAGTTTTTTAAAAGACACTGGAAGTTTTAATAAAATTGTTTTTTCTTGGTGCTCTAAACTTGCCACAAGTCCCATGCCAACCGCATCAGCTGCTTTTGCGGCTTTTTCATAGTCTTTTTCCCCAAGGCCACTTAGCATTCCATTCACCGCTTCCAGGAGTGCCCTCATTTCTGTAAGGACTAACTGTCGTTCAGCAGGCGTTAGGTGAATTGAGGTCCTTGTGTCAAGAGACTTACTTGTGTTTCCAAAGTAAAAAAAATAACCAATCGTTATGATTGTGAGAATCCATAATAAAATTGCAATTTTGGCTAATCGTAAATGTTTCATAAAAGGTCCTTTAAATATATTGTTCCATTCCAAGATAAATACTAAACACACTCATTGTTTTTTGATAAGAATATTGCATTGGTTGTACTTCTGAAGTAGAAAATACTGAGTGCGATAACGTCCAGTCAGAAGTTTTTCCGCCATAGGTTTTTTTAGGAAATCCATATTCACATGCAATATGTAAAGAGGTATTATCCCATGTGATCGTTCCACCCATTGCCAAATGGTGTTCAATACTTGCACCTAACATGGGGCTGACTCCACTTGCTGGAATGACATTTTTTCCATAACTGTATCCCATACGTGTTTTGTATGTTTCATTCCATTTGTATTCAGCACCGATTGCAAGGATGGTTTGATTTTTCCAATTGAGGTTGAATTGGAAAGTATTCGTTTCCACACCAATGGGAGTTCTGACCCAACTATCTTCTAATCGAAATTTACTCGAATTGAAACTTTGTGACCAAGGGATGTATTTGATATCCAAATCTAGAATCCAACGGTCATTGTGATACGAGATACCGGCAATGTGTTTGTCTGGCCAAATCATATAACGCGAAACCCTTGTTCCAAAAATCCGTTCTGGTTGATAAGTATCGACAAACATGGTTCCATCTAAGGGTAATACATTTCGTGAAGTATAGGAATATGCAATTCGTATGTTTTCTGTTACATCATAGGAGAACCCAATTTTTCCACCAATTGTAAAACTGGTATCACTTTGGTATCGTATTCCACCAGGGATCGTTAGGCTTCTTGTCTCATCTTGGTAGGTTCGTTTCAATTGCATAAAACCATAAACTAAGTCGAGTCCAAAACCAAAGGCAAAGTTTCCTTGTTTCACTCCCACACCAAACGTAGACTTCATGGTCATAAATCGAAAGGTTAAGTCTTCCACAGCAAAATTTCTCTCTCCCATCACAGGGACATTGGTTCCAAACGTTTCGTTCAAAGAACGACCATCGGGAGTGAATCGTTTGATATTCTTAAAATGACCTCCACCACCTCCTTGCGCATACAAAGCAAACCCAATGCTAATATTTTCAGTGATGGGTTTGATGATGCCTACGTAAGGTAATACTGCCTTTGGGTATTCCACCATTTTGTTTTGATACGTTTGATTCGGATTTGGATCGATGAATTCGTCACTATATTCAATTCGGGGAAAATGAAATGAAGAACCTAATTCCCATTTGGTGTTTCTAACTCTTCCTAAATGAGATGGATTGGATTCTAAATCCATCACCGATCCTCCCACAGCTTGGAATGCACCTCCCATCCCTGCTTGTCTTGCACCAAACGCCGGTTGCATGATCCCATGGAATGCTTCCAAAGAGTTGGACAAATCGGGGAAAATCCATACAGAAATTAGAATCAATATAAGAATGAATTTGCGACTCGAAATCATTTATTTCAGTCGAAACCGACCCCTTCTAGAGTCAAGAGGAATTTGGATTAAAAGAGAGAGTGCCCTCTGGAGACCAAAATCCCAAGGATTGCGATGCTTACGGAAAGTAATAAATTGAACCGACCGAAAAAACCGGATCGTTTGCGATACCGTTCATATTGAACAGAATCTTGATCCAAATAAAGGAATGTTTTAGGACCAGAAACAAAATCGTGGTAGAGAGAGGAGAGAAATAAAACTAAAAACAAAAATATTTTTGTTAGAAACATATAACCAATATTAGATGTAAAAAAAGAAACCAAATGTCCTTCTATCAAATATCCTTTTGCGTATAAAATTCCAAATCCAGAAACCAAAAATATCAAAAAGAGATAATAGGAAATCTTTCGAAACTGAAGAGCGGTTAACTGCAGTAAGGTTAGTTTTTGGTCACGGAGTTTGGGATTTCGAATCACAGGCATCACAACGATGACATAAAAAATCATCCCTCCCACCCAAATCATTGCAGAAAGGATATGAAACAATAAATAAATCAAATAAGTCCACATAGAAGTTTAGGTTTGTGTGCGAACATTCTTTTGTCTTTCTATTTTTTTTCTTTAGAAACGCTCTAAAAATTGACAATGGTATTTTTCTTTTATCACAGGTGATCCCTTTTTGGAATGGATAGAGATGATGAAACCGATTAGAAACATTCCAGAACTTCTTTTGCCTGCAGGGAATTTAGAAAAATTAAACATCGCATATTTATATGGAGCTGATGCCGTTTATTGTGGTGTCCCTCGTTATTCTCTCCGTGCAAGAGAAAATGAATTTTCCATGGAAGACTTACAAACAGCTGTTCGTATCGCAAGGAAACTCAATAAAAAAATCTATTTTACAGTGAATAACATCCCTCGCAATTCGAAATTAGGTTCTTATCAAAAGTATTTGGACCAGATGGCAATTTTAAAACCAGATGCCCTCATCATGGCAGATCCAGGACTCATTCATCTCACAAAAAAATCACATCCGGAATTAAACATTCATATATCTGTACAAACAAACACAATGAACTATGCTGCAGTTGAATTTTGGAAAGAATATGGTGCCACGAGAGTGATTTTATCTAGAGAAGTCTCCATTCCCGAAATTCAAGAGATCAAAAATAAAGTTCCAAATATGGAAATTGAAGTGTTTGTACATGGATCCATTTGTATTGCACACAGTGGTCGCTGTTTTATGAGCAATTATTTTAAGAATCGAGATGCAAACCAAGGTTCCTGTAATAATGCTTGTCGTGATTTGTATAAAGTGTATGTCACAAATCCCAAACAAAATGATGAACCTATGGAATTAATTTCTGACGATGAAGGAACATTTTTGATGAACTCAAAGGATTTACGGGCCATAGAATTCTTGCAAGAGTTATGTGATGCAGGTGTAGATTCTTTGAAAGTGGAAGGTCGAACCAAAAATGATTTTTATGTAGGAATGGTTGCCAGAAGTTATCGGCATACCTTGGATGGAATCAAGGAAGGAAAAGATTTTGATCGTAAATGGTTGGAAGAGTTGGACAAACTTTCATCCAGAAAATACTTTTCAGGATTTTTGACACGAGGTTTAGAAGACCGAGTTCCCGAAGAAGAACAAAATTTCCAAAACAATGAGTTTGGGACAAGCCTTCAGAAAACACATCATTATGTAGGTTTTGTGAAAACTTATCAAAAGGAAAATCAGCGTATCTTGATTGAAGTGAAAAACAAAATTGAAAGAGGGGATGTATTAGAAGTCATTACTCCCACTTCCGAAGGAGTGGATCCATTCGTTGTGGAAGAAATTTATTTTAAAAACCAATTAGTAGAAACGATTAGCGGTGGAATTGGTATCGCCGAAATCAAAGTTCCTTTTGAAGTCTCAAGCCAATCGTTTTTGACTAAAAAAGCATAACACATTTTTCTTTTACATTGGATTGGTTCCCATATCATTTTGGATTCCACTCTCTGTGACTAACTGAAGTGAGAAAGAAGGAACTACCAATTGTTAATACCAATTAGAATGCCACTTCAAGGATTTGTTGTGAAAAAAATGAACCAATTTCTCTTTCTCGTATTAACTATTTTTCTTCTAAGTTGTGGTAAAGAATCCCAAGAGGAATCCGTGTCCGTGGCACATGATGAAATGAAGATCTCTGGGGCTTCCCGTGAGAAAAAAATGGCTCCCAGTGCTCCTGCTATGGAAGATCGTGTAGAGGAAGTTACACAATCAAAAGACAATGCCTTAGGGCCAGTATTCTTTCCCAATCAAAATAACCAAGAACGTCTCCTTGAATTTCAAATTGAATTGAGTTACCAAACGTTGGACTTAATCAAAACAAGAAAAGATTTGTTATTGTTTATCACAAAATATGGATTCATTGAATCAAGTTCGGCGCTCAATTCCGATTCACCTACGATGAATGTTCGATTCCGAATTCGAGCAGAGAAACTTTCTGAAGCATTGTTGGAATTAGATACCTATGGTACTTTGTTAAGTGAAACTATCACTACCATCGATCATACAGAAGGTATGGTTTGGGAAAAGATCAAAACCACTCGTGAAAAAATTCGAGTCAAAAGAAGGACGTTTGCAAACAATCAAACCACAAGTAATTCCAAAAATTGGGAAGCAATTGAAGAATCCATTTCCACAAGCGAAGATGGATTGGATCAATCTGAATTTCAAATTTGGAAGATCAATGATCGTGTGAAATGGGCCACTTTAAATCTGAGTTTTAGTCTTCCCGCGCCTTCTGACAAAGTCATTGTTCCTGAATACCGAAATGCACTGGTTGGGATTACAAACCTATTGTTAGAATTTACCTATTTACTGGTCTGGATGATCCCAATCTTTGTGTTCGCCGGACTTTTATATGTATCAAGTAAAAAATTGGTTCAGTGGTTTCGACAAAAGAAAAAGTAATTCCATTAACAGAATTTATTCTCCGCAGGATTGAGAATTGATGTTAAATGCCTTTTTCTCTTCCAAGTCGGAGATGGTTTTGGCATAATCACTTTGTAATTTGAAACAACCCATACGATTTTGTTTGTTTGCAGTCTTCATACAATCACAAACTACCTTTGTTTTTTCTTCTGTTGTTAAATTTGGATCTACTTGCGGAATACCAGCTAATTCCTGTTCGCATGTTGATAAGGATTTGACATACCCTTCATGTTGTTTAGAACCTTTTTTTAAGGCTTTCACATGTTTTTCTCTTAAATCCAAACATTCTTTTTTGTCTGACTCTGTTTGAGATGTTTTGGCTTTTTTGAGGCATTCACACATCTCTTTGGATTTTGTTTCTGCGTTTGCAAAAACGAAGTAGGGCAATAAGAGGAGTATCCATAAAACTGTAATTTTTTTCATGGCGATGGAAATATCATAATTTGAAAAAGAGTCAACTTGGAATTATCTGATTGCTTTTCTTTTTAACTTTTATTCACTGAATTTTGTTCAGATCCAATTTGATAGGATCTACCGCCTCCCCAAATGATCAAAATTTTACTCATTGAAGATGAACCCGGGATCCAAGAAACAATCCAAATTGCATTAGAAGCAGAAGGGTTTTCTTTGTCCATTGCCCCAACAGGCATACAGGGTTTACAAATGTTAGCTGACGATATCTCTCTCATTCTCCTGGATATCGGACTTCCTGACCAAAGTGGATTTGAAGTATTAAAATCAATTCGCAAAGCTGCGTCGATCCCTGTGATTTTTTTGACAGCACGTAGTTCTGAAATCGATAAAGTGTTGGGATTGGAAATTGGTGCAGACGATTACATCGTCAAGCCATTCAGCCCAAGGGAACTTTTGGCAAGGATCAGAGCTATATTACGTCGTACACAAAATCCATTGGTTTTGGAACAAAAATCAAACCAAAAATTAAGAATTTCCCTGGATAAAAAACTCGTTTATTATAATGGAAAAAATTTGAATTTATCACCTTACGAATACAAAACGATGGAATTATTTTTTAAATGGCCTGGCCGTATCTTCACTCGTGAAGAAATTATGGACAGTGTTTGGACAGAACCTGAGGATAGTTTTGATCGTGCTGTTGACACTGTGATCAAAAACATTCGGGCAAGGTTCAAAGAGATGGATCCAAATTTTGATCCTATTGAAACGAGAAGAGGACAGGGGTACGGCTTAAAGGAAACAATATGAATCTTTGGTTACGAATCATTATCAGTTTTTTTTTATCTTAAGTGTTGGTTTTTATTATTTAATCGATAAAACAGAAGAATCCATCCGGCCTCGGTATATGGAGACCATCGAAGAATCATTAAACGATACCTCTCATGTGCTTTCTGCTCTCGTCGAAGAAAAATTAAAAGAAAACCCTAGAAAAAGATTCCAATTCAAATCACTAGTTAATGAGTTGTTTCGAAAACCGTTTCAGAATATTCGTAAACGTAATTTTGAAGCCAAAATTTATTCGCTACTAAAAACAAATGCAGACATTCAGATGTACATTACTGATGAAAAAGGGTTTGTCATTTTTGATTCGGAATTATTTCGAGAAGGTCTGGATTATTCAAAATACAACGATGTTTACCTTACATTAAAAGGTAAGTATGGTGTCAGATCCAGCAAAATGTTTGATACAGAAAAGGAAGGAGCTTTGTTCATTGCTTCTCCCATTCGATATGAAAAAGAAATCATCGGTGTTTTAACTGTCATTAAACCTAAAATCGGTGTGATCCCATTTATTGAAGAAGCTAAAAATAAATTTTGGCGAATATCTTTGTTGGTTGCATCAGCGATTGCGATTGTTTTTAGTTTACTTGCTTATATTAGTTTTCGACCTATTCTTCGATTGTCTCAGTATATAACCTCCCTTAGAAACAAAGATAAAATTCCTTTTCCAAAATTAGGAATCAAAGAATTAAATGATTTAGGAAAAGAGGTAGACCAACTTGTTTTGGAACTGGAAGGGAAAAAATATGTAGAGTCGTATGTACAAACTCTGACTCACGAAATCAAAAGTCCTCTCTCTTCGATTCTTGCATCTGTCGAACTAATCCAAACACATCCCAAAGAGATGGAAAGATTAACAAAAACCATTGATGCAGAAGCAAAACGGATCCAAAATTTAATCGATCAATTATTGGAATTATCTTCGTTGGAAGGGAAAAATTCAATTCAATTAGATGATACGATTGAACTGATATCCTTACTTGAGGAAGTGTTGGCTCGATTTGAAATTGAATTCGAACGTAAATCGCTACATGTGATGAAACGATTTGATATGGGTCGTATACAAATGAAGGGAAATGTAAACTACATCCGTATGGCAATTGAAAATATTCTACGGAATTCGATTGAGTTTGCCAATCCCAAAGATACCATTACTGTAGAACTTGTATCGACTCTGAATCATCAAATCAATTTAGTGATCTCTGACCAAGGTCAATCTATTCCAGATTATGCTTTGCCAAAGGTAACAGATAAGTTTTTTTCTTTGCCAAGACCTATTGGTCTTCGTAAAAGTTCCGGTCTTGGTCTAAGCATCGTGAAAGAAATATTAGACCTTCACCAAGCCGAGCTCACCATTCGAAATTTGGAACCTAAGGGAGTTGAAGTAAAAGTTTTATTTCAAAATTCTTAATCCTCACACAATCCTCACATTGCTAACATAATAAACTCACCAATACCAATTACATTGGATGTTAGGAGTTTTTTATGAGTAAATTAATATCTTCTGTAAACATACGACTTTTGATCCTCGGTGTGATGGTCATTTTATTTATCATCCCACTTTCGATGGTTGGTTCTCTCATCGTAGAAAGAAGCCAGTCTCGAATCGAAGCAGTTGCTGAAGTTGGCGAAAAATGGAGTAGAAACCAAACTTTGATTGGTCCCTTTCTTGTGATTCCATATAATATTAGAATTCCTAAATCAGGGAATTCGCATTCAAAAGAAAAATGGGATTATACAACAGAGTATGCCTATTTTTTACCCGATGAATTATCATACCAAGTAGAGATGTTGACTGAAGAGAGAAAACGTGGGATTTATCAAATTCCTCTTTATACCAACAAAATCTATGCAAAAGGAAAATTTGCTCCAGTACGTTCTACTGATTTTCCAACGGATACCACATATATTTATTGGGATGATGTGAGGCTAATCGTATCTGTATCCGACTTGAAAGGATTAGGTGGTGATTTGAAATTAACTTGGAATGGAAAAGAAAAATATTTTTCACCTGGTACCAAATCCAATTTTTTCCCATCTGGTATGAACCTTCCGATTCAATTAGAAGAGAACATTGGATTCTCCAATTTTAATATGGATATTTCTTTAAAAGGTTCGGAATCTTTTTCCATCATCCCCATTGGTAAAAAAACAAAAATGCAAATGGAGTCTAATTGGAAAGATCCTTCATTTAATGGAAATTTGTTACCAGTGGATCGGGAGATTTTTGATACTGGATTCCGTTCCAATTGGGAATCTTCCTATTTTTCACGTTCCTATCCGCAAGTAATTCATTCAATTGATGATTCCATCGTGAACTCACTTTATGACTCCGCCTTTGGAGTGAATCTTTTGATCCCAGTGGACCATTATTTGAAATTAGAGCGATCGATTAAGTATGGATTACTTTTCATCGTTACCAGTTTTACTCTGTTCTTTTTGATGGAAGTCTTCGGGGGAATTATTTTACATCCAATCCAATACATACTCATCGGATGTACAATGATAATCTTTTATGTTTTGAATTTGTCTTTATCAGAACATATTGGATATTTAGGTGCATACATGATCTCGTCACTTGCTGTCACAATTCTAATTGGTTACTATTCCATTCATGTATTAAATAATCGTAAAAAAGGGATCATTACAGCGATGTATTATCTATCTTTGTATTCTTTTTTGTACATTATTTTGGCTTCAGAAGACCAAGCTTTGTTACTAGGATCCATTACCCTGTTTCTTATCTTGGCACTTGTGATGCATTTTACAAGAAAGATCAACTGGTACCAATTCGGAATGGAAACACAAAAACATTAAAATAGAAAACTCTGTAATGAACGTTGAAACTGAACGTTTGTTACAGGGTTATTTTAGGCTTTCTAAATACTTTTCAGGTGTAAATCCTATAAATTTTTTAAACATCCGATTGAAATGCGCCTGATCAAAAAAACCAAATTCATTTGAAAAATCTGCAAAGTGAATCATTTGTTCTTTTTCCAATCTTTCCAAAATTTCCTGCATTCTAAATTGTAAGATCACCCATTTCGGACTTACGCCCACATATTCAAGGAATAATCGTTGTAAGGTGCGAATTTGGATTGTATGTAATTTCGAAATTTGATCTACTTTTGTGATGGAAACATCAGATTTGATATCATCGATGATATGATTGATAGTGTCAATTTTGGAATCCCGAATGGGTTTTATCTGATCAAACCAATTTTCAATTATAATGATTCTGTCCTTAACATTATTAGTTCGGCAAATTTTTGATTCTATTTTTAATATATCTATATTTGATGGAAGAGCTAAAGATTGGATGGGAATGGCCAGATTGGTTAAACTGGAAATTGTTTTTTTGTAAAATGGAAAAAATCCACCCGGTCTAAATTTGACTCCGAAGACTGATCCTTTTCCCTGTAAACAAATTGAAAATTTTTTCTGATGTACTCCGTACACTTTAGAATTTCTATTTTCGAATACTAAGTGTACACTAGGATAAGGAAGTGTTTCTGCGACAAACATTTCGTTGGTAGGTAAGTTCCATTCAACACTCCAATAATGTTCTATAAAAAATTGAAGAGATTTTTTGGGAAAATAACGATTTTGTTTTGTGAAGGTTTGAGTTTTTTTTTGACGTAAAACACCTTTAGTCGGAATTCCTTTCTCTCGTTCCACGAATCAAATTTTCAGTTCCTGACGCATTTTTACAATCCAATTCTTGTTACATCTGTCATAATGAATCTTAAATCATATGAATTCAAATCAAGGCTTAAACCATAAACTCAAAATTGACTTAAATATTAATATCGAATCATCCTTGGATCAAGTTTGGAATGTATTAGTTTCACCTGATTCGATCAAAGAATATTTATACGGAACAGAAACAACATCAGAATGGAAAAAAGGCAGTGAAATTTGGTTTCGAGGCCAATGGGAAGGTAAAGATTATGAAGACAAAGGTATCATTCTCAAATTCGATATTCAAAAAGAATTTAGTTATACTTATTTTTCTAGTTTTTTTATGCTTCCTGATTTGCCAAAAAACTATTCGGAAATTGTGATGAAGTTAAATGAAAAACAAGGGAGGGTTTTTTTACATATTAGTCAAATTGGATTTCTTTCTGAATCTCAACAAAATCATTCAATGGAAAATTGGAAACAAATCTTAGAGAAAATAAAACAACTAGCTGAACAATCAAGTGAATGAAACTTGTTTTTTTTTTACATTTTAATTCATATGTCGCTAAAAAGAAGGATTTTATGAAAATTTTATAACCTTGGATTTGAATTGGTCTGGATTCTTAATTTTTTACTCGTCTTTATATGAGTATGCACTCTTTAGATGATAGGATGAATTATTTTTTCCGGAAAATAGGTGCATTTTTATTTGTTTTAGTCGTTTATTGTATCTCGGGAAAGCTCAGCTTATATCTTTCTTCGATTGATGGATACAGCACTCCCGTTTGGCCTCCTGCTGGTATTGCACTTGGATTTGTTTTAATTTTTGGTAATCGTATATGGTTTGCATTATTTTTAGCAGCTTACTTTACCAATACACATTTTTCAGATCCAACCTTCAGTTTGTACAAATCGATTATAAATAATCCACAAAATCTTTTTATTTCGTTTGGGAACTCCATCTCCGCTTTGTTTGGTGGATATTTATTAAAAAGATTTTCTGACTCAAAATTGAATATTTTTTCTGTAAAGGATTTATTATCTTTTTTTGTATTAGCTGGTCCTGCTGCTGCCATTGTTTCTTCCATCATCGGGAGTTTTTCCCTTTTGGTGTTTGGAATCATTTATAGAGATTTTTTGTTTCAAACTTGGTTTACTTGGTGGTTAGGTGATTCGATTGGAATCATTATTTTTACACCTATCATCATTTTGACATACAAATGGTTTTTAAAGGAAGAAACAGGAATGCGATTGATCCTATTTGCTTCTGCGACCGTCGGAACATTTGCTTTGACTATTACCATTTTTTTTGTGACTCGAAATTGGGAAAAAGAATTCATTCAATACCGAATCAAGTCTGATGGACAAATCATTTCTTCGGAAATTGAGAATCGAATTTTTGAAAATTTGAGAGTTGTAAAGTCTTTAGGATCGTTTCTTTCCTTACAAAATAATTTGAGCAAAAAAGAATTTGAATCATATGCAAAATCAATCTTAGATGAAACTGAAAGTGTGACTGCACTCTCTTGGAATCTAAACATTCCTCATTCCAAACGCAGTTTGTATGAAGCTAAATTGAAGAATGATTATCCAAATTCTATCGGAATTCATACGAGTGAAGAATCTGATATAAAAGTTTCGCCAACTAAGGATCAATATATTTTTATTCGTTTCATTTATCCGTTGATTGAAAATCAATCGGCAATTGGATATGATGTTTTTTCAAATCCAGTCAGGCGAAATGCATTAACAAAAGCGATAGAAACGAACAATTTAGAGATCACAGGAAAAGTGAAACTCATTCAAAATGATTCTGATAATACAGGTTTTTTGGTTTTTTATCCAATCAAAACAAAAGATGGGGAAATTGGGTTTGCGACAGCCATTATCAAAATCAGTACCATCATCAAAAAATCTTTAATTGGTAGTGATCAAAATAATTTATGTGTTCAGATTCTAGAAGGTGATTCACTACATTCCGACGAAGTTTATAATCGAAACTGCATTGCCTCACAAGAAAGAATATTTTCAGAATTTTCCCATATTCACCAAACTAAAATTGGGAGTCATTTATTTACATTTAAGATCGTAGCAACACAAGACTATTTTGAAAAGAACCTAACGAATGCTTCCCGTTTTATTCTTATCATTTCATCTTTTTTAACAGGTTTACTCGGGATTCTGATGCTTATAATTCTTGGAAAAGAAAAAAGTATCCAAGAAATCGTAGAGAAACGAACGTTTGAGTTAGAAAAAGCAAACAGAGTCAAATCAGAATTTTTAGCCAACATGAGCCATGAAATTCGAACACCCATGAATGGAGTACTCGGAATGTTGACTTTATTAGAAGAAACGAATGTTGACATTGAACAAAAAGATTATTTAGACAATGCTAAAAAATCCGTTTTATCGCTTCTCACTATCATTAATGATATTTTGGATGTATCTAAATTAGAAAATCATAAATTAGAAATTTTACCTACAGATACAAATGTTTACAAACTCTGTCGTGACATTCAGTTATTGTTTCAATCTGATGTGATCGATAAGAACTTAAAGTTAAATTTAGATTTTACAATTGAAGATACCAATTTACATATTCTCGTAGATGAAAATCGATTGAGACAGGTACTAAATAATTTAATTAGCAATGCACTCAAATTCACACCAAGTGGTATCATTACTTTGGCTGTCAAATTAGACCCAAGTAGAAATTTCATCGAATTTTGTGTTCATGACACGGGAATTGGAATTTCAGAGGAAAATATAAAACGTTTGTTTGACCGGTTTGTTCAATTGGAAGATGCTAGGACCAAACGTTTTGAAGGCGCTGGTCTTGGTTTATACATTTCAAAACAATTAGTCAATTTGATGGGTGGTGAGATAAAAGTTGAAAGTATTTTAAATATCGGATCTACTTTTAAGTTTACAATTCCATTCCATCAGGTTGCCATTCCAGAGCAAAGTATCAAAAGAATTGAATCGCAAGAAACCTTTAATTTAAAAAACATAAATGTTTTGGTTGCTGAAGACAATCTTCTCAATCAAAAATTTGTTCGAAAAGTTTTAGAGAAGGAAAAAGTAAATGTAACAATTGCATCCAATGGAAAAGAAACCATTCAACTTTTGGATGCTTCGCTTTCCGAAGGAACAATCAAATATGATTTGATATTAATGGACATTCAAATGCCTGAGTTAGATGGTTTGGAAACGACCATTCGAATCCGAAAACGAAAGGATGATTACCAAAACATTCCCATCATAGCCCTTACGGCTAATAATATGGATTCTCAAATCCAAGAATACTTAGAGAACGGAATGGACGATTGTGTGAAAAAACCTATCATCTTGTCAGAACTGCTTAATTCGATTTATAAAATTTTTTCAAAATCAAACAATATTAAACCGTAAGGGAAGATCGAAATCCGCGGACGGCATAGTACGATTCGGCTCCATTATGATATAAAAAAACTGTCCCGTATCGATAGTCGCAAAAGATTGCTCCACCTAATTTACGTATGGAGGTTGGTGTCTCAATCCAACTTGATGTTTTTTTGTCGAATTCACCTAACGTTTGTAGATAACGATACTCTTCTTCGTTTAAGATTTTAGTACCCATCGTTTTTGCAAACTCGATGGCACTACTCTTGGGTTTGTGTTCTTTTCTCGATTGGAGGGCTTCTTTGTCATAACAGAAACTCCTTCGTCCACTTGGTGATTCCGCAGAACAATCATAGAAGGTAAAACTATTATTTTTTTTATCAAAGAGCACGACATCTGGCTCACCACCTGATTCTTCCATTTTGATAAGGGACTTTATTTTATCTGGATTTTTTTTGAGTTTCTCTTCCACAGCATCCCATTTGATTCCTTTGTGTCGGTTAGGATGGCTTTCAAATCTTTCCTTTAAAATGAGAAGGAGTGTATCTTGGTTCATAAGATTTCGTACTTCGGATTAAGATTGGATCAAGACCAGCGGACAACTAGATCTCTGAAACTATATTGTATTTTACTAATTGTTTACGTTTTAGGCAACTCTAAAAGACCATTTCTACGTTAGGGTAACCTAATTTTTTTACTGTTCCCTAGGATTTTAGAATGACAGCCAAAATCCGTTTTATGTATGTTTGACGGTAGTGATGGATTAGCGTTACTTTGCTAAATTTGATATGATATTGAAATACTTTTTTCTTTTTCTGTGTTTATTTAGTTTCAATGCCTGTTTGCTCAATCAAATTGTCCAACGTTTGTTATGTTATGAAAAGGAAAATAATTCACTTGATAACCCCCTCACTTTGGCATTACTTGCCAATCAGAGTTCCTTTATAGAACTGAATCGGAGTTAGGCCGGCATTCGAAAAGGGGCTTCTTTACAATTATCCGCTCAATATTTTGCTTTTGGACAAAACATAAATTCTAGTTTCCAATGGTCAACTAGCGATCCGAATGTTGCCACAGTTGATGGCACAGGCTTTGTGCAAGGGATTGGAAATGGAAAAGTTTCGATCATTGCAACTTCTAGTGATGGACGGGCCCGGGCAGAAAGTAAGATCACCGTTTATTCTGGGTATGTGTATTCAACATTGAATCTTGCGAATCGAGTTGGTCATTTAACAATGGATGATGATACTGGCGTTCTGACGGCGAATTTGACAACTGCTCTCCTTCCTATGAGTGATCCGAATGGAATCACAACAGACCCAGCTGGAAAATTTTTATACACAGGAGATTTCCAAAGTGGAAACATATCCTTGTTTTCGATCAACCAAAGTACTGGAGAATTAACAGCAAACGGAAATTTTCCCGCAGGGATCAATCCTCGAAATTTATTGGTGACTCCTGATGGTAAGTATTTGTATCTCGCTGCAGAAGGTTCTCAATCCATTCGTACCTATTCAATCAATGGAGATGGCACTTTGAATTTTTTGAATTCGTTTCCAACGACCATTGGGCATTCACAAATTCAAATCTCCAGAGACGGAAATTATATTTTTTATTTAAGTCCAACTCTAACAGAACTCGTATCGTATCGAATTAATTATATTGATGGAGGTTTAACATTGGTAGGAACGAGTCCATCATTTGCAAATGATGGTTCAGGAAATGTTTCCACTCATCCCAATGGCAATTTTTTGTATGTGGGTTCCTATCCTTCCATGACCATTTTAAGTTTTGATCGTAATACTGGAAACATGGGTCTGGTGGATTCGGTCGCTCATTCTATGGGGATCAATGGTTCTGCCATTCATCCAAATGGTCTCTTTTATTATACAGTTAATATCAATCACGAATCAATTTCATGTTATCGGATCGACCCTAATACAGGAAAAATTTCCTTGTTTCAAACGATCAATGGATTTGTTGGGAGTAGCTTACGTTTTCTTATCATTGATCCAACTGGTAGGTTTGCGTATCTAGCAGATAGTAATGGACAACTAAAACATTTTAGTATCAATCAAATGAATGGTGAACTCACATTAATTGGGTCTGTCAATCCAGGTGGTGTCCAATGGAATTTGGTGTTTTTATAATAATGGTTTACTTTGTGATTCGAGACATTCGCAATTCGCCTTCCTTTGCAAATTGTTTGAACCAATCCATTTCTTAATCAAATCGATCCATCAAATTTCCGTTCGGATCCTTAGATTTTCTTTGATGATATAGTCTTCAAATTCTTTTTCATAAATTTTTATCTTTTGCGTAATCTCTTTTTGTGTTTGTAATAGGTTTGGATATTTTTCAAGAGTAAATGTTTCGGGATTGATGATCTCTTCCGATTCTTTTTGTTCAATATCGTAAACCAATTGGTCAAGTAAAACACGGTAAGTGAAGTAAAATGCTAGAATCTCCATTTTGATTTCTTGTTCTTTTAAGGATGGAATGGAATCATACTTTGCAATTAGATTTTGACCGATTTGATTCAATGAATTTACTTTTGTTTCGATTGAATCCTTTGAATCGCGGATATCTAAAAACGAATGTAGTAGAGGCAAACTTGCAATTTGATTGATCAAAATGATTTTGGACATTCCTGTTTTTTCAAAATCATCGATCAAAAATGATTCAAATTTTGTTAACCTGATCTTTTGGGTTACTAAATAATTTTGAATGAAAAGAGATTCGATCGCGTATGCATCTGCTTCAAATAATGCCTTTACGATTCGATTGTTTTTATAAAAAAGAAAATACCTTTGACTATTGAAAAAATCGTAAGCATGAGTGAATTCATGCACCAATGCGGAATAAAAAATGCTTGGGTTTTTATCAAACAAATCTAAAAAATAAGTTCCGATCACAATGGCAGGTTTTTTGTTTTCATTGTAAAAATCTACAAAACCCATTGCTGATAAATCTTGGTTTGCATTCATATCAATCAAAAATGTAATTTCACCTTTAATGGCTTGTCCCATCATAAAGTTGACTTTTTGTTCTACTAAATCATGTTTTTTAGGTGAAGATTTAAAAACAGTTTCGAACTGAGTGATTGCGTTCCTTAAAATCGGTTCGTAATCACTCAGCGTTTTTTGTTTGGTTGTCTCACCAAACAAAAGGTTTGGTACTAAAAAAGTGAATAGAATGAATGAGTATGTGAATTGTTTCATATGATTCCTATGCCTATCGTTAATTTTATTTATTTGCCAAAATATTTTCTAAAAATTTCACTCTTGGGTATCAACAGAGTTTTCAATATTCATTTCTTTTAGAGTCCAACCTTCGTAACTTTTCAAAAAAAATAAGTGAATGGTTTCCTCTCCCAATTTAAACTTTAGGTATTTTCCAAAAATGAATTGTTTCTCATTTTTAAGATCGAGGGATTCTATGATCTCTTTGGGATTCAGGTTAGCTAAAGAGTTCGGTTGATGGAAGAATCGATTCGTGATTTCATTTTTTGAGCTTAAAAAAGTAATTGGATTTCCAACGATTTTATACTCTTTTTTGTCTTTTTCTTTTAAGACAAAATTTTGATCGAGTAATTGTGATATTTGGTATAAATCGTTACCTTGTAAGATTTTAAAAGTGGATGGAATCTCTAATGAATCTGATACAACGGCAGTCCCTTTGAAAGAAAGTTTAATACTCGTTACTTTTTGATTCTGAACTTCGATACTAAAATTCCTGGAAGTATCGTAGGAGTAATATTGAATTTGTTTTAATTCTTCCTTTGTTTGTTCATCATAAGCACTACGAATTTCATCTGGTTTTCCAAAGGTAGAAATCACTTTTTGGACCTCATCACCTAAATTGATATCGTTCAATCCGAAATGTTTTGGATTTTTGTTCCCTTGGATTTGGATGGCCCAAACTAAATCTGGCCTTTTATTTTCAGATTCTACGACCAAAATATGTTCATCTAATTTGAATGCATCGTAGCTGTAACCATCTTCAAATGTGTGAGATTTAAATGGTTTTCCATAAATTTCTGTAACTAAACTTCGTTTTTGGCCAAGTTTGATTCCATACATCATAAATAGTTTTGATTCGCCGAATAAGGAAAAGGGAATGATGATGAATAATAGGAAAGATAGGATTGAATTGTTTGGTTTCATTTGATTTCTCTTGTGTTGATTGTTAAGGTGATCTTAAAATTTTTTCTAATGATTTGCCTTTCGCAAGTTCATCGACTAATTTATCCAAATAACGAACCTTTCGAGTCAATGGGTTTTCAATGTCTTCGATACGATAACCACAAATCATTCCTTTTATGAGAGATGCATGTTCATTTAATTTTGCTTTGGCGAAAAAAGTTTCAAATGTCACATTCTCTTTTATCATTTCTTTGATTTTCTTTTCATCAAAGGAAGTGAGCCATTTGATCACTTGGTTTAATTCTTCTACAGTCCTTCCCTTATTTTGTATCTTGGTTACATATAGTGGATACACTTTTGCAAAAGTCATCTTAGCCATTTTATCATGGTGTTCTTTCGTTGGTTCCAATGTTATATCTCTCTGCGTGTTTGGTAATGGAGAGCGGTGTTACCAGAAGGGAAGGTTTTGGAACTCACCAAATCCAATCGAAGTGTTTTATCTAAGGTATGATTCGAAAAGAGTCGCGGGCCTTTTCCAACGATTACAGGATGGATCACAATCCTATATTCATCAATCAAACCGAAGTTTGAAAGTTGTGAGGCAAGACTTAAACTTCCAATACAAATATCCTTTCCTGGTTGTTTTTTGAGATGAGCCACTTCCTCTTCCAAAGGCCTTGTGGCAAGAGTTGTATTGGGATCATCTACTTTTGCTATGGTTTGGGAAAATAAGATTTTTTCCAGAGAAGTGAAGACCTTCGCAAACTCATTGCTAAGTTGCGACATGGATTGGTTTTTCGCAACTTCAGGCCAAAAAGGAACCATGAGTTCGTACGTGGTTCGGCCATAAAGGATTTCACTCGAATTTTGTAAAATTTGCATGAAATATTCGTGCAATGCTTCATCCGCATTCATATCGGCATGACCAAAAAATCCATCTGCTGAGGCATTGATCCCAAAGATAACCTTTCTCATTCGCCTTTTTCTAATAGGTTAGGTTGGGTTTGGAAGTACAATTTGCCTGAGAATGGAGGTGGTTTGGGAAAATTTAGATAGGCAAAGGCGTGAAACAATTGTTTGACTTATGAGCCAATTGCCATCAATTTAAGTTTTGAATTTTGAAAATTGTTACGTAAAGAAGGCCATTCCCCAAAAAACCAAACCCAGAAAGAGACAGAGTGGGTTATAAATCCGCTTTGTATAATACACAAAGATCGGTTTCCAATGTTTGGTGACAAAAGGAAGGTATCCAAGGACACCTCGTAACGTAAAAACAATAGCGACAAAATACATTATATAGCGTATACCATTTGTCATTTGAGGATGTATCAAAAAAGGGACTCGATAGATCCAAACAATGGGCAAAATGGAAAAGAGAATCAAAAACACAGCGACAAAAAAACAACTGAAGGCCGACGGGAACTGATTTCCTTTTCCAAAGACTAAATCAATTAATTCTTGTTTGTTTTTCCCTGGCCATAACCCTCCTAAACCCCAATAGATGTGGATCAAAGATAGGGAAAAAAGGAGTAGGGAGGTTGTGATACTAAGGCTAAAGTAGGTGAGTTCCATGTTGAATGATTGTTATGTTGTCATTTAAAAATTGAAATCGTTAGATGAAATAAAACTTTAACCCAAAGAGAACCGAGGATTAGTTTACGGTTAAAGTTTGTTTTGTGACTATGAATTGAAAAGCATTTTCCGATAAAGATTTACCATTAATCGTAGCGGACCATGCACTATGACCTTCTCCCACAAGAGGATTAAATTCATAGGATGCTCCTGTGGCAATGTAGGCATCTCGGAGTGCCTCCGCTTGTGAAAAGGGAACATCGGCATCAAGTGTGCCATGGACAATACTAATGGGTGGGTCATTGGCATCAAATCTGGACTGGCCTGTAATTGTTTGTAAGTATGTCATATGTGTGATTCCACCCCAGTGGTCGATGACAGTATGAATGGTTGATCCTGCATTGAGATTGGTACTTAAAAGAGTGGTATCCACAAGAGTCAAGGTTTCATCTCGGAAATCATTTACATTTGTGATCCCAAGCATATTGGCTAAAAAGGATCCAGCTGATCCTCCGAGTGCTGTCATGTAATTTGTGTTAATACCATAAGTAGATGCATTGGCATACAACCAACGAAGAGCTGCTTTTGCATCTCTTGCCGCAGGATACATCGCATAACTTTGTTGTCTTTCTGCAGGAGTAAGTGCCGCATTATTTAATACATACGTTCCCCAGGCTGTTGAGAGTGTGCCATAAGCTGAAATCAGTCTGTAGTTGATCGAGATACAAACCCAACCACGACTTGTAAAATAATTTGCCATCGATACGATGTTTGTATCATCTTTCGATCCAGTAGAGAACCCACCACCATGGATGAGGATCATGGCAGGACGGTTCCTTGGTGCATTCTCAGGTAAATATAAATCTAAACTTAAGTTGACGATGTTAGTTGTTGCAGATCCCCAATTGGAATGACTCAGTGCTTGTGCATACACATGAGTCGTTTTGGAAACAGAATAGGTTGTCATTGATCGAACAGTGGGAGGTGTATTGTAAGTACTTTGTTGGGAAAGTGTTTGCAATAATAAACCGGCAGAGATGAGTGAAGTGTTCTCTGAGTTTGTTTTACCATCGACATCCACTCCTACAAGGGAACACGAGAAAAACAAAACCATAACCAAACAAACGAACACAGAAGAAAAAGAACTTTTATGTGACTGACTGATTGGGAATCGATTCAATGGATTCATACCCTTCTTTCCTTTCGACTATGAATAACAGATCAGAAACCTATTTTCTCCTAAGAAATTCATTTATTTATTGGGACATGTCCTATGAGCGAAATGAATTGCCAATCCTCGGTTTTTGGTTTACACTTGAAAACAGATTTTATTGATCAGACATAAGCGAATGCAAACCGATTGAATCGCTTGGTACCAATTTGGAGGATTCTCAGATGAATCAAAACCTAACAAAAATCATATTCTTAATTGCCTTGGTTTTGCTAACCGGTGTGACTTATGCGGGACCAGAAGCAAAAATGAAAAGTGAAACCTATCTTCCCAATGATCCAAACAAAAAGAAAGCTGGAGAAGAGTGTAAATCTTCCGATGAATGTCAAAAACATCATGAGTGTAAAAGTGATGGTGAAAAAAATGTTTGTACAGAACCTCCAAGATCTAAACTACCACCGGGTGTTGTGACCTAAATTCTATTAGGCATGGTCCATCCTATTTGTTATGGATTTAGTTTTACCTAAAATTTCCCGATTCGATTTTACCTTTATCATTGGGATTACGTTCCTCGCCAGTATGATGGCTGGGGTCACTGTGTTTTGGCCTTTACTCTTTATCCCAATGTTAACAGTGCATGGTTGGCTTTTTGGGTATGAACACTTATGGTCTACGTATACGAGGTTACTCTTCCATCGAGATGATCGAAACAAGTTTTGGGCATTGGTATGGATTGTGCCACCAATTGTGTTTCTTTTCCTTATGGCGGTAGGTGCAAACTGGGGCATGAAAGGAATTTTACTTCTCTATTTCATGGGTCAATTGTATCACACAGTGCGTCAAAGTTGGGGGATCACTCAATCTTACAGGCGTAAAGCGGGTGGTCTCCTTTGGGATTCGGAAATATTATCTGAATTGACATTATGGTCTGTTCCTATCTGGGGTTTTCTTCATCGGTGTTCCCAAAGGCCTGATGAATTTCTTTTCCAAGAGTTCTGGCTTCCCCCTGTTCCTGATTTGATTGTACAAGCTGCGGGTGTGGTCACGATGATCCTTTGCTTTATTTGGGTTATGACTCGTATCACTGCATTTTGGCGAGGTGAATTTGCCATTGCTCATACATTATTCATGTTATCCCATTTTTTTGTTTTTTTTGTCGGTTATATTTTAATAGAAGAGTTGTGTTCTGGATGGTTACTTGTCAATGTTTGGCACAATGTCCAATACATTGTTTATGTTTGGGTATATAACCGCAATCGATTTGGTTCGGGAGTTGATCCGAAGGCAAAAGTTCTATCCTGGTTATCGCAACGGGGATATGGGTATACAATTCTTTACTTTCTGTTTACAATCGCACTCGCTTTGCCTATCTATTATTTACTACCAGAACTAGGTGGTACACTGGATGAATTGTTTAAAACACAATTGATACCAATGTCAGTGGTACTTACCATGTCACTGACATTCCATCATTATATCGTCGATGGAGTGATTTGGAAAAGAAAGCACAACTCAATAGACCATCTCTCATCTTCCGATCTTGAAACTGAAACCATTCCAGTTCTATAAAATTGAACTCCCCGCGCCCCGGATAGAAGCGGAAATCCTTTGCGTAAGCAAAGATTGGAGCGGATAGCCGGAGATGGGCGCCCACCAAACAAATTGAAAAAAGATTATGAAATAAAAGAGATCGATCGAACCTCTTACTAAAATTGAACTCAAAATCGAATGCCAAGACAGGTCTAACAAGTATGCCATCCCTTTCCTTTCCATCATTTCCATTAGTGGAAGCAACTTATACATCCTTACCCAATTCTTTTTTCCAAGTTACCAAACCCACACCAGTAACTTCTCCGGAAGTTCTATTTTGGAACGATGCATTGGCATTGGAGTTTCAATTTTCGCATTGGAAAAAACAGGAAGAAGCGACCGCTCGTTTTTTTTCCGGGTCAATCCTGCCGGAAGGAATTGAACCATTTGCCCAAGCCTATGCGGGCCATCAGTTTGGACATTTTACGATGTTAGGTGACGGTCGAACGATTGTGATGGGAGAATTCAAAAACAAAAATGGAGAAAGATTCGATTTCCAATGGAAAGGATCAGGTAGGACCAAGTATTCTAGAAATGGTGATGGACGTGCGACTATCAGTGCGATGGTGCGAGAGTACATCATGAGTGAAGCGATGGCAGGTTTGCGGATTCCAACAACTCGAAGTTTGGCGGTTGTGAAAACTGGGGAGGCTGTTTTAAGAGAGGATCCCCAAGAAGGAGCCGTTTTGACTCGAGTGGCGAAAAGCCATATTCGAGTGGGTACATTTGAATATGCCTACCAAGCTCTATCCTTAGAAGAATTGGAAGCATTATTTTTATACACTGCGAGGAGGCATGCCCCTGATGTTTTAAACACAGAGAATCCTGCGCTTGCATTTTTAGAGTTTGTGATGAGGCGCCAAGTCTCACTCATTACCAATTGGATGAGGGTTGGCTTCATCCATGGTGTGATGAATACAGACAATATGAGTATTGCTGGAGAGACAATCGATTATGGTCCTTGTGCCTTTATGAATGGATTTTCCGCAAAACGTGTGTTTAGCTCCATCGATGTGAATGGTCGTTATGCATTTTCCAATCAAGTGGGGATTGCCCAATGGAACTTAGCATGTTTGACAAATTCGCTTCTCCCTCTCTTAGATCCAAATCAAGAAACCGCGATTGCACTGGCAAAAACAAAACTGAATGAATTGGAATCTTGGTTTCATGAAAGTTACATACGAATGTTAGGTGAAAAAATTGGATTCCCTAACCTAACAGAAAAAGATTTGCTATTACTCCAAAGCCTTTACCAGTGGATGCAAGATACCGAAGCTGATTTTACCAATACATTTCTTGTTTTGGAAGGCGTTTACTCTCCTAAGGATACAATTTATAACGATATTCGATGGAAAGATTGGGTGAAACTTTGGAAGGAAGAGAAAACGAAGCAGGGGATCCGAGACGAAGATGCGATCTCACTGATGCAAAAAACAAATCCAAGCTTTGTACCTAGAAATCACTTAGTGGAAATGGCCCTTGCTAACGTTCACCAAGGAAATACGAGTGTTGTGGATCAATTCATTGAAAGGAGTTTGTCTCCTTACAAACGGGAAATTGGTTATGATTATGGAGATGAAGTCCCGATGGGTGGAGATGCCAACTATCAGACATTTTGTGGGACATAGTGGTAGATTGGAGATTTTCTAGTTTTGGAAGCATTTTCATAAAATGTAGTTTTTTCTAGATATACAAACTAAAGTCGAAGGACTTTATTGGGAACGATGAAAAGATTGTTCTCGGAAAAACAGTCATTTAAGGGGTTCAAATTTTGATTCTCCGAATGCACGCGTAAAGTAGCGAAAAATATGAGGGTCATGATGAGAGAAGAAGAGATTATTTTCAAAGGACTGTCTCCAGTATTCTATTCTCATAGAGTTATTGTTAGTTGTTTTAGTATCACTCATACATATTCATTAAATCTTTTAAATTAGACCAGTTGATAATGCGATCAAAAATTGTGCTGAGTAGTACATAGGTAGTCCAATCGCTCGATTCAGGAATTCTTTTTGGACGAATCGGTGCCTTGCTACAAATATATCAGAGATGTAAAAAAGCAGAGCACCGGTTAACACAAAATTGCGGCAATTGATGTTGATTGTGGTGTGGTCCCAAAAAGAAGCAGCTCCAATCACCATCACTGTGATAATACTGATATAGGCTAAAACAGGTGCACGCATATTCCCAAGATTTGCCTGGAGTCGCATATAAATCACGACACTTGTCAGCAAAAAAACTGTTCCCACTGTGATCATGACTGAACCCACCTCTCCTAATCGAGAAAAAGCAATCGTATACATCACATGACCTGCGAGAAAAGCACCAAGACCTGCTGTGAAAACTTTTTTATGAAAGAAAAAAATCAGACATATATCACCAATAAAACTAAGAACCAACCCAACAAGGATGAGATACTGGTAACTTGAATATTGATTGATTTGGAGAAACGCTGTGATGACAAAAAGTGAAGATAAAATTGGTTTTACACCTAACATTCCTTTTATCGATTCTTTTTTTTCAAAATAGAGGAGGATTCCAAGGAGTGGGAGTGCCGAAATTAAAATGAGAGATTGATTCATGAAGAGATGTCCTTTGCCAATGGAAAGGATCTTAGCACAAAAATCGATCGAATGCAATTTTATTTGCTACTGGTTTTTCTTGATGGGAGTTAGTTTTATTTCTAGTATGTTTGAGAATACTGCCTCTTCCCCAATCTACGAGGCCAAGTGACACATTTGGTATCTTGCGAATCTGATACCAAATTTTAAAGTGCCACCTAACTCATTTTGTCTTCTTGATTCCTTTCGTGAATTAGTATTCTTTACTTCCCCCAAAAAGTATTTTCAGCTTCTTGGTCTTCGGAAAAAAGCCAGACTTCTTTGATCTGTCCATTCTGAATTTTTAATAGGTCAACTCCTGCCATTGACATCAGTGCGTTGTCACGGCTAGCTGAAAATTGAATGATTACAGAAACAAAATCTTCGTTCACCATAAGTATTTTTGGTTCTAACTTTAACGTGCCTTTGGTGATTTCCATCATTTTCCCCAAGAAAGGAAACAATTCTTGTTTTCCCTTGTAAGTTCAAAACTTAGAAATACGGAAAGGTTCCCGAAATCAGCTTGAGCGACTTAATTATTTGTAAGGTGCTTATCTGGTTGGAATTGCCTATGTTGACTACAATGGATTTGATCAATCAGAGATGATTCAATCTTACAACTTAGAGAGTTCCCTTCACAATTTCAGAAAACTAATTAACAATATACTTTCGATTCGTAAAAATGTTTTATATAAAATAGACTTTCAATTTTCTGCTTTAAATTCTTTTTTACTCGTAAGTAAACAGATAAGCAGACCATCGTTAGGAATTCATTTCTTCAAAAAAATACGTTAAGAAATCTTCTTTCAATGGAAAGTCAGAATCATTTACTTTCAACTTCAATAGAAGTTTTTGGTATTCATCAGTTTCTTTTTTCTCTTTGAATAATGGTACGATTTGCTCAAGCCCATGCTGTCCAGCGCAACTTAAAATCCGGGCCGAAGCTAGTTCAAGGGTTTCGTCACAAATACCAAATTTTCTAAAAATACTTTCAATAGCACCAAAGGTATAAACTTCAAAATCCAAATTCAAGGTTTGCAAATAACGAATAAATAATATGATAAATTTTTTATCATATAAAGCCAAGGCATGCGATGCGCTAAAAGCAAAAGGTCTTTCTGGATCTGTATAAGGTATTTTGTGCCTACCAACGGATTGATTGAATTCGATTGTTTTTTTTACAAATCTTTCTATTGAATCAATTAATTCTTTGTGCTCGATGGCTGATAAAAACAGGATAGTCTCATCATCCATGACAAATTCACCTTCAACGTCAGTCAGCTCATTGATGAAGACTTGGGTCTGGGCTGAAACCTGAGTAAGATCTTGAAGATGGACATGATATTCTAGAACACCATTAGCAAGAGGAATAGATGCCAGAAGTTCAATTGCCGAAGAAAGACTATCTTGATTTTTAGGAGTGAATTCTATTATTTTCATTCGATCTAATTTACATTCAACAACTTATGAACTTCTAACGATTTTTACAAGATTAATTTAAATGTTTTGAAATTACAAATCTCCATCATATCAAAATTTTGTTTTTGATACTCTGAAAAGACGAGTGCCTTGGCATTTTGTAAGCTGACTTGATCTTTCCATTTCGCTACCGTCACAACCAGGATGTTATTATTTTTTTCACAAAGGAAAACCTCATCACCTAAAAAGCCAGGAATGGTTTTTATATATTCACGGTTGATTTTTACTCGTTTTAAAAAAACTTCCTTTGCTTCTTTCGGTAATTGGAATCGATCAATCAGAATTTGGTTCATGGTATCCTCTTTATTATTTGCGCTTTTAATAGCTTACATAAAGAATAAGATACACGTTCTCAGGTGAGAAAAATTGTAAAAAATCAGAAAAGAAACATTCTTACCAAATTTGTTTTCGTTCGAAAAAAGTTTTAGGCGATTTTCCCGTAAAAAGTTTCAATTCTTTGTTGAAATGGGATTGATCAAAAAAACCATTATTGTGTGCAATCTCCGTGAGGTTCATTTGATTCGAATAGGAAGAAATGGCCGAATGAATGCGCAACAGATTTGAATAATGTTTCATTGTTGTTCCGATGGAATTTTTGAATTAAAAAATTCTCAATGAGATGAATTCTAATCAAGTCAGATGTGGAATCAAAAAGTTTTTCTTCTATCTCCCTTAATGATTGATTAGGAATTAAGAGTTCTAAACTTAAAGTTTTGCCAATGAAGTCGGAGATAGGTTCCAAAAAAAAATTAGCAGCTCCAATTTCTGTCAAAAGAACAAGCAACGCCGAGGATTTTTTAGGATATATGATTGTTCTTGCGGATTTTCTAAACCCAGCAATTCCCATTCTCGGTAAATCATACGAGTACTCAGACTCAATCGAATGTAAGCTTCCTGAAAGTTGGAATGATAATACAAGATGAGGAGCTGGTAGAATTTGGTTCTCGATACCTTCTTCTGTTTTGATAATTAAGTATTTTTGAACATAAGGGGAGAGTAACTTGGATGGAAAAAAACTCTGGATCTTCATATGTATTTCAATCTTTGAAAGGTATAATTAAGAATCTGATTCTTTTTTCCAAAATCAATTCCAAAATTCAGGACAGATTGCGCAAGATTGGAAAACAGTCTAACTCAAACGTGACTAGATTTTATTCCCATTTCACTATGTTTCCATTTTCAGTTACATTTCCTGATTGAACAATATTTGTAATAATGAAAACGTCTGATACTCCTAATTTAAAATGTTTTTTCAATAACGTATCTAAGCTGAGCTGTATTCTTTCAATGTTTGATTTATCCCAAAGAGAAGGTAAAAAAAGAATTACCATTACTTTATAGTTTTGACCTGCCTGTTGAGAAACATCTATAATGGAAAGGCAAATGTCTTTTAAATCAACTTCAATTGTTTCAGCCCACTCTTTGGTAAGCGTCTCCAGTTGTTTGTTTGTAATTGTCAAATCATTAATGTAACAATTGGCTATCGGCATAAGATTTTAATTGGCTTTGAAAATGATTAACTCATTCGTTTCAATGTCAACTCATGTTCTTAAAGTGATTCATCCTCCGTAATTAACTCTGTTTATTTTATTTTCTCTCTTCACGGATTTCCATCAAAAGAAAGGAATTCGTTTTGACGATTCTTTGCCGAATTGTAGGATAAAAATAACCTATGTCGATATTTTAAAAAAATATCGTCTATCAATATGGGGATTTTGCCTTATGACATCAGTTTCTGGAAACTACTTAGAAAAGGGAAGTATGATAGCGAACACGATTCGTATTTCCTTTGCAATTGTTATGTTATCTATCAATATTTTCTTTATGGTGGCGATTCCAACTACCGAAAAAACGATGAGCCTTATTTTATCATTTCTAGAATTAATAGTTTTGTCATATGGTGTTTATACCTTTTGGCTTTATAAAAAACAAAAATTCTTTTTAAAATTTGCATACGTCTCCATCATACTCGATATCATCATTTATTCGAGTGTTTTCGCCATTGTTGTCATTATGTCCAAAACTCCTGCAGAAAAGGTTTCGATTGCAACATTACCATTTGTAATGTTGGTTCTACTATTTGTCGTTATTTACTCAGGTTTTCTTTTGTCATATCGTTTGACTATGACAGTTGGATACATTGCAATTTCAAGTTTACTTCTATATGTATTTTTAGGAGTAAAGGGTGGTGCTGAAATTAAATTTATTGCGACTGCTGCAAATCAATTTGGGATTCCATTCATTGGGATTAATACAATTGCTTTGATTTGTGGTGTGCATATGATGAGTGCCGTCGTAAAATTTATGTCGAATTCTAGTATTGAAGCAACAAAATCTGCCGAAGAAGCAAGACTAAAATCTGAATCCGCAAACCAAACAAAGCAAAACATCCAACAAGAAGCGGAAACGTTGAATCAAAGTGTCCAAGAAATGTTAAAATTTATGGATTCATTGAACACTGAAATCCAAACACAAGTTTCTAGTGTCGAGGAGATCAGTGCGTCTATGGAAGAACTTGCAGCTTCAATGGACAGTGCTAGCGATTTTGTGAAATCACAGTTTACGAGAATAGATGATTTAAACCAAGAAAGTTCCGTGATGGATAAAATTTTGTCCGAAGTATACAGTTCAACGATCAATTTGGCACAAACCACTGATGAATCAAAACAATATAGTGTTCAAGTAACGACAGCTATGGATTCAGTTAGCTCCAATTTTGAAGAAATTAAAGAAAGTTTTCAAAAAGTGGAAGAAGTGAACCAAATTTTACGAGACATAGCTGATCGAACCAACTTACTTGCATTAAATGCTTCTATTGAAGCAGCTCGCGCTGGTGAACATGGAAGAGGTTTTGCTGTAGTAGCTCAAGAAGTCGCTAAACTTGCTGACAGTGCACAGGAAAATGCATCACTAATATCAAAAATCATTACACAAGCTGCTAAACAAATTGTGAGCGGAAATACGGCCGCTTATGAAACGAAAGAAAAAATGGGAATCCAGGATAAAAGTTTTGGTATCCTCGTTTCAAACCTTTCTGATTTAAAAATTCGAGTAGAAAAACAAACATCCATTCATAAATCTTTTTTAAATTCATTCCAAGAATTGTTTTCACTTTCCAAACAATTGGAAGTTTTGGCATCAGAACAAAAAACGGGTACACAAGAAATGTCGAGAGCGCTTGTATCGATTGAACAATCTGCTTCGTCGCTTGCATCCAATACCTCCCACTTGCGTGAAAATGTGGATGGACTCTCAAAACAATCACAACGATTGGCAAATCACATTTAAGATTGGAGCGAGTATCCGGAAATGTGCTGGCAAAAAAAAACTAAGTCTCCGATACTCACCTTAAAGATCTAGCAAATGCTTTCCCAGATTCAGTAGTGCTACCCCTCGAATCATCCATATAAATATTCTCAAATAAGGAACAAATGTTAGTAAAAGGCAAGATTTATTTTGAGCCTAGCAGTGGATTATCGAAAGTCGCAGATACAGAGTTAAATGGCTTTCATAGGCAACTTCACTCACTACTTGTCCTTTAGATGATTGAAACTTTCGATGAAAATCTTCGTCTAAGAAAATTACAATGAAAGAGCCAAAATATTGGATTGCACGCCTCTTTGTTATACTCGCCATTTTCTTGTTACTCTTGGCCATGAACACAGTCCGAAAATGGATTCTCTTTCGAATTTTTGGTATACCACTAACAGGCAGAGTTGTGTCGTTTGTTTCCAGGGGACGAGATCGTTACCAAGTGCCTTTGCTCTCTTTTGAAATTTTGGTTGAGGTCGATGGCAAAGAACATCGATTTCCCACTAATTTACATTGGAATAGGCCCCCTTATCGTATCGGGGACTCCGTTCCCGTTCGGATGATGCGAGTTTCACAAAATGAGCTCACGTTTATGTGGGATCACTTAGAAGAATATGTTACCGATGGGTTTTTTGTACTGGTGATTGGTCTTGTGCTTTTAGTGATGGGAATTGGCTTTTGGTAGTTGTGTAAGTGGGCACCTCGCAATCGTTAGGTTTATGTTGATTCTGTTCTGTAAGCGACCGGGCTTTCCGCTCCAATCTTTTCACTTATGTGAAAAGGATTTCCACTTCAATCCCTGGTGCAGGGTTGATAGACGAAAGGAAAAGGTAGATGTTCCAAGTGACCTTACAAAATTCCGTGCAGGAACTTTTTAATCTCTTAAGTCAAAATGGAGATATTTAAAATGCAGTAGATTTCCAAATACTATTGGTCAATCGATTGAATTTGATTTGGCAACCATTTAACAAGAGTTTCTCTTAGATTTGACAATCGAGCTGGTTTGATCAAAAGCTCATCCATTCCTATGGACAAACAATACTCTCTTTCTTCCACCAAAGCATTGGCAGTGTAACCGATAATCGGTATTCGTTTTTCAAATTTTGATTTTTCTATATTTCGGATCTCTTTGGTTAATGTATAACCATCTTTTATGGGCATATGGCAATCGGTTATGATGAGATCGTATTTATTGTTTAACCACAACTGCAAAGCCTTTTCCCCATCATCAGCTCCATCGACTTCCAGACCAAAAACTTTCAATTGGCGTAAAATAATTTCTAAATTGACTGAATTGTCATCAACAGCTAATATTCGAGGAGGATCAAATTCTGTAAAAAAAATTGGTTCAATTGTTTTTGGGGCATTTTCCTTTGAATTCTCGTTTTTGGTATCCATTTCCGTTGTGGGAAGCGACAATGTAATACTAAATGTAGACCCAGAACCTGGTAAACTATCAATCGTTATGTTTCCGTCCATCAGTTCAGACAATCTCATACAGATAGCAAGTCCAAGTCCAGTGCCACCGTACAATCGAGCAGTGTCAGCTGTGGCCTGCGTATAAGACTGGAATAATTTTGATTGATCAGTTTTGCTGAGGCCTATTCCTGTATCAGTGACGGAAAATTGGATTTGTTGTAATGTATCAATATTTTTAATTAAGTTCGCTGAAATATGAATACTTCCTTTCGATGTAAATTTAATACCATTGCTTACAAAATTATTGATAATCTGAGACAAACGTAAAGAATCCAATATATGCGCAGATGTAATTTTTTCATCCACAGCATAACTTAATGTCAATCCTTTTGAACTTGCGATTTGTAAATAGGTTGTCGCTACTTCGGAGAGTAGTCGACTAATTGATGTTGGTTGAAGTGATAATTCTAATTTTCCCTCTTCTATTTTTGAAAGATCAAGAATATCGCTAAGGATACGTAGTAAGCTGTTGCCTGAAACCAATGCATTATTCACTAAACTTTTTTGGTCATCATTTAATGAAGTTTGATAGAGTAACTCTAACATACCGATAAGCCCACTAAGTGGTGTACGGATTTCATGGCTCATTGTTGCGAGAAAAGAATCCTTTGCTTTGTTTGCCATTTCTGCATTTTCTTTTGCCTTTTCCAGATATGTTTTTGCAGCAAATTCTTCCGATATATCGCGAAAAACTAAAATCGATCCAATGATTTCACCGTTTTTATTTCGAATGGGTGAACATGTATCAGAAATATTTATTTTTCTTCCATAGCGGTGGATTAAAATTCCATCTTGGCTACTTCCTTTGACAGTTCCGTTAGAGATGACTTCGAAGATGGGAATGCTTTTGGGTAAACCAGAGGATGCATACACTAATTGTAATACTTCGTTTACGTTTTTACCGATCGCTTCTTTTGCTGTCCAACCGATAAGAGATTCTGCAACAGGATTTAATCGATTGATGATTCCATGTTCATCCGTAGCAAGAACAGCATCGCCGATAGAACTGAGTGTGATAGATAAATTTTGTTCGCTGTTAAGTAATGCTTCATTTTTTTCAATTACTTCTTTTGCACGGGTAATCACTTCGGATTCCATTTTTGAAATGCGCTCTGTCATTTCATCTGTTTGTTCCGACTGTTCTACTCTTTGTTGTTTTAAATATACAAAATCCGTAACATCTTCTGCCGTATGTACAATACAGACTAAATCTCCATTGGAATTAAAAACTGGTGAATTTCTAGGACTCCAATATCGAACTTCAAATCCACTTCCATCCGGCTTTGTTATATCATATTTTTGTAATGCCATTGTGCTCGTGCGTTTGTAGTTAAGCACTTGCTTAAGCGAGGAACGAAGTTGTTTGACACCATCCGCGGATTGATCCTCTGGATTGTCAGGGAATACTTCAAAAAGATTCTGTCCGACAACATTTTCCCTTTTGATTAACGTCGCATTTGCATACGCATCGCTGATATCAATGATACAAAAATCCAAATCCAAAAGCATATATAGTTCAGGCAATGATTGAAAAATATTTTGAAAATCATATTTTGGAAATTTAGTATTGGAGGAAGTCAATTTCGAGCCTAGCTTTTTGTCATCAAAGGATTTTTTCTAAAACAAAGTTGAAAAAACAAATTAGAATAGTAGAACATAAAAATAGAGAGTGATCAATCAATATATTTCGTTCCTCTGAAGCAAATGCTAAATTAATGGAAACCTTAGGAGAGTCCCCAGTTTTTTGATCAGAGTCAGACTCTGCAATCAGAATGGAGATCATAGAATTGTGACAGATTGTTCACGTTACGATAGTTTCCATTAGATCGATAAGAACCAAGCGGATCAAACGTATCTCTGAATCAATATGACTCATAATCAAGCATCATTGAAAACGATCAATGTACGTTACGTTCATTAAAAACAAAGGTCTGATGAAATAAAGTATATTCATGTTTTCGATATTGATTGGAGCCATTGCACTCTTTAGAAATTTTGGTTGAGGTCGAAGGCAAAGAACATCGATTTCCCACTAATTTACATTGGAATAGGCCCCCTTATCGTATCGGGGACTCCGTTTCCGACTTCGTCCTGTTTTGATTGTTTACTCGCATCACAAACATTAGAAGAGGGTCTATTTTTTCTGACGACATAGGTCTTTGATCAGGTTTTCCAAAAGCAAGCCTCAAATCCAAAAAACGTTTTGGCTTAAGGTTTTGGATACAAACTAGGCATTAACGTTCCAGTCCATTTTGCACGAAGAACTGCAGTGCTATTATTGTTGTTAATGTCTTTGTCCCAGAAACTAAATCCGAATTTTTCCCGATGAAACCAAGGTCCAACATGACCTCCCCAAAACCCTTCGGCAGCTAACGTATTACAAAAAGCACGAGACCATTTGATCGACCAAGGAATGTTGGATTTGGGTCCACTAAAAACTCCCTCGGATCCAGCCGTAGCCTTACAGACTAACTCTGTCCCACTAAAATAAGGCGCTTGGTCTTCAGCGCTTGGAATAAAACTCGCTTCACAATGAGCATTGGACGAACCTTGGCAAGGTCCCGCCGCCGATCCGTTAGTTCCTGGGTATTTTGCATCCCACATAGTTGTGAATTTTCTTTCATCTCCCCAAAGAGCCCGTTTGAACATACATTGATCTTTCTGAATTTGTCTGTCTGCTGAGGTATATCCAACTAACGCACGTACATGGTTGATTGCAATTCTATGCCACTCATCTAATTCCGCTTTTGTGGGATTTTTATTATCTTTGAATGGATTTGTTTTGTAAAATACTTCTCTAATTCCACGAACACGATCCGCACTTGGACAAATGCTTGCGAAAAATTGAGACTTAGTCATTTTTGTTGGATCATAAATTGTTTTTCCATCCCACTTAGATGCATCCCATTGTGCCTTTGTGATCCATTTCACACTATCTGGATCATGTGCTGTGTTTCCAGCTGCTAATGGCTTAGATTGGAGTGTTTTCCAATTTGCTTGGTTTGATGTAAATTGTTCATTTGAACTTATGTCGGTAATTGAAACGACTAATATAGATAATGCGAAATAGAAGAGAGTATTTTTTTTCATAGAAACCTTCTTACAATAATTTAGTGACTACCTAGGAAAGTCGTTCACCTTTTTTAGAATAACCTATCTGCAAAATCAATGCGGAATCCCGATACTCGTTATAGAATGTTCTTTCTTTGACCTAACGTTTATCGAAGGATAGGGGCCAATCAGAATACAGGCGACTCTATTTTCTAAAAAAAAATGACAAAAAAATGAGGCTTAAATTTTGATATCTGTAAAATTTTAGAGGTTGATCGCTTCCAAACTCGTCCCAAAATCCAAAGGTTATGCACCATCAAACCTTTGTTTAAGAAAGGGATTAAGTATCGCATTGCCGATTTTGATATTAACGAAATTCGTATGGACAAACGGAAAGCAGTGATTGACCTTGCAGGACAAACTTCTAGTACCCAAAGGATCATTTACATCATTGATCCAGAAATGAACGCACCTCTATATGATGCAGTAAAAAAGAAGGACACTCTTTAACTCCAGAATTCCATTTTTATGATTCAATATTTAGATAGTATCGTTTAGATAAATCTAGACATGAATCATCAAAGATTGAATCTTATGAAATGGAAAAAATTGGAAAAATCGCTTCGATCAAAAGAGAAGCGGCTATTTACAAATTAACAAATTCCTTTCGATGGTTTTCAGAATTTGGAGCTACCGGTGGTCTGATCCTATTTTTTATTTCGATTATAGCTTTAGTTTGGGCGAATTCTCCCTTCCAAAACTTTTATGAAGATTTTAAAAACATAAACCTTACATTTTCCGTTGGAAGTTTTGTAATTTCCAAAGGACTCATCCTTTGGATCAACGATGCTCTAATGGCAATTTTTTTCTTTGTTGTAGGTTTAGAAATCAAACGAGAATTTTTAGTTGGAGAACTTTCAGATATTCGTAAGGCAACATTTCCGATCTTTGCGGCAATCGGAGGGATGTTAGTGCCAGCCTTGATATATTATCTTTTTAATCAAGAAGGAGATTTAAGAAATGGTTGGGGGATACCAATGGCAACGGATATCGCATTCGCCTTAGGTTTCCTTGCTTTATTAGGTTCTCGAGTACCTGTCTCCTTGAAAGTCTTTTTAACCGCACTAGCGATTGTGGATGATATCGGAGCTGTTGTTGTGATCGGTCTCTTTTATACTGAGACAATTCATATGATTCCGATTGTATGTGCAGGATTCATATTTATTACATTGATATTTGGGAATTCATTAGGAATCAGAACTCCCTGGTTTTATTTCATTTTTGGAATCTTTTTATGGATCGCTTTTTTAAAGTCAGGCATTCACGCCACTGTATCTGGAGTCCTAGCAGCATTCACGATACCATCCAAATCTCTCGTTGATGGACATCTCTTTGTAAAAGAAGGAAAATCTTTGCTAAACGAATTTGAAAAATCAATCTCTAATGCAAATACAACAAAGAATTCGCAAATCTTACTCACAACAAAACAAGAGTCCGTTGTGTCCACAATGGAAACCGCATGTGAATACATCCTTCCTCCTTTGTTTCGTTTAGAACATTCAATTCTACCTTGGGTTACTTTTGTGATTATGCCAATCTTTGCTTTAGCAAATGCAGGGATCACCATGCAAGGTGACTTTTTTAGTTCATTGTATCA
The DNA here is from genome assembly GCF_000017685.1 of Leptospira biflexa serovar Patoc strain 'Patoc 1 (Paris)'. Classification (NCBI taxonomy): domain Bacteria; kingdom Pseudomonadati; phylum Spirochaetota; class Leptospiria; order Leptospirales; family Leptospiraceae; genus Leptospira; species Leptospira biflexa. Next base: position 422,784 of record NC_010602.1, read on the forward strand.
TCCTGTAACGTATGGTGTCATAGGTGGACTCTTCTTTGGAAAACCGATCGGGATTTTCATATTTTCCTTTTTTGCTGTAAAACTTGGCATTTCGAAATTACCAGAACATACAAGCTGGAGTCAGGTAATTGGAATCGGGTTTTTTGCAGGGATCGGATTTACAATGTCCATATTTGTTGCAAGTTTAGCTTTCGCAAACGCTAACCATTCATTAACAAATTCTAAAATTGGAATTTTACTCGGATCGTTCATCAGTTTGGTGGTGGGAATGGTTGTGCTCTATTTTCAAAAAAAGAAATAGTGTATCGGCACACGATCAAACTTTCCGTATATGAACGATTTAGAACTGATTCGAAGATTACTTCAATTAGTTTTGCTGAAAAATCGGATTCAAGAAAGGCTCTTAATTTAGTATTACGATTTTCCCTTCCAGTCACATAGAGAAATGGAAAACGAAATTTATTTTGAGTTTTCTACAAACATCTTTAGACGAGAAAGCGAACTATCCCACTCTTTGGAAATAATATTTAGATACTCTTGCAAGGCTTTAATGGGTTTTGGATTTAATACATACAATCTTTCACGACCCTGTTTCAGTTTTGAAACTAGACCTACATCCTCTAACACAGTCAGGTGTTTTGTAATTGCTTGCCGTGAAATCTCAGCATCTTTCGATAGCGAAGAAATAGAGTAAGGCTCTTTGTCTGTTAGTTTTTCAACCAAAGACAAACGAGTTGGATCACCCAAGGCAGCAAAAATCTCTGCCTTTTTTTCCATCGTGAGTGCTTTTGAATGATTAGGCATTTAAGACGAAACTCTCAATGTTTTTAAGTTGTGCATCCCAACCTCCACTATGCATACGAAATGCTTCCGCTCGCCGACTGGCAGTAATTAGATCGAAACCCGATTCTTTTACTCTTAATTCAGTTTTGTCTCCCTTTTCGACTAAAAAAAATTCTACAAGAGTCGGTTCTTCCTTTGTGTAATCAAAACTTTGGTCGAGGGGAAAGGGAATCCATGAATACGAAAAATACGATTGGGGTTGGATCTTTTTAATTCGAAATTCCATTTTCATTTCAAAACCCTTCAATGTATTCATACCTAATGTTGTATTTCCTTCCACAAACTCTGATTCCAATTTTACGCCAAACCATTTCCCAAATTGTTTAGAATTCGTAAGTGCATCCCAAATTTTATGTAATGGTGCATCGATTTCAATTTTTCTCTCGATTGTGTTTTCTGTTGTTTCCATATGCAACCTCTTTCTTGCATAATTTCAGGTTCTACGATTTATGCAACCATTTAGTTGCATATTTTACAGAAAATTTTTGGAAATTTTTAAATGGGAATGCACAAATCTATCATCATTTTCGAGTCACCTCGCTTCTTACATTTCGATACTTTAATTAGTTTTAATGCAAATCGGTCAAGACCTGTGGGTTCACGAAAATATAGTCATTGAACCCAGAGTGATCAAGATTACGCATTTCAATATATTACAATTATAATAACCACATAGGAACTTCCTAAGAGTTTTTCTAAAACCAAATCCCTATATCCAGAAATGGTTCCCGTTATGAGGGACAGATTGCCTATTATGGGAATCCAATATGCTTAAAGGCGACTATATTTATTCAGAAGTAAGAAGACTTGCGGAGATATTAAAAAATGCAGATTCAGAGAAACAAATTCCGATTTTGTTTTTAGATGAAATTTTAAAAGGAACCAATTCTAAGGAACGTTATATTGCGACCCGCGAACTTTTGTTTGCCTTAAAAGAAAAGGGTGCTATTGTTTTTGTCACAACCCATGATTTAAAATTAAGCGAAATTCCTTGGGCCCAACAATTCCATTTCACCGAACTGGAAGTAGATGGAAATATGGAATTTGATTATAAAATAAGGAAGGGAGTCTCTACCTCGACGAATGCCCTCCGAATTTTAAAAAAAGAAGGAATCCCCACTAGAAATGAAGAGGAATGAACTATCTTTTATATCGTGAAAAATAAGCATTTGAAGTACCAGAACCAAACGGAATTGGGGAATCAGAAATATCACCATCTGAACTACCAATACTACTAAAAGAGTCATCACAATGTTTGATAGAAGCGGATTTGAAATTTTCTTTCCCTGTAATTCTGTAGTCTTCGCGAAGAGTCACAGGATCCAATTCCGAACTGATTCCAGATGTATTCGAAATCGTACCCGAAATCAAAACTTTGCTATTAGAAAGTAATTTTGCGTCCGAAAGTGTGACACTTTCACCTGGATTGTATACAAATGTAGAGAACAATAGATTTCCGGAACCATTTAATCGGTAAAGAATTGTGGAATCAATCCCCGTACCTGGATGTTGTAGGCCATCACTTGGTGTTGTATCAGTATAAAGGGCCGAACTAATCAAAGTTTGATCCGGAAAGACAACTAGAGAAGGTGCCACATTGTCGCTTGCATTCGAGCCACCTCCTAAATAACGATGCCATTGGTAGTTGAAATCAGAATCCAGTTTCATAACTAAGCTGCTAACAGCACCTGGGTAGGTATTTAATTGATTCGGGAAATTTGCTAATAATAACGCAGCATATGCGAGTGAAACAATGTAATAACCGTTTCCATTTGGAATTTCCACAATTCGATTGGGCCGATAGTCATCAATATTTGATCCAAAAGCATAATATCTTGTCCATTGGGTATTTCCGTCGTAACTAATTTTTTGTATGAACCAATCGTTTCCTGAAGGAGATCCAATTACCGTTCCTGCATTAACCAATGTATAGCGAGTAAATCCTAAAATATATAAACCAGATTTGTCCGAACTATTAACAATATCGGAGATAAAGGCAGATTCGGCAGTTGTACCATCATTCAAGTATTTTGTCCAAAGGAAAGTACCATCTGTTGAAAGCTTTGTGATCACGGTATTATTTCCATTATTGGTATGTGAACTAATTGCTCCTGGAATCGTACTCGTAGGAGTTGTAAAATAAGCATACAATCCATCATCTTCTATATGGATCAAACCGTTGGGGCGATCCGAACGTTGGCCAAGGTAACGGAACCACTCTTTTGTTCCCAAATTTGAAAACTTTGAAGCAAATATATTGGTTGTTGAACCAGGAGTTCCTTGGAAATTCACCCCACTAGCACCAAAGTCATTGGTGGTCATACCGAAACCGAAAAGATTATAGTTTCTGTCAGTTTGAATTTTAAAGCCTGCAGTGAACCCAGTAGTTGGTGTTCCCACAAAACTCCCCCAAGGACCTGGAGCCGGTGAACAAGAATTACATGCTTGGTAGTAGCCTAAGGCACATAATAGTAGGGCATTTTCGAAGAATGATTTTGAATTGGGATCCGAAGCGTTGTTTAATTCGGAAGGTTTGCAAAATGTTGTAGCAAGGAGTGCCACGGTGGTAATAAGAAGAACTGATTTTGTTACGAATTTGAATTTGTTACCATCAGACATATGTTTCTGCATATTTTTAACCACATAGGAACTTCCTAAGAGTTTTTCTAAAACCAAATCCCTATATCCAGAAATGGTTCCCGTTATGAGGGACAGATTGCCTATTATGGGAATCCAATATGCTTAAAGGCGACTATATTTTACGCGAAAAATCGAAAAAAATGAGGGTTAAATTTACAAACTGGACAGGCGAGTGGATCTTTAACATCAAACGAAGATTTGATGGCTTCTGCCCAGGAAGATTTCTTATCCAGATATTGGTGTCTGATCTTCTTTGCTGGTCGCACGTAAATTCCATAATAGCGAACTGATTTTTCATCCTTCTTAGGTAGAAAGAAGAGCATACGCGCGAGAAATTCATCGATCGGCATCGTTAAACTCTGATACGATTTTTCTTTAGTGATAGATTCGACGTTGCTCTTAAAAAATGGAGTTCTGAAAAAAAATAAGTAATCTCTTTCACTCTCCCGCGAGAGGGATAGTAAGGGCGCGAAGCGGTCGCTTGGCGACCGAAGCCCTGCATAGCCCGACCCGAAAGGGGCTCGCCCACCAACAGTATAAACATCTTCCCCCATAAAAAAAGGGAAACTTTCGTTTCCCTTTTTGCATTTAAGTTGCTTTACATCTTGCTTACTGTGGCAATTAACTCTCGCTAAATGCCGAGCATTGAGTAGGCCAAAGGCCGTATCGAAATGCGAAATGTTCCCTACCGAATCCCAGGTTTGATGTATTTCAACTCATCCAAATATCGTCCCGTTCCGAGCACCACACAAGTGAGTGGGTTTTCGGCACGGAAGACAGGAACCCCTGTTTCTTTGGTGATGGTGGGCACCTCGCAATCGTTAGGCTAATTTCGATTTTGTTTCGTAAGCGACCGGGCTTTCCGTTCCAATCTTTTCACTACGTGAAAAGGATTTCCACTGCAATCCCTGGTGCGGGGATCCCAAGAAAATCAGAATTTGAAAGAGATAAATTAGATTGACTAGATGATAGGACTAAGTCTATAATTCTTTCATGGAAAAAAAGTATAATATACACGAGGCAAAAACTCATTTTTCTGAGCTTGTGCATGAAACGGAGGAGGGAAGGGAAATCTTAATTTCCCGAGCAGGAAAGGTCGTTGCTAAATTAATTCCATTCAGAGAAAAGCCCAAAAAAAGAAATCTAGGTATGTTCAAGGGCGAAATATGGATGGCAGAAGATTTCAATGCCTCATTACCGCCTGACATTCAAAAATTCTTTGAAGAGTAGTCTATCTTGAAATATTTACTGGATACACAAATCTTTATTTTTGCTTTGGAAAATCCTACAATGATACCACCAAAGATAAGAAAGGTTCTTGAGTCCTTTGAGAGCGAACTGTTTGTAAGTGATGTTTCCGTCTGGGAAATGATAATAAAAGCCTCTATAAAGAAACTCAAATTTAAATCAGATATAAAGCAAGTTATTACCAAGGGATATGATGTATTAGGTGCAAACGATTTACTTATTCAGAAAAGCCATATCTTCCGTTCCATGACTCTTCCATTTCATCATAAGGATCCCTTTGATCGATTGCTCGCATCACAAGCATTGGAAGAGGATCTCCTTTTTCTTACGACTGATGTTATATTTAAAAAATATAAAGTGAAGGTCCTATAACGACAAATGTCGAATATAAAGATTTACAATGAGTCAAGTGTGGAGTAATGAAAAAAGAAAAAGATAGTATAAGTGATTCTGTTATCGTGGAAAAGGCATTAAAAGAAGCCGCCAAACACGCAAAAAAACTCGCAATACAGACGAAAACCAAGTTCATAACGCGCAAAGTAAAAACTAAGAAATCCATTTCAACCACATAGGAATTTAATAAGAGTTTTCCCGCGACCAAGTCCCCATATCCAGAAATGTTTCCCGTTATGCGGGACAGATTGCCCATTATAGGAAGCCAGCCGGCTTAAAAGCGACTATATTTTAAGTCCAGAAGCGGCGGCAATCCGGCTCGCTCGTGCTCCAGCATGTTGTTCGCGCGCTGGCGAAGCGTGTCCCAGAACAGAATGGTGCGTTCGAAGAAGTCGCGCTGGTAATCGAAATAGTCCTGCGCCGAAGGTGCTTCAGCTGCTCTTTTCATGCCACTAGACGCATCCTGTGGCGCAGGCTTCAACAACTCCTCGGAATGATCCAAGACGGTCGGTGGTAGATCCTTTGCCTGGCGGTGCGTCCATTGCACCGCTGCTTCCTTACCCACCGCCGTGGTGCGTTGAGAGGTCCGAGGCTTTTGTGGTGACGTGGGGGTTTTCATCATTCCTCCGAACTACGGGGTCATTTTTTTCCGCGCCGTAAACGCAGAGCATTGAAAATCACCGAGGCCGAGCTCAGACTCATGGCCAGCGCCGCGATCAGCGGGGACAACAACCACCCAGTGAATGGGTACAGCACGCCTGCCGCAATCGGCACCCCAATGCCGTTGTAAACGAATGCGAACAGGAGGTTCTGGCGCATGTTTCGGACGGTGTCGATAGAGATGTCGCGTGCGGCTGTGATGCCGCGCAAATCGCCTTTGACCAGCGTGATCTGGCCGCTGTTCATGGCCACATCGGTCCCCGTGCCCATGGCCACGCCGACATCGGCCTTTGCCAACGCAGGCGCATCGTTGATGCCATCGCCGGCCATGGCGACAATGTGGCCCTCTTTCTGGAGCCGTTCCACGAGCGCCAGCTTGTCTGCGGGCTTGACTTCGCCATGCACCTCGTCGATGCCCAGTTTTGCACTCACGGCCTTGGCGGTGGTCAGACCATCGCCAGTTGCCATCACGATGCGCAAACCGCTGGCGTGCAAAGTCTTAATGGCTTCCAAGGTGGTGGCCTTGATGGGATCGGTCACGGCCAGGATGCCAGCCAGTTGTCTGTCCACGGCCAGATGCATCACGCTGGCGCCTTCACTGCGCAGACGCTCGCCATCTACCTTGAGCGCATCAGTGGCCACGCCCTCCTGCTGCATCAATGCGGTGTTGCCCAGCACCAGATGCTTCCCATCGACGATGCCGCGCACGCCAATGCCGCTGCCGGATTCGAAATCTAGCGGCTTGATCAGTTCCAGGCCCTTGGCGCGTGCTGCGCTGACGATGGCCTCTGCCAAAGGATGCTCGCTGCCTTGGTCCAAACTGGCCGCAAGGCGCAGTACTTCGTCCGCTGTATAGCCGGGTGCGGCAACTGCGGTGTCGAAAGCGGGCTTACCTTCGGTCAAAGTTCCTGTCTTGTCCACTATCAGCGTGTCCACCTCGCGCATTTTCTCGATGGCGCCAGCATCGCGGAACAGCACCCCCTGTGTCGCGGCACGCCCTGTGGCCACCATCACCGACATCGGCGTGGCCAGCCCCAGCGCACAGGGGCAAGCGATGATCAGCACGGCCACTGCGTTGATCAAGCCAAACACCCAGCTAGGTTCCGGACCGAACCAACCCCAGACAAAGAAGGTGGCAATGGCGATGAGCACCACCACGACCACAAATTTGCCTGCCACCACATCCGCCATGCGCTGCATGGGCGCCTTCGAGCGCTGGGCATTGGCCACCATCTGAACAATCTGCGACAGCATGGTGGCCGCACCGACTTTTTCGGAGCGCATCACCAAGGCGCCACTGGTGTTCATCGTGGCGCCAATCACATTGTCACCAAGCCGTTTGGTCACCGGCACAGGCTCGCCAGTAAGCATGGATTCATCGACCGCACTGCTGCCTTCGGTCACAACGCCGTCGACCGGCACTTTCTCGCCGGGACGAATGCGCAGCAGATCCCCGACGTGAACATGGTTCAGCGGCACGTCCTCTTCGCTGCCATCCGCATTGATGCGGCGAGCGGTCTTTGGTGCCAAACCGAGCAGCGCCTTGATCGCCGCAGAAGTTTGCGAACGGGCCTTCAACTCGATGATCTGGCCCAGCATGGTCAGCGAGATGATGACCACTGCCGCCTCATAGTAAACAGCCACGCGACCCATGGAAATGAATGAATCCGGGAACACGCCCGGCGCCACGGTAGCCACGAGGCTGTAGAGAAAGGCCGCGCCAGTACCCAGGCCAATCAATGTCCACATGTTGGGGCTGCGATGGACAAGAGACTGCCAACCGCGTTCGAAGAAGGGCCAACCCGTCCACAACACGACGGGTAAGGACAGCGCCAGTTCGACCCAGGTTTGAACGTTCATGTCAAACCACCCGAGACGATGGCCGAACATTGCAAGAACAGTAACGATGACTGTGAATGGCAGTGTCCACCAGAAGCGATGCTGAAAATCCTTTAACTCATGGTTGTCTTCCTCGTCCAGAGGAATGATTGGCTCCAATGTCATGCCGCACTTGGGACAGATTCCAGGATGATCCTGCCGCACCTCGGGGTGCATAGGGCAGGTGTAGATGGTGCCGGCCGGCTCTGGCGCGGTGTCCTCGGGTGCAGTAGATACAAGGTATTGCAGTGGGTTCGCTGCGAACTTGCCTTGGCACTTGGCGCTACAGAAATAGTAGGGCAGCCCTTCGTGCGTCAATTTGTGTTCAGACTGCTCCGTAACGGTCATGCCGCACACCGGATCCTTTAGATCCTTTGGCGAGGCTGGCTCGGCAGGGGGGTGACTGCCGTGATGGTGGTGTGCATGCATGTCCATTGCTTATTCCTTGTCGTTGTTGGTGCGCCGTGGCGGCTGCGCATGGTTGCCGTGCCCACCATGGCCGCCGTGGCCGTGCATCAGGTGCATTAGCGGACAGGCGAGGAGCAGCAGGTAGGGCCAATAACCCAGAACATGGCCCCAGTGCTCTCGCAGCAGATAAAAACCAGCGATCACGGCAGCCGTTGCCAGCGCCATGCCGGCTGGGCGGCGCCAGAACGATGGCGCATGGGAGTCGTTGTCAGGCTGATCCATGGCGTTGCTCCTTCAAAGTTGCCAGCAAAAGGTGCGGGCGCGGACGCGCCCAGCCGGTCGACCCGGAATCAAATACCGTGGCCGTCATCGGCAACCACAGCCCCCCGCACCGCCGCTGTGGCAGCCCGAGGCTTTAGGCTGCGAGGTCGCAGCGGGAATGGACGCGTCTGTGGCCAGCTTTGCGGGGTAACCCGCATCCGTCAACCACTACCACTTAGGAACAAGATAGGGGTTTTTCCAAGATTGAGCCCCCAAATCCAGAGGGGAAGCCCAATCTTCGTGACAGATTGCCCATTATAGGAAGCCAGCCGGCTTAAAGGCGACTATATTTACCACTTAGGAACAAGATAGGGGTTTTTCCAAGATTGAGCCCCCAAATCCAGAGGGGAAGCCCAATCTTCGTGACAGATTGCCCATTATAGGAAGCCAGCCGGCTTAAAGGCGACTATATTTATGTCTGATAAAGAACTCGGGATTAAATATTCACCTGCAAGGGAGGCATTTTCCCACCTCACTACAGTTTGGTACAAGGCTTCTCTCATTTTGGAAGCCATTGGATGATTTGGATATAAATTGTTTTTGTTGTATGGATCTTTGATCCTGTCATACAGCTCAAACTTCACTCCCTCACGGGTGGGGATATAAATGAGTTTGTACTTGGAATTTTGAATGCTCCTGTGTTTGGAGAAGGCAATCGTTTCCCGATAAATTGGATCTGTGATCATAATTTGGTAGTCTTCTTCGGGAACCACTTGGTGGAGTGATAAAATATTCGGATAAGGGATTCTTTGTTTTTGGAAAAAATGATCCCCAACGTCGGAAAACCAAATCCCTGTTTCAGAATATACAAATCGATCCTCTTTCCAATCTCCCTCGTTCATAACAGCTAACAAGGATTTGCCTGGGTATTCGGAAGGCAGTGGAATTTCAAAATAATCCAACAAGGTAGGAACTAAGTCCACACTTGAAGTGATCCCATAAAAATTCTGATCCAAACTAGAAGTTTGGTAGGACTTTGGAAACTTGACCACTTAGGAACAAGATAGGGGTTTTTCCAAGATTGAGCCCCCAAATCCAGAGGGGAAGCCCAATCTTCGTGACAGATTGCCCATTATAGGAAGCCAGCCGGCTTAAAGGCGACTATATTTTATTCCTATGATAACGGAAATCATATTCATGCGGTGACAAGAGTGAATAGTCCGAATACAGGGATTGTTGGCTATTCCTATGATGCTATGGGGAATATGATTGGTCGTAACGGTGACACACTTGTATACAACGCACAAAACAAACTTCAACGAATTGAGACCATTGGAGGAGACAAGTTCGAATACACGTATGACCATTCGGGGATGAGGATTAAAAAATCCTTACAGAATTCAAATACTACGACGTATAGCTTTGGAAACTATTATGAAATCCATCGATCTCCAGGAGTACAAGAGAAACATACGTTGTACGTGATTGGTGCGGAAGAAGATATGGTTGCCCAGTATAGTCGAGGGGATGTTATTCTACTGAATCAGATGGCTTCTAACGAATGGTTAGTGAATCCATTTTGTAAAGATGTAAATATAGATTGTGAAACTTACTGGAAAAACAAAGTTGGCTTTGTCTTGAATACATTCCTTGAAGATATGAATATTTATAAGGATGGAAAGATCGGAAAAGGGCACAGAGTATTACCATGGCTAGTATTACTTGGATTTCTATTCTGGGTGGTATACAAAACAAAAGACCAAAGGGAAGAAACAAATACTAAAAATCAATCCTTTGACTTATTTGGAATTTCTATTCTACCTAATTTGATATACCGAATAGATAGACAAATTCCTCGTTATGGAACTGCATTATTTGTAGTCCTCTTTACTTTTACCACTACAGCAGGATGTTTCCCATTATTGCTCGGAGGTGCGGAGGGCGAATCTGGAACACCGATTTGGATGCTAGGACTTGGGAATATACCTAGCGATACGCAATCAGTAGGTGATGAGCCTCCTGGTCAAGGTGGTGGGGGCGGCGGTTCTTCTACAGGGAATGCGAGAGTTACTGGGATGTACTTTTTCCACCCAGATCATTTGGGAAGTATTACGATGATCACCGATGGGAATGGCAATGTTCTTGCTGGTGGTGAAAGGGGCGGTAAAAGTCATATTACATACAAACCATATGGAGAAATTCTTAGAACTGACTCTTATGGTCCAGACATTACTAAATTCAAATATACAGGGCAAGAAGAAGACCAGGAAAGTGGTTTATACTACTACAAGTCTCGGTATTATGATTCAAATATAGCCCGATTTGTATCCAATGATGGAATGGTTTTTCCCGATAAAGATCAGGGTATGAATAGAATGATGTATGTTGAAGGTAATCCTTTAAAATGGAGAGATCGCAGTGGAAATAGAATATCCACACCACTTGCTTGGGGCATAATGGGTGCATTGTCGGCTCAACGTTATGGTTTATCTGCAGCGGAAGGGTTCGCATTAGGTTATGGAGTTGGAAATCGAATAAACAATAGAAGTAAGAGATTTAATCTAAAGCGAAGTTTTGATAATACATTAGGTAATAATGGTGCACATGGTTGGCTGACAAGAAATGCATTTAGTACAGAAAAGATTTCGAGATGGTATAACAGAGGTAAAAGTGGTTTTGGTATTGGCTCATTTGGTTCTCCAGATAAATATGAAAATACACACCAATATGCCGTACATACAACACTTAATATAATGCTGAGGGATGGTGAAACTTGCAAAAGACTATTAGGGGATAATTGTGCAAATGGAAGAATGTTGTTATATATTATGGCACATGATTCAAGAAAGCGATTTGAAGATGTTGCCAATATTTCAAATCGAAATAATGTTTCATTGCCAAACATCGATATAAATATTGACCCAGAAACTGCATCGGCATTATTCTATATTTGGATTGATTATTCTAATTCCAAAAAGGTTCAAAATGGTGGAGTTTCTTGTGCTGATGATGATAATCTAACAGGTACTCAAGGTTGTAGTCCTGCAGATAAACCACCAAAACCAGAAGAATAAAAGGTTTTTAATATGAAGATATTTATTATTTTAGTTTTAATCATATTTTCTAGTAATTGTGCGACTGAATCTAATTGTATGGAAAAGGCTGATAAAAGTTTTGAAGACTTATGCCTACAAGCAATAGAAGTCGCTTTAAGTTCTCAGGATGAATCAACTCCTGGTTATCAAAGTAGAGTACTAAATAATTCCATTTTAGTATGCTTAGTTCGTTACCAAAACTATAAAAAAGATCAAGCTAACTGTAAAAATATTTTAAGATTGCAAGGGATATGAAAAAGTTATCTATAAAATTAAATTTGTATTGTATTTTTCTTTTTATTCAGCTTTGCCTAATTAATTGTAATAATTACAAAACCTCAAATGATGGAATCATACTTTTATTATTGTATAATCAAATTCTCGAGAGTAGTGATGGAATAAATCGAATGAAATCTGTTGCTATAGATAATGAACGAATTCTTATCTGTGGTGGCACAGGAACACGAATAAGGGGCGATAGTAATTGTCTACTTTATGAAAATGGGAATTTTCGAAAAATTGGTGAGATGCTGACTGCTAGAAGTTCGAATCATAATATGATTAAACTTAATGATGGCAATGTTTTCATCTCTGGTGGAATTCACGGGAATTCTACAACTTCGAATACTGAAATTTTTAAAGCAAATTCCTTTTCTTTTGAACCCGGACCAAAAATGATTTCTACTAGAAGTCGGCATTCATTAACAAAATTGCAAAATGGAAAGATTCTAATCGTTGGTGGGCGAGATTCTAATTTAAATTGGCTTAAATCTGCCGAAATTTATGATCCTGTAACAAACACAATTGAATTAGTAGGCGATTTAAATTTAGCAAGAGGTCGACATTCGTCAGAGTTATTGAGTGATGGTCGAGTTCTTATAATTGGTGGGACCGTTGGTAATCAAAATACAAATACGACAGAAATCTTTGATCCAATAGCAAAGACTTTTAGTAATGGTCCTCTTCTAAATTCACCTCGGAGTTATTTTACCTCAACTTTATTGGCAGGTGATAAGATTGTAATTGCTGGAGGAATTTCTGATGATCTAAATATACAGGGAAATTATTTAAGCTCTATTGAAAATTATAATATCGGTCTGAATTCATTTGCTTTATCTAGTCAGTTTCCTGACCCCAAAGGAATTCATTCTCAGGTAAAATTATCTTCAACAAAAGTTCTTTTTTGTGGTGGAGCGAATGAGAATGTCACGCCAACTGTAATTGAAAAACGTTGCTATATTTATGATTCAGTTGCTTCATCAGTGGTAGAATCTGCAAGTATGGTTGAGGAAAGAATATACAATACTATGGATTTAATTTCAATGAATAAGATATTAATTTGTGGTGGAAATAATTTAAACCGATATTCTAATACTTGCGAAATACTCGATTTAGATATAAATTTATCGAAAATAATAATTTCTGAAATATATTAAATATTTAAATAAATTCGTTATCGTTTCATTCTAAAACTTAAATTTCATCAATCGGTCTCGTATAGGAAATTTTAAAGATAGTTAAAAAGTTAACGGGTAGTGTACAGAATTTCTTGCATAATAAAAAAACTCTCGGATGCGAATAACTATTGGCTTTCAAAATTCATTTTATACAATTTACTTACATCAAGATATTTTTTGTTACCCCATTGAGAACTAGCAATATGCCTTAATCCTGGAGTGACGAGCATGAGGGCAGACTCGCCATCAGGGAAGGCTCCAATTACCCTTGTTCGACGACGAATTTCTTTTATATTTCTTTCTAAAGGATTGTTTGTTCGAATTCTTGTCCATTGAGTTATTGGGTAATTCTTATAAGATAGGGTTTCACTCTTCCATTATCTGATAATGGATAACTTTATTCTATCATGCGTTTTAGCCATTCCACTATTTGTGAAAATGTTTTTTGTTAAGATTACTGATCGTTCCAGAAGGGACTCTCGTGCTCTGTAGTTGTGCAGAGACACCTTCAATGTACACCACGGATACTTCTTTAAGATACCTTTCGGTTTGTTTTTCTTCAAGAAAGCTTTCCAGACGTTTTCCTTTATTTATTTTGGGTCTCGAATTGAATTCCTTTCAATTTTGGTATTTTTAATTTAGCTTTACCTGACTTTGTTTCGAAATTTCTAGTATAGCTACCTGACCTATATCCATCCTGACTTTCTGTTTTTTTTCTTCACTGACGGAAAATAATTTCTCATATACTTTTCCTTAATTGATATGATTAATCCTGTTAGATGGTCTGTTTTGAATTATCTTTTTGGCATGCAGGTTTGCTTTTTCCATTTAACGAAAGAATTTAGACCTTTCCTTGGGATTTTTGCTTTACGGATAAACTTGAAAAGGACATTTTCTAATATAGCTGGAATAGCTCAGAATTCTTCGAATCCTCTTAATTTTAATTTATTGAAAATAATACTTTTTTTTAATACAATTTTGTTAGTTGATTTGATAAATGTGTTTTCTTGATGAAATAATTTGGAATATCTGTTGAATGCAAATGTGGAGTTTGTAATGAAATTTAAGATACTTTTTTTATTATGCTTGGTTTTAAGTTGTTCAGTATCCGTATCGTTGTCAACAGAGCATATTAATTGTTCTGAACAAAAGAAAAAACTTCAAGCTTGTTTGCTTTTTGCGAATTCTGCTAATGAGGGTGAAAAATTACCGTTAGCATTTTCATGTGGAAGTATCTTTAAACTAGATTCATTTTGCGATTAGCATACCTTGTTAACAATTATTTTAATTCTTTTTTTATTCTTTGTTTTTGTATCTTGACTAAAATTTTCCTATTAGATACTTATTTGGTAGTTCAATTTAGGAAACTATTCGTAATTATTTAATTTTATGTTATTATAGGAGAATTCTTGGATATTTTTATCTGCCAATGCATGAGTTTAGCGATTTTCATCAACCTTCTTACTTCTCTAATTTTCTGTTATTCTTATATAACTTGACCACTTAGGAACAAGATAGGGGTTTTTCCAAGATTGAGCCCCCAAATCCAGAGGGGAAGCCCAATCTTCGTGACAGATTGCCCATTATAGGAAGCCAGCCGGCTTAAAGGCGACTATATTTTCGCGAAAAAATCGAGAAAATGAGACATAATTTTTGATGAGACAAAAAGAGGCCAAGCCATTGGATTTGGCATTTTTTGGGTTATGAGTTGGAACGAATTGAAGGTCTGTGAAAACTAGGTTTTCCTAGAATGCTTCTGGAGGATCTCTAGTTCGTTTTTGGTAAAAATAGCCATCGATCAAATTGTATTTCTTTTTCAGCTCTTTCTCTTTGCTGGATGCATGGAAGGAATAGATAACCTTCGTTTCCATACCGTTTTTACAAACTGGACAGGCGAGTGGATCTTTAACATCAAACGAAGATTTAATGGCTTCAGCCCAGGAAGATTTCTTATCCAGAGATTCGTGTCTGATCTTCTTTGCTGGTCGCACGTAAATTCCATAATATCGAACTGACTTTTCATGCTTGTTAGGTAGAAAGAAGAGCATACGCGCGAGAAATTCATCGATCGGCATCGTTAAACTCTGATACGACTTTTCTTTGGTGATAGATTCCACATTACTTTTGTAACGAAATGTTAATGTTTGTTGATTGGAATCAACTTTCTGAATTTGGCTGTTATGAAAGAGTCCGAAGGCAATGTATTGGGCGATTCGAAAAATCGAATTGCTTTCTGCTATATTGATCTTTTCGAAGTAAACATGGAAACCTTTTGGGTAGCTTTTCATGAAAAGGGTATGTTCTTCTTTACTGATGTAATTCTTGCGAAGTAAGTATTTACAAACTGTCCTTTGCCAGTCGTAGCGCATTGTTTTGTAAGGCATATAGAGGATTTGTTTGATTTCACCTGATACCGAATTTATGAGGTCTCTGGTTGCAATCGCATGAACATGTGGATTGAAATTCAAGTGATTGCCCGCTAGGTGAAGAGTGCTAAGGATTCCCGGTTTGTAGTTGTTATCTGATTTGCTAATATTTCGAAGTCGTTTTGTATAGATCTTTGCCGCAAGGCCATTTAGAAACCTAGGATTGACAAGTCTTTGAAATAATAGTTCATTTAATCTTCCAGGTAAGGTGAAAACGATATGGTAATGGGGCAGTTCGGCGTTTAGAATTCTAGATAGATGAATTGACCACCCAAAAAGCTTTTTTCGATAGCAAGATAGACAAAGTCTACTTTTACAGGAGAAGGGAACGGCAAGTACAATTTTGCAATCATGGCATTCATTCCAAATAAAGCCGCGATTGAATTTACCGCAGTTGAGAAGTTTTTCTGCTTCTGCCTTTTTCCAAATTGGGATCTTTCCGAATTTAGTTTCGAATTTTTCCGCATAACTTAAAATAAATGTATCATAGTGATTTTTCCAGAGGGATTTGTACTCAGATTCGCGGGTAAGGGCAGGCGTATAAGTTCGCTTGCCTTTTTTCGAAGAGATGAAAATGGGAAACCTCGGAGAAAGGAATAACTCTCTGATGAGGAAGGTTTGGAATGTAGCTTAAATTCCAAAAAAATGGAGTTCTGAAAAAAATAAGTAATCTCTTTCACTCTCCCGCGAGAGGGATAGTAAGGGCGCGAAGCGGTCGCAAGGCGACCGAAGCCCTGCATAGCCCGACCCGAAAGGGGCTCGCCCACCAACAGTATAAACATCTTCCCCCATAAAAAAAGGAACCATTAATTTGGTTCCTTTTTAGTTTCTCATTGGAAGGTTTTAATATCCGTCGTTTCGATACGCTTCGCTACTCAACGACCGAAACGACGGCAATGGAGCAAATACGCAACCACCGAAACGACATCCGACCAACAAAGCCGAGCCTTGAGTAGGCCGAAGGCCGTATCGAAAGGCGAAAGGCGAAATGTTCCCTACCTGATCCCTGGTTTGATGTATTTCAACTCATCCAAGTAACGTCCTGTTCCGAGCACCACGCAAGTGAGTGGGTTTTCGGCACGGAAGACAGGTACCCCTGTTTCTTTGGTGAGGTAGTGTTCGAGACCTCGGAGGAGGCAACCACCACCCGTGAGAACGATCCCTCGCTCCACGATGTCGGCTGCCAGTTCTGGAGGAGTGCGCTCGAGAACCGATTTGATCCCGTCTAAGATTTCGTCTGTTGGTTCTTTGAGAGCTTTACGGATTTCGTTGGAATCCAGTTCAAGGGTGCGAGGGAGACCAGAGATCGCATCACGGCCTTTCACTTCCATCGTGTCGACACGTTTGTCGGCAAAGGCGTTACCGATGGTGAGTTTGATATCTTCTGCTGTTCTTTCCCCAACCACTAGGTTGTATTGGTTCCGGAGGTATTTGACAATGGCTTCATCGAATTCGTCACCACCAGTGCGGATGGACTCGGCAATCACCATACCACCAAGAGAGATCACAGCGATTTCTGTGGTTCCTCCCCCGATATCCACAATCATGTTCCCTGCTGGTTCATGGATGGGGATATTCGCTCCAATGGCGGCGGCAAGTGCTTCTTCGATGAGGAAAATTTCGCGGGCTCCCGCTTGTTCTGCGGATTCCCGAACGGCACGTCGTTCCACTTCGGTGATTCCCGAAGGAACTCCGATGACGATGCGTGGTTTTACAAATGTAGTGCGGTTGTGGACTTTGGCGATGAAGTAACGGATCATCTTTTCAACGGTTTCAAAGTCGGCGATGACCCCGTCTTTCATGGGGCGGATGGCAACGATGTCCCCAGGTGTCCTTCCGAGCATTCGTTTTGCTTCTTGTCCCACGGCGAGGACTCGGCCTGTAGAGGCTTGGACTGCCACGACCGAAGGTTCTGATAGGACGATCCCTTGTCCTTTTACATGCACGAGAGTGTTCGCGGTTCCCAAATCGATTCCCATATCGTTCGAGAAAAGTCCATAAAGGTTATCAAATATCATATCAGTTCCTGGTGAAAGAAGTACGAAAGGGGGAATTTACGGTGGGTTACACCAAAATAATACAATTCTACCCGTTCCCCATAATTTTCGGCTGGTTTTTGCTTTCAACCGTAAAAATTTTCGATAGGCTAGTTAGATACAAAATGCTACCTTTCTCACAAATCTTACGCAAACCAAACCAGGCATTTCGCTCGGAAAAGATCCTCGCTGCCATTGATTTAGGCACCAATTCCTTCCACATTGTCGTCGTAAAACTAAGACCGGACGGTACACTTGAATACTTAACAAAAGAAAAAGAATCTGTCCGATTAGGGAGTGGTAGCAGTGATTATGCGGTGATCAAAGACGATGCGATCGAGCGTGGTATCGCTTGTTTGAAACGATTCAAAACCTTAGCTGACTCCTACAAAGCGGAAATCAGAGCAGTTGCCACAAGTGCCCTAAGGGAAGCCGAAAATCGTCAGGTCTTTCTTGACCGAGCTGAGAAAGAAACGAGCATCCAAATCCAAGTCATTTCAGGAAACGAAGAAGCCCGCCTCATTTATTTGGGGATTTTACAAGGACTTCCCGTGTTTGACAAACGAATCCTCTTAATTGACATCGGGGGAGGCAGTACAGAACTCCTCATTGGAGAAAAGGGTGAAATTCTTTTTTCCACCAGCATGAAGTTAGGTGCCATTCGATTAACGGAGAAATACCTAAAAAAAGATCCCCTTTCGGCCACTGATTTACAAAAATGTAGGATCCACATTGAATCAGTGTTATCTGCTTTTTTACCGCAAATTGAGAGATTAAAACCCTTTTTGGTTGTGGGAAGTTCCGGAACCATTACCTCGGTGACTTCCATGGTACTCGAAAAAAAAGGGGAAAAGAGAGAACGACTGAACGGAACAGAGATTACAATCGATTTGTTTAAAGAAATCCGCAAACAAGTATTAGATGCAGAAAGTATCAAAAAAAGGTTAAAAATTCCAGGACTTGATGCCAAACGAGGGGATATCATTGTGGGTGGGGTTTTGGTTTTGGACGAAGTGTTACAAAGGATCAAAGCGCCTTCGTTTACAGTGAGTGACTTTGCTCTAAGAGAAGGGATTGTCTACGACACGATTGAATCTTGGTATCGGCATACAGACACATCTTTACCAAGACTCGATAACATTCGAGACAAGGCGATTAAAACCGTAGCCAATCTTTACCCACAAGGGAAAAAACATGCAGAAGCCGTAACGAAACTCACCTTGCAATTGTTTGATGACCTTACAAACTTACATGGACTTGGTAATTTAGAACGAGATTATTTAGAAACGGCATGTTACCTCCACCAAGTGGGGCTTTGTATTTCCCATCACAACTACCACAAACATAGTTATTATATCATTCGAAACTCTGAGGCGATGGTTGGTTTTTCCAATGCTGAAATTGAAATCATAGCCCTTCTTGCCCGTTACCATAGAAAGGGGGGACCCAAAGGGAAACACGAAGAGTTCAAAAACCTTCGGCCCGAAGACCAACTCCTAGTCAAAAAACTGGCCTCGTTTCTTCGGATTGGAGATGGACTTGACCGTTCTGAAAAATCCATTATTGATCGATTGGATGCCGTCGTGGAAAAAGGAAAGGTGAGCTGTCGATTGTATTTTAAAAAGAACGAAGATCCCAATTTGGAAATTTGGTCTGTATCGGAAAAAAAGGATTTGTTTGAAGATACATTCAGTACGACTTTAGAATTTCATTTGCATCCAATATGACTAGAATCATCATTTCGTTTTGTTTTTTCATCTGTTTGACCGAATCCACCACTGCGCTTCCGATCGACTTATCCAAAAATTGGTATGTCACAAAAGGATTTGTTGTCTCAGAAAATCCTGATAGTAAAAAATGGAAAACCTTAGAATCTTTGCCACTCGTTTCCATTCTCCCTGAATTTGATTGGGAAAAAGGGAAATTAAGAAAGGTGACAATGGCAAAGTCCTTTTTGTTGTCACCACCTGACTTCCAAAAGGTGGATGACGATGCATTTAGCCTCCATATACCTTATATTTCTAACTATTATCAAATTTATATCAATGGAAATCTTGTTTCTGCAAACGGTAAATTAAAAGAAGATACCATCGAACAAAGTGGGTACAGACGCCATATCCTCGTTCGGATCAAAAGAAATTTTTTAAATGTTGGGCAAAATCAAATTCGAATTCTCCTCGCGGCAGAAGAAGGGGAAGAACTAAACGTTTATAAGTTATTTAACGATTTCCCTGCCAATATCAATTTAGCGTCAGAACATTTGACTATAGAAGACGAATATGAAACCTACATGTTATTGTTTTTATACTTTTTTGTAGGAATTTACCATGGATTGTTTTATTGGAAACGAAAGCAAGAAACGTATAACTTGTATTATGCTTTATTTTCTGTTTTTTTAGCTGTTTATATGATCTTTCGCTCACAAGGCGTGTATTCCTTTGGTCTTGATCCGTTCACTCAAACAAAAATAGAATACTTTGTGGTATTTTTAACTCCTGTTTGGTTGTTATTGTTTGCCGAAGTATTTTTTCGTGGTAAAATCAGCATTTTATCGAAATCATATTTATCTCTGAGTGGGGTATTGGCAGTCACTCAGATCTTTGTGAATCGTGCCACTTCTGTGATCATTCTTAGGATTTGGCAAGTATCGGTTTTGGTGTTTGGGGTCATGATTTTGTATCTTATTATATCTGCCGTTAGGGCAAAGAATAAAGATGCCAAACGACTGTTAATTGGAATATTATTTTTGCTTGGTACAGGGACTTGGGATATTTTAGGTGCATCAGGAATGTTGCCGATTCAAAATCTAAATCTATTACGTTTTGGGTTTTTAGTTTTTGTCTTAGGTATTGCCGTTGTACTTGCCAATCGGTTTTTGCGAGTGCATAAGCAAGTCGAAGAACTCAATTTGAGTCTTGAAAAAAAAGTAGAAGAAAGAACAAATGAATTACAAAACACCTTAACAAAAGTCCAAGAACTCAAAGTGCAACAAGATGGTGATTATTTTTTAACATCACTCCTCCTAGATCCTTTAAGCCAAACCAAAGTGGAATCAACTCAAGTTTTACTCCAGTCCTTTGTGAAACAAAAAAAGGAATTTGAATTTCGCGGAAAAAAAAGAGAAATTGGTGGTGATATCATCATTAGTGATACCATCACTCTCAACGGAAAAACCTATTTAGTTTTTGTGAATGGAGATGCAATGGGTAAGTCCATCCAAGGTGCGGGTGGAGCTCTCGTTTTAGGTGTTGTATTTTTATCATTCATCAAACGTACCCAAATGATTTTGGAAAACCAAATCAAATCTCCTGAAAGATGGATCAAAGAATGTTTTTTTGAACTGCAAACTATCTTTGAATCTTTCGATGGATCTATGTTAGTTTCTGTTGTGCTTGGCCTTGTGGAAGAGGACACAGGAGTTTTGTATTATCTCAATGCCGAACACCCGTGGACCGTGCTCTATCGTGATGGTGTGGCATCTTTTATAGAAGAAGAATTGGAACTACGGAAGATTGGAACCAAAGGAATGGACGGGGATGTCCGAATCCGAATTTTTCCTTTGGAAAAAGGAGATATTTTATTCATTGGTTCTGATGGTCGAGATGATTTGGTTTTGGAAGAAAGTGGAGATGGAAATCGCCTCATCAATGAAGACGAAACAAAGTTTTTAGAAGTAGTTAAAAAGTCGAATGGTGACTTAAACCTAATCGTCGAAAATTTATTAGATGTAGGAACATTTTCGGATGATTTAACATTACTTAGGTTGGAATGGCTTGGTTCCTTCAAACGAGTTTCAAAAGATACATTGACCAATTTATCGTCCGATGATTATTTATATGCAAAAATAAAATCCTTACTTGAACTTGGGAACGGTGAAGAAGCCTTTCAAACCATTGAATCTTTACTTTCCAATGAATCTTTAAATGATGATGTCCGAATCAACCTCATTCGAGAAAAATCAAGAATCTCATTATTACTCAAAAAATTCGATGTGGCTGTAGAGTCCTTAGAATCTATTTTTCCTTTTTTTGTCACAGACAATGAAATCCTTTTACAACTTAGTTTTGCCTATCGTAAGTCTAGAAACCTAAAAAAAGCGATTGAAATTGGAGAAAGATTACGTGCAAGAGATCCGAAACATGTCCGTAACTTAATCAATTTGGTGGAATGTTATCGCTTGATTGGGAATATAGAAAGGGCAAAAAAGATACTCAATAGACTTGGAGCCATTGCTCCTGAAAATCTTCAATATTTGAAGTTAAAAGAGAATATCGTCACATAATTTTCCCATATTCAGATTGTGGTATTGTAAGTTTCGGCGAATAAAATAGATTGAGAAACGATACTTTCGGTTGAAGGGAGAGTTCGCCGAACTCCGGGATTCAAGTCTATCGCTTGAAAGAATAGGAAATAGAATGGAATTTAAATTCACTCGCTATCATGTATTTGTCGTTGGTTTACTTGCTTTTTTGCAATTTACCGTTGTTTTGGATTTTCTGATCTTATCACCGTTAGGTGTACTTGTCATGAGTGAGCTACAAATCACTACCGAAAAATTTGGATATGTGGTTTCCGCTTATGCCTTTAGCGCCGGGATTTCTGGACTACTTGCTGCAGGGTTTGCGGATCGTTTTGATCGTAAAAAACTCCTCTTGTTTTTTTATATCGGATTTGTTCTCGCAACTTTCCTTTGTGGGATTGCAGTTCATTATGAATTTTTACTATTTGTCAGAATTTTGACTGGTATGTTTGCAGGAGTATTGTCCTCTATTTCATTTGCCATTGTTGCTGATTTATTTCCTTTGCAAGTTCGGGGCAGAGTGATGGGTTTTATCATGACTGCTTTTGCGGCAAGCCAAGTATTTGGTTTACCCATTGGAATATATATTTCGAATCTTTGGGGTTGGCAATCTCCATTTCTTATGATCGCAAGCGTGAGTGGGGTTGTTGGGGTTTTTATTTTTCTCTTTCTAAAACCTGTGACCTCACACTTGGATCAAAAAACTGACACCCATGCCTTCCATCATTTGGTAACGACACTCACCATGCCTAAATACATACCGGCCTTCATTGCAACAACTCTAATGGCAACAGGTGGGTTTATGCTCATGCCATTTGGTTCCGCATTTTCTGTTCATAACTTGGGGATGAAATTGGAAGATTTACCCTTTATTTATATGGTCACAGGGATTGTTTCTATGTTAGGTGGTCCAATGATGGGACGATTGAGTGATTCGATAGGGAAATACAATATGTTTGTTATCGCATCGTCCATTGCAGCACTCATCATCCTTTATTTTACCAGGCTAACCGTGACACCTCTTCCGATTGTCATTGTTCTCAATTCACTTTTATTTGTGTTCATAGCAGCTCGTATGATTTCAGCCAATGCGATTAATTCTGCAGTGCCAGAACTGCATGACCGTGGTGCCTTTATGGCCATCAGCTCTTCTATCCAACAAATCTCAGGTGGGATTGCGGCTTCCGTTGCCGGGCTCATTGTGATCCAAACTCCCAGCGGTTATTTAGAGCATTACGAAGTGTTAGGGTATGTGGTGGCCACTGCAATTGTATGTACAGTGATCCTGATGTATCAAGTGAATCAGATGGTAATGGGAAAAAAATAAGGTAATGGTGAAACCTATTGTTTATCTAAATATAGGTGAAACATTTTTTTCTAAAGGATTCCAAATTGTTGGATAGAGAGTTTTTGTATAAAAAATACCTCTATCCAACAACTAACAGGGAATCTTCGGAATCTTTATTTCCCTGCTAGTTCCTTTGCAAGATCCACTAACAGCCGTACACCGTATCCTGTTGGGCCATGGAATTGGGTTCCGGATTTTTTCTTTCTCCATGCGGCCCCTGCGATATCGATATGGGCCCAGTTGATGGAGTCATCCACAAACTTAGAAAGAAAAATTCCTGCAGAAATGGTTCCTGCACCTTTTCCACCACCAGTGATATTTTTTAAATCCGCAATGTCTGACTTCAGGTCTTCACCATATTCGTCCCAAAGGGGGAGTTCCCAAACTCGGTCATCGGATGCTTCGGATGCTTTGAATAGGGCTTCTCGAAGAGGATCTGAGTTGGTGAGGATGGCGGCGGCCTCATGCCCAAGGGCAATGATCACAGCGCCAGTGAGTGTCGCTAGGTCCACCATATAGTCTGGTTTGTAATTTTTGGAAACATAGGACAATACATCACCTAACACAAGCCTTCCTTCGGCATCCGTGTTTTGGACTTCTACGGTGGTTCCGTTATAAGCTGTGTAAACGTCACCTGGTTTGATTGCTTTTCCATCTGGCATGTTTTCTGCCACCCCAATGGCTGCAATGATATGGATGGGGATTTCAAGGGCTGCAATGGCACCAATCGCGTGTATGGTGGCAGCTGCCCCACACATATCATACTTCATTTCGTGCATCTCACCTGGTGGTTTTAAGGAAATCCCACCTGTATCAAAGGTAAGACCTTTTCCCACAATCGCAAATTTCTTTTTTGCCTTTGTCGGTTTGTATTCCAAAATCACCATCTTGCCTTCCAGTTCGGAACCGCGAGAGACGGCAAGGATTCCACCAAGGCCCTCTTTTTTCAGTTGGGCTTCCTCCCATACCTTTACAGAGAGTTTGTATTCTTTGGCAATTTCTTTGGCCCTGGATACAAAGTCGTTTGGTGTGAAATAATTAGCAGGTAAGTGGGCAATGTGACGAGCACCATTGACGTGTTTTGCGACCACTTTACTTTTAGAAAGTCCTGCTTCTGCAAGTGTAGTGACAGATTTGTCTTCGAACTTGAGATAAACAGATCCCACTTTCTTTTTTTCTTTGTCTTTTTTTTTGGTTTGTAAAACGGAAACCGGATAACTTCCAATGAACAATGTATTGGCGATTTGGTAGGCGATTCGGTCTGCAGAAAACTTTTTGGAAAGTGCTTTTGGGATATGGATTTCTAAACCCATTCCATCATAGTTGAGAATTTTTTCCCCATACTTAAAAAAATGAGAAATCAATTTCCGAAAGTTTAATTTTTCTTTTTCACCTAAACCAAGATAGATGGTGTGTTCTGCTTCATCCCGAAATTCTTTTCCCAGTTCACCTGAGAACACTTTGGTTTCAATTTGGATGGGGAATTTTTTTCCCAGTTCTTCTTTCACTTCTTCTTGGAAAATTGGAATGAGTTTATAAAAGGAACCAGATTTTGCCTGACCGATTTGGATTTGGAGTGGAGAGATTTCGATTTTCATTTCCCTTGGATTTCCTGAATGTCTTTGATGATTTCTTCAACGTGTCCTTTTACCTTCACGCTGTCATAGATTTTTTTAATTTTGAGAGAACTATCGAGTAGGAAGGTGGAGCGAACAATTCCCATGCCTTTGCGACCCATAAACACTTTCTCTCGCCACACTCCATACGCTTCACAAATCTCACCCGATTCATCCGAGATCAGGTCAAAATTGAGCTCTTGTTTTTCGATGAACTTGGTATGAGACTTGGGATTGTCTTTGGAAATCCCCACCACATTGTATCCAAATTTTTTCAGACGAGAAAAGTTGTCTCGAAAGTCACAGGCTTCTGTCGTACAACCGGGTGTCATGTCTCTTGGGTAAAAATAAACAACGATTCCATTTTTGCCTGTTAGATCCGCAAGTTTTACCGATTCGCCGTTTTGGTTGACACTTTTAAAATTGGGGGCTTTTTTTCCTACTTCCAACATAGATTTCTCTCCTTTTAAATTCATTCTTTTAGACAATTTTCAGTTGTCAATTTCGGAAAATGGTTCGATACTCCTAGTATGGACTCCAAAGAAAGGGTACAACTCATCCGCGAAGGAAATACTGCGTTTAATGCAGGTGACATTCGGAAAGCACGCGAACTCTTTCTTAAAACCGACTACAAAGATGGACTGATTCGATTGGGTGACCATTTTATGTATGATCGGAAACTTCCCATGCTTGCCTTTGGATACTATAAAAAGGCAGGAAGGCAAGACAAAGTCGACGAAATTTACCAACGAATGGTGTATGCGCTATCTGTTTGGTTAGGGCGTGATAAATGGAAGATGCCAAATTCCGCCAACCAATCCAATGAAGGGTTAACCAATGGTGAGCAATCATCACAATCAACGCTCAATCCTGATGATTTCAAAGTACACCCCATCCTAAAAGCAAAAGCTCTCGAAATCCTTTCCTGCAAACAGTAAGTGGTTTGGATTCGTCTAAGGTGTAAACATGATCGATAGTTTTACTTTACAAGCACTCGTAATTTCCACACTCATCATCTTTTCCATTCTTTCGAGTAAACTTTTTTTCCGTTTTGGATTTCCGATTCTACTCATTTTTTTAACCTTTGGAATGTTAGCTGGTTCGGATGGACCTGGTGGCATTGACTTTAGTGATTATGGTTTAGCACAATCCATTGGAATCTTTGCTTTGATTTATATTCTGTTTTTAGGTGGCCTTGAAAGTGAATGGGATAGTTTAAAAAACTTTTTAGCTGTTGGGATCCGGCTTTCCATCATCGGCACCATCCTTACGGCTCTTATCTTGGGTGTCCTCATCCATTTATTATTCCCGGTCCTTGGGTTTTTGGAATCCTTTTTACTTGGTTCCATCGTCAGTGCCACTGATGCCGCTTCTGTGTTTAATATTTTTAAAACAGATTCTTCAGACCTTCCTATGCACTTAAAAAAGATCATCGAATTTGAATCGGGATCGAATGATGCAGTGGGAGTTTTACTCACAACCATTTTTATGAACTTAATCACGGCTGATGTGAGTTTTAGTGGTTTCCAATTCTTACGTTTTTTTGTGATGCAGGTTCTTGTGGGGATGATGATGGGATACAGCATGGGAATTCTCATCTTGTATTTAATGAACTCCGTCAAACTTGGATATGATGGTCTTTATTTGGTATTTATCATCGCATCCGTTCCTTTTATTTATGCGGTTGCAACTGTTTTCCAAGGGAATGGATTTTTAGCAGTGTATGTGGCAGGGATCATTGTGGGTCGAAACAAATTCATTCATAAAAAATCCATCTTTCGGTTTTTAAATGGATATGTTTGGATTTTACAAATTGGAATGTTCCTTTGTTTTGGACTTCTTGTCTATCCAACAAGGATGGCTGATATTTGGGTACCAGGACTCCTCATTGGTGTTTTACTGATTCTCTTGGCAAGGCCCCTTGCGGTTTTCATTTCCCTCTTCCGTGTGAATTTACCTGTAAAAGAAAAATTATTTATCTCTTGGGTGGGCCTACGCGGGGCATCCCCCATCATCCTTGCTACTTTTCCGATTGCCCAAGGTCTTGTTTGGGGAGATTTACTCTTTCATATCGTATTCTTTGTGGTATTAGTTTCCCTTCTCGTCCAAGGTTCCCTCATCCCTCGAGTGGCCCAGTGGTTGGGAATCTTAAAAAATGACCCCGATCGGAAAATATACAGACCAACTGACTTTGATAACATTGAGTTTCCAGGAATGACCTTACAAGAGTTAATTGTTCCATACAACTCCAGTGTCGTCGACAAAGCTTTGTTCGAAATTAAACTTCCGGAACAATCGCATATCCTTCTCATTGCTCGAGGGGAACAATTCCTCATCCCATCGGGTAACACACAGGTGAAAGGTGGGGATGTGGTATGGGTGCTCGCAAAAGATGATGTGATGCCCATCATTGGCAGAACCTTTATGGCAATTGCTTAAAAATTAATCCACAAGTTTCATTGGTTTTTATGATTTCTTTTTTGTTGAAACCATCTTTTTGTCCAATCGGAATAGATAATACACTGGTAAGGCGATGAGTGTGATCATAAGGCCCCAAGAAGCCGTGATTGGTTTTTCTACAAATAAAATCACCATCACAGCAATGTTGGCAAAGATATATAAAAAGATTGGCAGAGGATAAAATGGAATTTTGTAATCCGATTTCATTCCCATCTTTTCAAATCGAAACGGAGTTGCTGCGGTGAGACAAGACAAAATGAGTATGGAACAAGTGATCATATAAAGCAAAGATTCGATTTCTTTCACAAACAAAAAGAGAATCGCAACAAATGCCTGAAAAAAAATCGAAACATAAGGGCTATGCCATTTGGGATGGACTTTGGAAAAACTTGGTAAAAACACACCATCTCTTGCCATCGCAAAGTAAACCCGACTCCCACCAATGAGGATGGCGGACATGGATCCCAAAATCACCCATGCAATGAAACTTGTAGTTAAAATGGAATAATCCGAACCGAATAACTTTTGAAAGGCGATGGCACCAATCCCATCTTGCCCTGCCAATTCTCCAATGGGAGCTGAGATCACAAAAAGTAAATTGATGGCAAAATAAAGCCCTGCGACAAGAAAACAAGCAGTGATGGCTGATCGAACAATGGTTTTTTCTGGTTGTTTCACTTCTTCTGCAATGTAGGTGATCATATTCCAACCAAGATAGGAGAAGGAAACTGGGACGATGCCAATGAGAACTTTAGAATAAAAAGATAATTCGAAAAGATTGGGAAATGGAGATTCGAATAAATAACCCCAGTGGGTGGAACCAATCGAAAATCCAAGTGCTAAAAAGAGAAGTAGTCCCGTGATTTTTAAAACAGCAAAAACGTTTTGCACTCGTACTGCTGATTTGATCCCAAAATAATTCAATCCACTAAAAAATAGAATGGGGATCATTCCGATGAAGGTAAGGGAACTCACTTGTAAGTCGAGACCAAGGAATGTATACGTGGGTGATTCAAAGTAGGGAAGGCCTGGGAATAAAATTTGTACATACTTTCCAAAGGCGAGTGCTAAGACCGATACACAGGCTGAAAAATTGGTGAGTAGAGAGGACCACCCACTCATGAACGCGATGGCTGGCGAGTAGGCAACTTTGAGATACACATAATCGCCTCCCGCAAAGGGAAGGAGACGAGCCGCATATGCATATGTGATGGATCCAGAGAGGGCAAGTAGACCGCCGATGATCCAACAAAAGAGGACAATCCAGAGGTTGCCAGTTTCTTTGATTAAGTATCCAGAAGTGAAAAAAATCCCCGACCCCACCATGGAGGAAAAGAGAACGGAAATGGAATCAAAAGTATTAAGGCTACGTTTTAATTCCAATTAACTGCCGAGGAGACGTTTGACCATGGTTTCCGAAATTGGTTTCATGGAAGCCGTAGAGACCGATCCAATTTTACCTTTGAATTCTTCTGGGCTTAGCATCATACCGAGTGAAAATATATTTTCACCTTCCACTTCTTTTTTCTTAAGTTCTGCAAGAAGACTGGAAATGGTACCTTTGCTTGCTTCCAAAATTTCTGGTTTGGAAATTTTGTTTTCACCTAACTCTGGAAAGAGTGGTTCCCCCTCAAATAAAAGTTCTTTGAGTTTGTTTTCATCTTGGGTTGTGTCTTCGAGAAGTCCCATGCGGGATTGTTCTTTCGAAAGTTGTTTTTGTAATTCTGTGAGCCGAGATTGAATATTGTGGTACTGAACAGGGAGGCTTACCACAAAGTCAGATTTTTCATCTGCCTTTTGGATTGGCGTTCCTGTTTTTCCAGAGACATCTTTGGGATCCTTTTTGTCCTGGATTAATTTTTCGGCTGAGTTGAGGAGACGATTGAGACGAACATCCATGTCCTACCTTCCTTGGTAATGGCCTTATGTCTCGGCGGTGCCTGGACATAAATCCTGTGACTACCTGTCTAATTTTCGGCTAACCCGTACAATGAAAATAAACTTTTTCTAAAAAAAAGTAAAGAATTATTAAAGTTGACTCGGGTTTTTGCAAGGTTTTGCTTGTGGGAGTTTATGGAAAGAAACCAATTTCTTCTCTTTCTCTCCTTTTTGTTCTCCACAATTGCCACAATTCTTGGAATTGCCATTTTGGTCTCTGGCTCAAGCCTTGCCCGTTTCTCCAGTGGGACCGGTGGTAGTCTTTTCCAGGCCAGTGAAATTGGAGCCGTCGTTTTACCCATTGTTGGGGAAATCCATTCGGGGGAATCTACCTTTGATTCCACAGGTGCCGACACCGTATTACGCCAATTACGTGAATTGGATGAAGATACCAATGTTAAAGGTATTCTCATCGAGATCAATTCCCCAGGCGGAACGGTAGCCGCTTCCCAAGAAATCTTTAATGAACTCTTACATCTGCGAAAATCCAAAAAGATCGTCGTGAGTATGAAAGATGTGGCCGCTTCCGGTGGATACTATATCGCCGCTGCATCCGATTATATCTTTGCGGAAAACGGAACCATCACTGGATCCATTGGAGTCATTTCATTTGCACCGAATGTGAAAGGGTTACTGGACCGTTACGGGGTGGGAGTTCGCACTTACAAAGCGGGCAAATACAAAGACATGTATTCTCCTTTCCGTGATTCCACAAACGAAGAAGACGATATGATTGGCAAACAACTCCAAGACACCTATCGTAAGTTTGTCGAAGATGTTGCCAAAGGAAGGAACAAAACTGTAAAATCCATTGAAGAGTTAGCAGAAGGAAAAATATATTCTGGTGAAGATGCCTTTCGCAATAAACTCGTGGATGATATTGGCGGAAGAAGGGAAGCTCATAAAAAACTTTCTGAACTTTGCCAATACGAAGGCCTCATTCCTTTATTTGAACAAGAATATTCTCCTTTTGAAAGGATGATTCGATCTCTTGGTGTGAAGTTTTTAGGGGAAGGTTCCCAAACTTCCAAAATCCGAGCTCTCTTACAATCGCAAGTTCTTGTGATTTTACCTACGGCACTTGGGAAATTGATGTTATGAGAGATTTTTTCTTTGATTTGGTTGATACTTTGGAATTGGTATTTCTCGACCCACTTCGTTATTCAGAAGAAGTCAAAGAGATTCCCTTTGCCATGAGTCCAAGTTCTAGTTGGCTTTTTTCAATATTGGCCGCCTTGTCGCTGTCAGTTGGAATGAGTATTTTATCTGCACCTTATACCATTTCGACATTGTCTTTTTTATTTTTTGGTTTTGTTGCCAATTTGATTTTATTTCGGTTTTTTCCTTTTTTTTATTCCCTCGTCGCTGACTATTACGTTCAAAAAAAAGGAAGGTCACAAAAGTTATTGTTTCTTGTGATGTTTGCAAGGCATGCGAGTGTTCTCTTTCTCATCTTTGCTCCTGTTTGTATTGTGTTACATGCCATTGGATTCTCGGGTGTGGGTTCTGGATTTTTTTTATTACTTACATTCATTGTGTTATACGGTCTTGTGATGGCACGTGGACTCAAATCCATTTATGAATTAAGGAATCGAGACTCGATTCGGTTCTCTTTTTACGCATTGGGTCTTACCATTTTGTTCCCATTTTTAATGAATTTATATACAGCAACGAGTGTACTGCAATCGGTTTCAGGTGGTTTTTAATTGAATTTACTCATCACAAATGACGACGGAATTTCTTCCGCCGGGATCAAAGCTTTGGAACGTGTCCTTGGCAAATCTTACAATACATATCTCATTGCCCCTCTAAAAGAACGTTCTGTCACTTCCATGGCACTCACAGTGTTCCAAGGCATGCGAGTGGAACGAATCAATGACAACCACTACATCGCGGATGGATTCCCTGTGGATTGTGTGAACATTGGATTGTATGCCGAAATTTTTCCCAAAATTGACTTTGTCATTTCAGGCATCAATCGAGGTGTCAACATGGGGTATGATGTCCATTATTCAGGAACAGTGGGTGCCGCCAAACATGGTGCCTTACATGGGATTCCGTCCCTTGCTGTCAGTTCAGGTAGGATTGACCCAGAGGATGGGTATGAAAAAGAAGCCGAACTTGTGTTAGCTTTTTTAGAACAATACAAATCACAAATCCAATCGGGGGAGATTTGGAATTTAAATTTCCCACCTGAAGTGAGTGGAACAGGTACCATCAGTGAACTTGTTTTCACAAGACTCGGTCGCCGTCGTTATTCTGAAAAATACGAAAAAAAACAAATCATCGAAGGTGTGAGTGAATTCCAGTTAAATGGAAGTTTACTCGGCCATGATGAGGAAACAGGAACCGACTTTGAGGCCTATGCGCAAGGGAAAATTCCGCTCACTCCCATCCAATTGGATCTCACAGAGAAAAACCGACTGAAAGAATTGCTAACGAATCGATAACAATGCCTGAAGACAACGATTACCTTTCTTATATGAACAAAGGCAATTATGCCATGGCTCTTAATCTTCTCGATCAAGCCTTACTGCAAAATCCAGAAGATCCGATCCTTTTATACAATTTTGCCCTTTGTTGTTTCCAAACCAAAAACTTCAAAAAAACCATCCAAGTTTTGGGTCGGATTTTAAGTGAATACCCAGGTTTCATTGAATTGGACAATGTGTACCGACTGAAAGTATTTTCCCTTGTGGAACTCAAAGATTGGGAAAATGCAGAAACCATCATCAAAGAAAGATTACAAATTGCCGTTGATGACGCAAAACTCCTCTCGTTCTTAGCTCATGTTTATGAATACACACACCGTTTGGAAGAAGCCATCTCCGTCCATCGAAGGATTTTAAAAGCAAATCCAGATTACAAGAACAGCTTAAATTCACTTGGTTACCTCCTTGCTCTGAAAAAGAAGCTAACACCAGACGAAAGGGCAGAGGCAATACGTTCTTTAAAAAAGGCTTTAGAGCTTGATCCGAATAATCCTGCCTATTTGGATTCTTTTGGATATTTTTTGCAGACCAACGGGAAACCAGAAGAAGCCTGGAAGGCCTATCGCAAAGCCTTACAAAAGAACCCAAACCACCCAGTACTTCTCGAAAGACTCAAGAACCTGAAGAAATAAATCTCCCTTTTGTTGACACAGTCCTTCTGCCAAAAACACTGGTGTTTCAAGGACTTTCTCGGGATGTAGCGCAGTGGTAGCGCATCTGTTTTGGGTACAGAGGGTCGCAGGTTCAAATCCTGTCATCCCGAATCAGTTGGTTCTATCTGACCCGGTAGCTCAGCTGGATAGAGCAACTGCCTTCTAAGCAGTTGGTCGGGGGTTCGAATCCCTCTCGGGTCGATGATTGTTCTGAAACGGTGGATGTAGTTCAGCGGTAGAGCCCCGGTTTGTGGTACCGGTCGTCGCGGGTTCGAATCCCGTCATCCACCCACTCAAAAATTTCCCCTTCAATGTTTAAATTCTCATAAAAATGTCTGGGCCGCCTTGCGCTCGCCTGGCCCTCCATGGCCAGAGCTCCCGCTCGCATCCATCCATGGATGCTGTGCGGCGGACCAGACATTTTTATGAAAGTAACAAACTTCATTTGGGAAATTTGGTATAAGTGTTAAGGTTACTTAAGGCTAAAGGAGATTGGGATTCGAACGATTTTGCGAAAGAGTTCGAGTAGGATAAAAATGCAAGACACCTTGCATTTTTTCCGTTAAGCGAGAACGACCGAGCACAGGGAGGTGCGAGGGCTCGCAAAAGACGGCCTGGAACGAGTTCGACCCGGAAGGGAGAACCGTGTAAGGCGAAATCCCGTCATCCACCCACTTGTTAATTTCCCCTTCAACGAATATACTTTCTTAGAAATGGCACGGGCGCCTTCGCGTTCGCCTGGCCTTCCATGGCCAGAGCTCTCGCACGCACCCATCCGTGGGTGCTGTTCGGCGTCCGCGCCATTTCTAAGAAAGAACTCGAATTCATTGGGAAATTTGGTACAAGTGTTTAAGTTACCTAAGAATCGATCGCATTGGGATTCGAACGATTTTGCGATAGAGTTCGAGTAGGATAAAAATGCAAGACACCTTGACTAATTGGCGTTAAGCGAGAACGACCGAGCAGAAGGAAGTGCGAGGGTTTGTAAAAATACTTGAAGGAGCTACAGGAAACCTTCTAATGATGGCATGAAGAAAGTTCTTTGTTTGGTTTTGATTGAATTGTTTTTTTTCGATTGTAAATCGAGCAATACAATCGTGGAAGCAACTAGTGTTATCAGTGGATTTGCTTATACGATTCAAAGTGTACCAATCTATAAAGATCCCGATACAAAAACGGAGATTCTCCTGACGGTTTCCAAAGGTTCTAGGTTGGAAGTTATGGACCATCCGAATCGTGAATTTTGGAAGGTATCTTATAATGAGAATGTGGGTTATATTCCTAGAACATTTCATACGGAGCAAAAATCTAATTTTGTTTCAGTATTCCATTTCGTTGATCATCGTCTTCCAACAAGGGAGATTCAAATTCTTGGAGACAAAGTTAGATTAAGAGAGAAACCATTTTTAGATTCGAAAGTATTAACAGCTTTATCTAAAAATTCAAATTTAGAAATCATCGCCATTGGAAAACTTTTTCAATCAATCGAAACTTATTTTGACGTTTGGTATTTTGTTAAATCTAAGAATGGAATCGAAGGATTTGTTTATGGAGGATTCATACCAAAATTTAGTCACTCTATCCAATTATATTCCAATATGAAAAATCCTCTTTGGATGGATGTAAGAAACCCTGATGCTTTTGTGGCATCCCCTGGTACTGATGAATTTGCAGAACCTCTGTCCTCTTATTGCGGTAAGG
This sequence comes from Leptospira biflexa serovar Patoc strain 'Patoc 1 (Paris)', assembly GCF_000017685.1. Taxonomy (NCBI): domain Bacteria; kingdom Pseudomonadati; phylum Spirochaetota; class Leptospiria; order Leptospirales; family Leptospiraceae; genus Leptospira; species Leptospira biflexa. The sequence goes on from NC_010602.1 coordinate 456,637, forward strand.
GGAGGGAAAATAGTTATAACCGAAAGATCCATGGAGGGATTGAACTCATTTCCGGGATTGCCAATCATAAAGGAATCAATTATTATTTAGTAGATGAACTGTATAATGACATGGAAGGGTGTAGCGGGGTAACCCTATGGATTTCTGAGAAAGAAGTAACATTGGTTGAGGATGTAAAAGCTTATACAGAAAAAAAGTATGCTAAGAACTTTGATCCGAAACTCTTAAAGATTCTGAAAGTAGAAAACTACAAAGCACTTTCAGTTAGAAAGTTAGAAGAGAGTGAAACATACCTACATAATTTTTATCAAATCGAATACGACTTAAGAGATAATAACCTTGGTCACTCAACCTTTGTATACCAAGACCCAAAGAAAGATTATTTCCACTTAGTGGAAGCATCTCAATTGTACTTTGGAGATATGAACAAAGACAAAATTCCTGAGATTTTTGTATGTTATACGGATGGGTTAAATAGTTTTATGGGTGATCTCTTTGTCTTTCAAAATGGAGATTACCAAAGCGTATTACAATTCACTCCTGAAGATGAGTTTAGTGGTGTGAGATTCACTGAAGACCGAATTGAGTTTGCTTTTGATGGAGCAGTTGATGGTTGTCCTTTTGATGAAAGGTTTTCTGAAACAGCCAAGAAGATTTCCCGTTACAAATTGGTGAATGGCTCATTACAAAAATCAAAATTATAGGAAACGATTTTTTCTGACACGAGAATGTGAATTGGGAAATACTAAATCATGCCATACATTCCCAATATCATTAGTTTGTGTGCGCACTCACGGTAGAGGATCTGGACCTACAACCAAACCTGTCTTGTGAATATAGATTATCCTGTTATGAGGAATACAGTAAAATTCGGTTTGCTGTTACCTTTGGTGGCATGCGAAAGGAAGGAATTCCTCCTGTTGAAATCCCTAAAATTTCCGGTATCACAAAATTTGAAAGGACATAAGTCTATTTTAGCATTAATTAAAGTTATGCGGAGATCATTATTTGATTCGTACTAACCCTATAGTATCGAAATCAGTAAATGTATTTCCAGGTCTCATTTTATAAATTTTCTAAGTATATTTTTTTTGATATTCTAATTTAAAAGATTAGGAAAGGATTCTTTATTTCTACGGAAGGACGTAGTAGACATATGAATTCTTATTTTTCAAATCTATCGATTCGACTTAGACTTTTCCTACTCCCAATTCCAATCCTTCTCTTTTTATTAGTACTACTGATTTTATTCATCCGTTCTCAAAACAAGGATATCGATTTCACTTCGAAAGAATTGAAAGGAATCCAAATCATAAAACCCATTTACGCAGTTTACCAACGCGGTTTGACAAAACTGAAAATTGGCGAAGAAAACAGCCGTGATCTAAAACCTTTGGTTCAAGATGGAACTTCCGCCATTCTCAGTTCAGATATTTTTCCAAAAGAATCAACATTAGTGAAAGATTGGAATGCTTACCTAAACCAAGAAAGTTTTGATCAAACGACCACTCACAATTTTTTAGTCAATACACAAGAGATTGCTCTCAAGATTGGGGACTATTCTCATTTAATCTTAGATCCTGAGTTAGATTCTTATTACCAAATGGAAATCGTATTGTTGCAAGTTCCAGAACTTTGGCAAAATGTCGCCCTCTTAAAAGAAGTCATCCGCGAAGAATACTTAGGTGAAAATAAAGGGAGTGATCAATTTTCAAATACAAGCCATACAAAGGCCATCATCTCCATCCATGCAATCGAAACGATTTGTCTCAATATCACCAATTCAAATCAAAAAACGTTAGAAAGTTCTAAAAAATACCAAGAAAAAATAAATCAAAATATCAAGGAAGCAAACCAATCTTGTAAAAATTATGTAGAATCATTAAATGAAGTTTTTTTAAAGAGAACAAAAAAACCTTCAACTTCCAATGATTTGTTCTCTGTCATTCACAAAGGTACTTCGATCGGTGCTGGAATTCAAAATGCTTCAATCAATGTATTGGAAAGTTTAATCACAGATCGACTAACGGAACAAAAGTGGCAAAGGATGGTGAATATTCTAATCGTCTTCGTTGCATTGAGTTTTTCCATTTTATTGATTCGTGTTATCGTTCGAAGTATCAATCTACCATTGGAATCGGTATTAACAAAAATAGAGGAACTTTCCAGTGGCGATGCAGATTTAACGAAACAATTACCATTATTTGGAAAAAATGAAATTGGTAAAATTTCAGAATCGATCAATCACTTTTTGGTCCAATTGAATGATATTATGGTTCAATTAAAGAAATCTGTTTCACAAGTAGATATCATATCCGACCAGTTGAAACATGATGCCATTTCTGTTTCAGACAATGCATCAGGACTCGCCTCTACCACGGAAGAATCTGCCGCTTCCTTAGAAGAATTATCTTCTTCGTTCGAAGTTATGTTTGGATCTATTGAAAATGAAACTAAAAACATAAAAAAAATTGCCGATGAAATACGAAATATTGAATATTCGATCGGCAATATTGAAAAAGAACTTTGGCAACTATCATCCGACTCTGTTTTGTCGACTCAGTTAGCTGACAATGGAAATTTATCGATTCGTAGTACCGATCGTTCCATGGAAGAAATCCGTTTGGTAACCAAAGAGATATCAGGGATTGTTGGTTTCATCACAGATATCTCAGAACAAACCAATTTACTTGCTCTTAATGCTAGTATTGAAGCGGCAAGGGCAGGGGATGCAGGGAGAGGGTTTGCTGTCGTTGCAGAAGAGATTTCCAAACTAGCAGACAAAACTCGTATTTCAGTGAAAAACATTATGACACTCATCACAAAAAGTGATACAGCAGTGAGTGTTGGTGTGAATCATGTGAATGATACTGTAAAAGCATTGAATGAGATTGTGAGTCAATCAAGCCGAATCCAAATGGGTGTTGAAAAGTTAAAGGGAGAAATGTCTTCTCAATCAAATAGTTTGACTAATGTATCAGATGAATTAAAAGAACTCCAGTTATTGGCTGAATCGATTGAAACGTCATGCCAAGAACAAAAAAGAACTTCTGATGATATGGTTGTGAGTGTGAATTCTCTTTCAGGAAGTGCACAGGAGCTTGCCATCAGTTCCGAAGACTTAAATCGAGTGAGTCTTACAATAAGTGATGTCGCAAAAACAATTTCTAACATCGCCAATTCGTTTCAGACATCTGAACATTAAATTCCCTAAATTTCTTTCTTGCCCTTCCAGAAATAAATTGCAAAAATGAAATCACATAGAAATGAATTCCACTACAAAAAAAGATTATTGGGTGATCGGCTCATTATTGTTTTTAAGCTTAGTTCCAAGCATCGCTGGAGCTGTTCGAATTTTCCAAATTGCAACTGGTTCTGGTTATACGGTTGAGAACCAACGATTTTTTAATGATCCCATACCTGTTTTCGTTCATATCATATCAGTTCTCGTTTACAGTATCTTAGGTGCCTTTCAATTTGCCCCTGGATTTCGGAGTCGGCATCTTATGTGGCATCGAGTTTCGGGAAGATTCTTGGTTCTGTTTGGGTTAACTTCTGCTATTTCAGGAGTTTGGTTGACCTTGGTTTACCCAAAGGTCCCAACCGATGGAGACTGGTTATTTGGGATCCGAATGATTGTAGGTGTTTGGATGTTTCTATGCGTTAGTCTGGGTTTTTTCTTTGTTTGGAAACGGAAATTCCAAACTCATAGCAATTGGATGTTACGAGGGTATGCCATTGGGCTTGGTGCTGGTACACAAGTTTTCACACATCTGCCTTGGTTTGTGATTGTCGGTGGAGATCCGTCGGGTGTTCCTAGGGATTTGATGATGGGGGCAGGTTGGCTCATCAATTTAATTTTTGCTGAGTGGCTCATCCGCAGAAAAAAATAATTTCCGTCCAAAGATTTTTATTACAAGGTTGCCAAAAATTCTCCTCATGTTATGCCTTTGTCAGTTTCGACTAACAATGCGATAAATTGGTGAGAAGTACTTAGTGTTACCAGATCAAAAACAATATCGAAACTTTCTTTTTACCTTTCTGTTTTTGATTTCTTTCCAACCGATCGTAAGCAAAGACCACATTGACTTACATTTAAAATGGTACCATCAATTTCAATTTGCTGGTTATTATACCGCACTTGCAAAAGGTTATTACCAAGACGCAGGACTAGATGTATCCATCCATGAGAGTAAAAATGGATTGGAGGGCTTACACAAATTGGTTTCTGAAAAGGAAGCTCGTTATGGTGTTGGTACAAACGAAGTTTTATTACAATGGCATTCTGGCACACCTATTGTTGTGATTGCTGTGATTTTCCAACATTCACCAACAGTATTATTCACTAAAAAAACGCATTCGGAACAGAGTCTGCAAAATTTAGTTGGGAAAAAGATCATGTTATCCCCGCATGTGTATGAAATACTTGCGTATCTAAAGAAGGAAAAATTAGATCCAACTAACTTTATCGCGTTAGATCATAGTTTTCGATTTTTGGATTTAGTTGAGGGAAAAGTAGATGCCTTAGACGGATATTCTACAACTCAAATATATGAAATTCAAAAAACTGGATTTCCGCTCATGGTTTTTTCTCCAAGGACATCAGGGATTGATTTTTATGGAGATAATTTATTCACAAGTCAAATCGAAATTCAAAATCATCCAAAACGTGTAAAACTCTTTCGGGAAGCAAGCCTTCGTGGTTGGGAATATGCCATGGAAAACCAAGAAGAGATTGTAGAATTAATTTCCAAACAATATTCAAATCAAATTTCGAGGGAACAACTTTTATTCGAAGCAAAACAAATGGAACCTCTGATCCAACCATCGTTAGTCGAATTGGGTATTTCAAAGGTATCGTTGGAACAAACGATATTCCGAAAATTTAAAAATAGAAGTTCTAGAGCGAACGGAAGAAATTAGGTTAAGTAATGAAACATTAAACAAAATGAATCAACTCCTGGAGTTTAAACTCAATGAACTTACTGATGCCCAAGAAAAAATTTTAATATCAGAAAAATTAGCAACCATCGGAAATTTAACAGCGGGTATGGCTCATGAGCTAAATACTCCTTTAACCGCCATAATTTCATCCAATGCCACGATTGAGGAATTTCTGAAAATTAATTTCCAGAAAATTGTAAATAAGGTATTTGCATTTTCTGAAGAAGATAGGGAAAGATTCCATACATTACAAAAAGTTTATACCCAAATAAAAAATGAATATTTAAATGAGAATCAGGAAAACGATTTAAAAAAAGAAATTCAAGTTAAATATGCTAAATCTCTGCAATCGATAGATCCGAATGAAACTGAAGAAATTGTTAGCTTAATCATAGATTCATTTGCATATTTATTGGGAGAAAATCTTAATTCAATACTTGGAACAAAAAAACAAAAGGAAATTTTGTCCCTCAGTGTAAACGTTGCCAATTTATTTGAATCAAGTTATGTGATTTCAATCGCTTCTGAAAGATTTACGAATGTAGTAAAGTCACTCAAGAAATATTTAATATCAGATGATGGGCCCATGGATCAAAGTGACCTTTTTGGACGAAGGTAGTGGTATACCAGAAGAAATCCAATCTTCAATCTTCGAACCATTCTTTACGACGAAGGAAGAAGGAGAGGGAGTTGGATTAGGCCTAAATATTTGTCAAAAAATAGTAAACAAAATGAACGATCGAATCGAGTTTGAAACCCAACCAGGCAAAACAAAATTTATGATTTTTTTGTTAGCTGCTTACGATTCCGTTCCTTAGATTCAAGTATCGATTTCCATTTTAAGAATGGAAACTCAATCATTATATATAAAACTGTGCTCACCAAAAATGTAAGAAGAAAAAAATGTAATGTTGCGATCCCAAATTGACCCGGAGTGATATAACCATTTTTTTGAAAAGGTTTTACCAAAGTTTGGAAAGCAAAAGGTGCCAGTAAAAGATTCCAAAGATACATCGTGTAACTTAATCTTGCTATGGGACGAAATAAAAAGAAACTGAGAAATGATTGAAAATGATTGTTTCCTAAAATTGCGACTAACAAAAAAAGAGCAAAAGATATATTATAAAAATTGTATGAAAAAATTGTTGTATAGGTTCCAATTTGATTCGTGATAAAATAGAAGTTTGTGGCATAAATTACAAAGGCAATGAGTAGAATATACTGCCAATACTTTTGCAATTTTTTCATTAAATCTAGATGAGATGAGATTTCCATTATGAGGATGCCAGCCATAAGGTCATCAAAACGGATATGGAACGCATGAAAAGCTTCCGTATAGGAACCATATTGATTATAATAAATGATTCTGAAAAGCATTGGAATGGAATATAAGATACTTAATAAAACAAACCTCTGTTTGAAATTGAAACGAAATAAAAAAATCCCTGCAACAAATGGAAAGAGTAAATAAAATTTTTCTTCAATGGATAAAGACCACGTATGGATGTTGTAACTTGGAAAATAATCTGATAAATAAAGTAAGTCAAATTTGAAGTTTTTATATGATTCGATTAATGATAGCGCGGAACTTTGTGCGGTAGGGTTTAATGAAAGGTTGGAACCACCTTTTTTTAAGATCGCTGTAACAAGTAAATATGTAATGATTAGATAAAAATAATAAGCTGGAAAAATACGGAGACTTCTTTTGATAAAGAAAAGTTTAAAATTGATTTCTGAATTTTGGTTCCATTCTTTTTTGAGGCCTCCGGAAATCAAATATCCACTGAGAACAAAAAATAAAGCAACTCCAGAATCTAGTGTATCGAAGAATTTTGTAATTCCTAGTTCTCCCCAGCCTATCATTTGTAAGCTTGGAACAGTGTGAAATAATAATACACTAATGATTGCCAATGCTCTCAGTCCATTTAGAGATTCGTTTTCTCCAGTTTTTTGAACCCAAATGGATTGAACTATTTTCCAAATTCTCATAACAGATTGTAACCTTTATCAATGAAGAAATAAAAGATACCACTTCACGTCGAGTTTATTTTCGTTGGAAATACATAGGGTTAGATTTAAAAAAATATCTTTTTTACTTTACTTTTTCGAAACAAATCATCTTATTTTGCCTGATTCAAGAATAGAAAAAGATAAGGTAGGTAAATTTATATGGCTTTCCAAGATGCGATCAAAGTTTGTTTTCAAAAGTATATTGAGTTTAATGGCAAAGCGAAACGACCCGAGTTTTGGTATTGGGTAGCGTTTACATTTGTTGTCAGTTTTTTATTCAGTATGTTCCTTCCCATCATTGGAATGGTCTTCTCTCTGGCCGTTTTCCTTCCAAGTATCAGCGTAGCAGTGAGAAGATTACACGATGTAGGAATGAGTGGCTGGTGGCTACTCATTGGACTTACGGGAATTGGTTTACTTGTTCTCATTTTCTTTTGGGCTCAAAAAGGAAAATAATTTCGATTTAAAGTTCTGTTTGGTATTTTCAATGTACAAATGTTTGTGCGTTAGGGACAAGTAGGGCTTGGTCACCTGCCATTGTTAAATGGTGGGTGACGGGAGCGAAAGCGCACCCCGGATTGGCCCGACCCGTATCCAAATCATTTATAATTTGAATCGAATTGGGAACGCCCCGATATTACTTTTTTGGTTTATATATGGTTAGATCAATTTCGATCGCATTTTGTAGGAAGGGGATCAAAATGAATTCGTTAACATCATCTACTGAATGATAAGTGATGCAATATACTTGTTTTCTGTTTTCACGTTCTAAAATTTGTTTTGGATCGTTTAACAAATAACCATTACAAAAACCAAATTGTACACCTGATTTTGGACCTGGTTTGATGGATGCCGGCCATATGAAACACACCCTACTGTTTTGAAAATAATAGAGTACCGAATAGGAGATTTTTTCTTCTAAACTTGTATACGGTTTCAGAATTTCCTTTAATTTGGTTACGATCTCTAGTTCAGTTTTTGTGATACTCGAGTAAAAAACTTCGATACCATTTTTTGGGTTTGAAGTTGAAGATTTCATTTTATTTTTCTTTTTCCAAGATACTTTGGTAGATGTTCTTTTGATTTTTGGTATGTTTTACTTGGTTGGAGGCGAACGTAAATAAATAAGATTTTTCTTCTTCAGATGCCAATCGACTGATTTCAGATCCAGTTGGATAACCTCCACAACCATCGTGTGACCATTCGAAGTAAATATCAGTTTCGGTTTCTTTGATGATGTGGAAGTATAAATCATTACAATCTTTTGAAAGTTCTGTTTTGACAGCCTTCATGAATTCGTGTCTGTTAGAAGTTCCAATCTGTTTTAAGAGTGTGAATCGGTAAAGTTCAGACCAAACAGGATTGTTTGTGCCTTCTGGAAACAATTCTAACATCGTTATGATCTCATCGTCTTCGGAATGTCCAATGATCCATTTCCTACCATCAAAATTTCGATGGAAAGGTATTTTGACCAAATCTTTTTTGATGCCAAAGTTTTTTTCCATAAACAATCGTAGGCTTACCTTGGTATCTTCAGAAAAATTAATGGGAATGTTTAGAAATTTTGTTTCACCTTTATGATTGGTGACTTCGATTGTAAAAAATTTACTAGTGTTACCAGATTCAAAAATCCAATTGTATTCTTCTTCGATTAATGCCTTACTTTCAATTGAGAAATTCCCTTTTTTGAGATTTTGAATCTCGGAAAAATATTCCTTTTTTTCCTTCCCATTCAATTCGAAGCCACGAATTGATTTCAGTTGATCTATCTTTATTTCTGCAGAAAAATTCCAACGAATCGATGTTCCATCAATGATGGGTCCTAAACTTTTGGATACGATCCATTCATTTTCCAGTTGTGGTTTGACTTGTGCATAAAGGTAAAAATGGAAAAAAACAATGGTGAAAAATGAGACAAATAGAATGCGTTTCATTGGTAACCTATAAAAGAAGTTTGATGCGAATTAAAATTTAGGAACATTAATTGGAATCGTCAATCAAATCATAAGAATGACTTGGAAATTCAGTGGGATGTGTAGTGAAAATGGTGATATTGGGATCGAAAGTGAATGTGCTTAGGGAAGGTTTTGAAAAAAATTTGTTCGAATGGAAATGAATTAGGTTTTAGATTGAGGTTCTGTTTTTGTCATTTGGTCAAGTGGACTTTTGATATTTTCCAATCGGCTTCTTGCCACCTTAGTATAAATTTGAGTTGTTCGGACACTTGAGTGTCCGAGAAGGGTTTGAATCATTCTTAAATCAGTTCCAAGTTCTAACAAATGTGTGGCGAACGCATGCCTTAGGCTATGGAATGTTACTTTTTTTGTGATTTTTGCTTTCGCGGCTGCTTGGTTAAATATTGTTTCTGCTGTTCTGATATGAAGAGGTTTTGTTCCAGCTCCGGGAAATAACCAAGGGATGTTTTTCACTTCGTTATAACTATATTTCAACAATAAATTATATTCTCTGATTTTTAAATATTCTTGGAGTTCAAAGACTAATGAATTGGCAAGTATTGTGTAACGATCTTTTTTTCCTTTGCCTTGTGTGATTCGGATCATATTTCTCTCGAGATCTATGTCTTTGGTTTTTAAGTGAATGACTTCGCTGACTCGTAAACCAGCTGAATAACTGATCAGTAACAACATTTTGTGTTTTATGTTTGGCAAGGAATTAAAAATTGCCCGTGTTTCTTCCGCAGAAAGAACCTCTGGTAACTTGACATCAGACTTGATTTTTGGAAATTTGAGATGTTTCATTTGTTGTCTGACATCTCTAAAATAAAATATAAATGCTTGTCTTGCTCCCCTTATGGTTGCTGACTTAACTGTCTTTTCTTTCACTTGAAAATCTAAATAATTTTCAAGATCCCTTGAGTTGATATTGATCGGTAATTTTTCCGTAAATAGTAACAAACGATAAAGGTGAGAGTAATAGGTTTTGGTTGTACAAAAGGAAAAATTTCGCTCTCGGGCTGCTCGAAAAAAATCTTCCAATATTCCACATTGTTTTGGAATTTCATTCAATAAGTATCTGATATCATAGTGCGAAAAGTCAGCTAATACACGTTTAATGGAGGATAGATCACTTGGGAAAGACCAAGTTTTATCTTCTGGATGGTACATCGCTTTGGGAATGGATTTTACAATTTTGATATACAATTCCGAATAAGGAAACTGTAAATGGAAACGTTTATCATTCATAACATATCTGAGTTTGATCATAAAACACCTAACCTCTATTGATTCATAGAGATAGGTGGTCTGTGCCTTCTTTGGTTCTGGATATGGTGTGATTTTTTGCGAAATCGCGGGAAAATGTTGGTGAATGGAGATTTGGTGATCGGTTTGAGGTGCGAATCTAGTCTCCCCGCCCTGAATTGGGTGGGGTTCTAGACCCGCCACCCAATACGCTCCCTCTATCACAGTATTTCCCAACTTCCAAACCAAAACCGAGCTCAAAGGTTTTTTTTCTTGGAAAGTTCATCCTTTTGCACAGTATGAAATCTAGAAGGAGTTTTATGAATTTAGTCACAGTCGGATTAGGCATTTTTTTTATCATTTATGGAATCACAACCTATGTTTTGCGTCTTTATAAACCCAGTTTTTTTTGGAAACTAGAACCAATGAAACAAAAATGGGGAGAAAAAAGAGGATACTTCATTCACGTTTTTAGTTATTCCATTTTGCCCGTGATTTTGGGAATTGTGTACACAATTTTAGGAATTCGTGGTTAATCAATAATTCATATAAGATTTGTTATGTGGGCGCCTCCAATTTTTACTTGAAAAAATAATTTTTACAATAGGGACCGGGCCCTTCGCTACAATCTTTCTCATAACGAGAAAGGATTTCCGCTTCGGTCCCTGGCGCAGGACTTTTTATAATTTATGAGATAGGATTGTATCTTGTCTGGATGGGGTGCGATCTTCTGGGTAATCCGTGCTAAAATGAAGCCCTCGGCTTTCCTTCCGTAAAAGTGCCGATCTCACAATCAACTCAGCAACCTTTACTAAATTACGAAGTTCTAATAAACCTAGTGAAACAGTGGTTCGATTGTAGTAGTCTTTCACTTCTTCTGAGATCAGTTTCAAGCGGCGAAGTGCCCGTTCCAATCGCATGTCTGAACGAACGATTCCAACATAATTACTCATGATGGTTTTGATTTCGATTAGGTCATGTGAGATGAGAACCCATTCTTCCGTATTGGTAGTTCCTTCTTTATTCCAATCTGGAATCAAATCAGTTTCCGAAGAATAGTTTAGTTTCCCTTGGGACCGAATGTCTTCTGCAATTCGATGGGAAAAAACCAAACACTCCAATAAACTATTCGAAGCCAATCGGTTCCCACCATGCACTCCCGTACATGTAGTTTCACCACAAGCATACAAATCGGCTATGTTAGTTCGTCCAAGAAGGTCGGTGGCAACACCACCGCACATATAATGCGCTGCAGGAACCACAGGAATAGGATCCGTTGTGATATCAATACCTAACTTTTTACATCGTTCGTAAATCGAAGGGAAATGGCTGATGATGTCGTTTGCGGGTCTGTGTGTGATATCAAGCAGAACATGAGGTTCTCCTCTTTTTTTCATCGTGTCGTCGATGGCTCGTGCCACGATATCTCTTGGTGCCAATTCTCCCAAAGTATGATAATCTTTCATAAATGGCCGACCACCTATTTCGCGTAAGATGCCACCATGGCCACGAACGGCTTCTGAGATTAAAAAACTATTCCCTTGTTCGTGGAATAAGGATGTGGGATGGAACTGGTAAAATTCCATGTTTTTGACAATGGCTCCAGCTCGATAGGCACTTGCAACTCCGTCACCAGTTGCGATATTCGGATTGGTTGTATGAAGATAGACTTGGCCTGCTCCACCGGTTGCTAAAATAGTTTTTTTAGCAAGGACTGGAAAAACTTCCCCAGTTTCAGTATCAACAATATAGGCACCATAACATCGTAATGGTAGGTTGTCTTTGTCTTTTAAATGATGTTTGGTGATTAAATCTACACAGGCATGGTTTTCTAAAATTCGGATATTTGGATTTGAATGGACGTTGTCGAGTAATGATTGTTCAACAGCACTTCCTGTTCGGTCAAGTGAATGGATGATCCTATTTTTACTATGACCACCTTCACGAGCCAAATCCAATTCACCAGTTTGGTTTCTGGTAAATGGTACCCCTAATTCTAAAAGTTCTTTGACTCGAGTGGGTCCTTCTTCTACCAAAACACGAACTGCTTCGAGATCACATAATCCAGCACCTGATTCCAAGGTGTCCTTGATGTGTTCTTCAAATTTGTCCTGATCGTCAAAAACAGAAGCAATACCACCTTGTGCATAGTTGGTATTGGATTCATAGTCAGCTTTTTTGGTGACAACAACGACCGAACCAAGCGGAGCCAATTTTAATGCGGTAAAGAGTCCACTCACTCCGCTTCCAATGATCAGGAAATCTGATTTAATTCGTGTCACATTCTATCCAATTGTATTCAAAATACTTTCAATAAAATCCCAATTAGGAATCTATGATTTTGTATTGATCATCCCTTCGATATAATCCAAACTTCGAATCAACATATAATCCGGTTTGATGGCATCATTGGAATGTTCTTTCAAATACGTATCTGCCTTTCCATTCTTTTTGGCATAGTCTTTGATCGCATTGATATTGAATCGAGACTTAACAACTCCTTCGTGAGGGATGAGTGGTAAGTGGTTCCACATATCTTCTTCACGGTATCGGAAAGGGAAGGTTCCATCTGCTTCTTCTGAAACTTCGATGTCTGGTGAGACTCCTACCACTTGGATGGTTTTTCCAGATGGAGAATAGTATCTCGCATTGGTAATTTTTAAGAGATAATTTGGATTATTATCTAATTTTTTGAGTGTTTGAACTGTTGCTTTTCCAAAGGTTCTTTCCCCAAGTAAAATTCCTCTTCCATGGTGTTGGATGGCACTGGCAACAATTTCAGATGCGGAGGCAGATTTAGAATTCATAAGAATTGCTAACGGTAGTTTTGTGATATCTTTGATTTTTGCAGGTTTTTCTTCATCACTTCTTCCAGGAGTTCTTGTAGAAACAATGATTCCTTTTTCGATAAACATATCTGCGATATCGACTGCTAAATCTAAATACCCACCAGAGTTACCACGTAAATCCAAAATAACGGCCTTAAGTGGTTTTCCATTCTCTTTTGCCGTTCTTTCCATTTCAGCAAGTGCATCTGCAATTTGAGTATCAATTGGTGGTTCCCCATTTCCAGGTTTTACAAATCCTGTCAGTTTGATATAAGCCACTTGTGGATTTTCTTTTACGAGATGGTAGGTAACATTTTTGATTGTGATTTTATCACGAATCACTTCGATATCAATTTTTCCTGTATTCCCTTTTCGAGAGATGGTTAACACAACTTTGGTGGCTTTAGGTCCTTTGATTTTTTTAACCACTTTATCAAGGGATAAATTTTTGATGAGTTTACCATCTACAGCCACAATGTTATCTCCACTGCGGATTCCGGCTTTGAGGGCCGGGCTACCTTCTAATGGATTTTCAACGATGACTTCTCGGCTTCCTCCACCAGAAAGGATAGCTCCGATTCCTTCAAAGGAACCATCGCTGATTTTGGACATGGATTCTTCCCAAACTTCCTCTAAAAATACATTGGAGTGTGGATCGAGAGAATTGAGATAACCATTTGCCGCCGCAACAAACACTTGTTCCATGCGGAACTCTTTTTTGTCTTCTTCCTCGTCATCGGGAAGTTCCCCATCAAGTTCTACTAATCCTTTTAAAACTGGAGTTTTGTATTTTTCTAAATTGTCTTGGATGTATGTAACGACTCGGTCAAAATCTTTTCTGGAAAAATTGATTTCTTCCCAACGTGCAGAGATGACTGATTTTTTTAATTTTTCTTTTTCGATCAGTTTTTTGAGCTCTGCATCTGATAACTTACGGTTTTCATTTTTTTTCCGTTTTTCTTTTTGGATTTTTTCCACCTGGGCATAATCAGGATCAAAAACTACAAATTTATCAGAAGGAGAGATTTTGAACGTAGTTCCTGGCCAAAGGTCCTCTTTATCGTCGTATTTTTCTCTCTCTTTAAAATAACTTTCCGGATAAATATAAAGCGGATGGGGTAAACTTAAAAAAGCAAAACTGGCTGCATCCGTGTAAGCTCGGTTGACATTGATGTGTTTGTCAATATACAGTTTGTCCACTGTTCGAATGACTGTTTCGAAGTCTACGTATGTGAAATTGGTCTCGCGGTTTTGCGCTTTTTTCGCTTCTGGTTCGCAGGAAATAAACCCAACTGGGAGGGCAAAACTTAGAAGGGTGAAAAAGGAAAGTAGATAAACAAATCGTTTCAATGGATCTCTCGTTTCGTGAATAGATTATCCTAAGAATTTCCGAATTTCCAGCGTAGGCAACACAAAAAAAATCGGGACAAATCTAGGACTCATGTATAACATAGACGGTGACATGCGCGCATTCGTTGTCCTGATTTTTGCCCTTTCCCTTGGGTTTTGTACCTCAGAGCCGGAAAAGAACCCAAACCGTGATCCTTACAGTTTGGAGACTCTTCTTTTTTTGGAGGAGGTTTTGCTTGATGTTTGGGAAAATCCTTCCGCAAAAGACGAAGCTATGTCCCGACTAAGATACGTTTGCCGAACAAAAGATACAGACGATGGGTATTTGTGTTATATGTGGGGTCTTCTCGAATACCATCGTGGCAACTACGCGGATAGTTATACTGGATTTCGGAAAGCATTGGAAAAAAATCCAAACGACACCCTCTATAAAAATATGTTGCGTATTTCCGCAGAAAAGTCCGGAAATTTGGGTGATTTAAAGGCACATTCTTACGATGGTGAGGTCCTTGCCACCATTTCGGAATTGCAAAAACAGTGTAGGGAAAACCAATCTCCATCGCTTCCAACCTTTCAGTTTTTAATCGAACGAGGAGTATTTACCAAAGACTCGTTACGACACGGGAGTTTTGCCATTTGTTTTCAAAAATTAGCCCCTGACGAACAAATCGTACTCCAAAAACTGATCAAAAATCCGAATCTATCTTACAAAGAAAGATTGTTTGCGGACCAAATGAAATCAGATCCCTTTACCAAAATTTGGGATACTTCCAGTTACTATCGAGGTGAGTTGGGGAAAGAAATGGTGGGGGCTACCCCTGGGGCCGTTACGGCAACTGTCTCCTCAAATGCAGAGACAAATCCCAAAAATACGGGCAGTCACAATCGTTCCGAGACCCAAATCACACAAGCTTGGAGAAAAGTCAAACTGGCAATCCTCTCGGGGAATGAAGCCCAAGCCAAAGAAGCCCTGAGACAATTTTTAGCGGAAGTGCAGATTGTGAAACGGAAAGGCAAAACAGAAGCATTCATGGCAACGGCTCTAGAACGAGCCGCCAAATTACTCATCGAACAAGACCCTCAGTTCACTCAGTTTCGTTCCCTAGCGAAAGAACTTTGAGATAGGATTTGACTGTCGTTTCTAAACCATCCACTAAACTTTGGGCCATCAAACGATGCCCAATGGAAACTTCTTTTAAGTAAGGAAGTTTTGCAAACACTCGTAGATTATTGGTATCCAAATCGTGTCCCGCATTCACAGCTAACCCTAGTTTGTTTGCCTCAATGGCGGCTCTTTGGTAATCAGTGAAAATTTCTTTTCCTTTTTCTTCCGAAAGATCGAAAGCATGTGCAAAAGGACCTGTATAGAGTTCAATTCGTTCGGCACCAAGGGCAACCACTTGGTCATAAAACGTAAAATCGGTTTCCATAAACAAAGAAACACGGATCCCTTCCTTTCGAATTGCCTCTACAATGGGTTTTAAGGTCGAAAACGTTTTTTGATCGGCAAATTGAAATCCATGATCCGAGGTGATTTCGCCTGGTTTCACGGGAACGAGAGTGGCTTGGTCTGGTTTTGCTTTGAGTACTAGGTCTAAAAAACGTTCACTTGGTTCGCCTTCTATATTGTACTCTTTTTTAGAAATTCCTAATTTAGTAATTTTTTCGTTGTAAGTTCGTAAAAACTCCTGTAATTCGAATACATCTTGTTTGGTGATATGCCTTTCGTCCGAACGAGGGTGAACAGTGATCCCATGAGCACCTGAATCCAAGATGAGTTCTGACAGTTTCAGGACACTAGGAAGGGATCCTCCACGAGAATTGCGGAGAGTGGCGATCTTATTGACATTGACACTTAATTGGGTCATAGGAAAAAAAAAACTTTTCATTAATTTTCATCCAGGAGAAAACCGTCCAATTTCAAAAAGGTTGTCCCGTAACGGGGATTTCCAAAACTGTCAAAAGTACGTTTATGGTCGCAAAAAAAGCAGCAAAGAAGCAGGCTCCTCCCAAAAAAAAGGTCGTAGCCAAGGAAAAACCGAGTAAGGACGCCAAGTCCTCTTCCCCGAAGGAAGATAAAAAAAAGACCGTAGTTGGGTCGAAAGTCCCTGCTACCAAGGGGAAGGCTGTACCAGCTCCAAAAACTGCTACAGCTACCAAGGAGAAACCGACCCCACAAACCAAAGCGCCTGCTGTAAAAATTGATCCGAACAATCCATTAGGAAAGAAGTTCAATTGTTACTCTTGCGGAACGAAGTTTTATGATTTGAATAAACCAGAAAAAAAATGCCCTAAATGTGGATCAGACCAGTTGGCAAAACCAGCAATCAAATCCCGCATGGCAGCCATCCGTAGTTCGGAATACGAAGTGGAAGAAGAGGAAGAACCAGTCATTGAAGATGATGAACTCTTAGAAGAAACGGAAGAATTGGAAGAGGCCGAAGAAGAGGAGGTCGTTGCCGAGGAAGAGGAGTGATCCTTCCCATCCTTGGTGGACCCACCGGTTCTGGAAAAACTTCCCTCACACAAGTCCTAGACCCAAAACGTTTCGAAATTGTTTCTTTTGACTCACGCCAAGTCTACCGGGACCTTCCGGTAGGCACAACGGCACCCACTCCCGAAGAGTGTTCTACGATTCGACATTGGCTCATTGGTTTTTTAAATGCCAACGAGTCCATCAATGCCAACCAGTTTTCCCTTTTAGCCCGCAATGCCATTGCTGACATCCAAAGTCGTGGAAAAATTCCTTTTCTCTTAGGAGGGACTGGTTTTTACCTACGAGCTTTTTTACTCGGAATGTATCCCGTACCAACTGTACCCAAAGAAACAAAAGACTATGTATTCACACTTCCTTTGGAAGAGGCAAGGTCTCAACTCCTGGCCAAAGATCCAAAGGCCATGGAATCTCTTTCCGACCAAGATGGATACCGCATCAAACGTGCTTTGGAAGTTGTACTCACAGGAGTTTTGTGGTCAGATGTTTCCAAAGAAACTGTGGGAGGGTTTTGGAAAGACAATCCAGAAGTGAAAATCGTTGGTCATTGGTTGGATTGGCCCAGGGAAATTCTGTACCAACGCATCAACACTCGAGTGGAAACGATCATCAGAGGTATGTTAGAGGAAACGAAAGAAGTTTTATCCAAGTATGGTCCTGACTGTCCAGGGTTACGAACCTTAGGTTACAATTTTGCGCTTGCATTCCTAAATGGAATGATAGACAGTAATACATTCATTGAACAGCTGGCGCAAAGTCACAGAAATTATGCAAAAAGGCAAATCACTTGGTTCAAAAAAGAATCATTCCTTTCGCCCATTTCTTATGATGCCGCTGTCCAATTGTATACAAATATAGAACAAAGATAGAGAGAACACTCGGGATTTCCAATGTCGGCAAAAAATAACATCCAAGACCAACTTTTAAATACAGCAAGAAAAGAGAAAATTGATCTCACCATCTACCTGTTAAATGGAGTGCCCTTAAAAGGAAAGGTTGTCAGTTTTGACAATTTCACCATCATTTTAGAAAACGAAAACAAACAGAATTTGGTCTATAAACATGCCATTTCGACTATCATCCCAGCAAAACCAATCAAACTTCATAGCGAGGAAACTCCAAAGGAAGCGGGTGGAGTATAATTCTTTTCTAGTTTTCCTCTTTTTCCCTTTCTAAATTCTGGTTCCAAACCCTATGGCGAAATTACCAAAAGAAACCCCTGTGGTTCTGATTATGGCGGGAGGAAAGGGGGAGAGGTTCTGGCCTCGTTCCCGCACCAACTCCCCAAAACAGCTCCAAAAAGTATATTCCAACAAAACTCTCTTACGTGAGACCATTGACCGGGCCCTTACTATCACGTCACTTGATCGCATTTACATTGGGACCAATGCCACACTTAAGGCTGAGATTCTAAAAAAAGACCCTAAGTTTCCCTCGGGAAATTTTATCATCGAACCAGAAGGGAAAAACACAGCTCCCATCATTGCCCTCTCTGCTCTTTATTTCCAAAAAAAATATGGGAACCCCAATCTTATTGTCCTTTCTGCGGATGCCTTCATTGATCCCGTCAAAGAATTTACAAAAACCATCGAACAAGCATTGTATGAAACTGAAAATGGGATGGTTTTACTTGGCGTCAAACCTAACCGGCCAGAAGTAGGGTATGGTTATATCAGTACTGGCAAACCAACTGATGTTGGTTATACGGTAAAAGCATTCTTTGAAAAACCAGATTTCAAAACGGCACTCAAATACATCAAAAAAAAGAATTTTTATTGGAACCCTGGGATCTTTCTTTTCCGAACCGAAACGATTTTATCCGAACTGGAACGACATGCGCCACATATTTTGGGACCCCTCAAAAATGGATTTCCATTTAAGAGTTTTGGAGACTTGAAGTCGGCCTTCCAAATGTTACCTTCGGAAGCCATCGACACTGCCATTATGGAAAAATCGAATCGCATTCGGATGGTGGAAGCCACATTCAATTGGGATGATGTGGGATCTTGGATGTCCCTTGAACGTATTTTACCTGGTGACAAAGAAAAAAACCACCACCAAGGAAAAGAAGTTCTCTACCATAAAGCTTCGGGCAATATTTCTTCCGTGCAAAAAGAGCTCATTGCTTTCCTTGGTGTGAAAGATCTCATCGTAGTAGAAGAACCTGATGTCCTCCTTGTGACTTCAAGAGAGGGTGTGAGTGAGATCAAAGCGATGTTATCCAATATGCGGAAAAATAAAGTTTTACAAAAGTACCTCGACTAGAAATTTGACAGAACAGGCTTGATATAAGGAGGAAGGAATGCCTTCCGGAAAAAAGAGAAAGCGTAGAAAAATCGCAACACACAAACGTAAGAAAAAACGCAGAGCCAACAGACACAAAAAGAAGAAATAATCTTTCTTCAGTGACTTACTGTTTCCTCCGATAGATTTGTTATGAAACAAGTCTGGAGGAAACAGAAACCCCGCACCCCCGGTTTCATCCGAGCATTTACCATGGAAACACCTCTCGGGGATGTCCTGGAGGCTGAGTTTAATTTTCACGAACGACTCGTTCGTTTATCTGTCGAGATCAAAGAAGAGAAAGGACGTATGTACGGAGCCACCGTGAAAAACGGAACTGTACAATCCGAGAAGGATATCACTTCTGGACGTGCCTACCCAGTCTTTCGAAAGATTTGGCCATTCCGCGAATACTTCAGTTCCCTCCCTGACAAAGACATGTTGGTTAGTATTGGCGGAGCGTATGAAATTTACCCTCCGTTCCAACCAGAAGTATCCGAAAAAAAACGAAACGCACGTGGACCAATGGAGTCAGCACTCTTTCCCTCCACGCGGTATGATTCCATCTTTGGGATTGTCCGTGAGACAAGGTTCCAACGTTGGAGAAGGGAACGAAGAGAGGCTAGAGAAGCGCGAGGATCGCTCTGGACACGTTTCAAACGTAGGGTCTGGGGAGATTTGCAAGATATCTGTCTCGGCGTCGGATTTGGATGTTTGGTCTATTATGTATATTATGATTATGTCGTATTAGGTCTCAGTCTGGGAATCTTAGGGATGGTCGCAGGACTTCTGGATTTTCTTGTGAGAAAACGATCTGTCTTAATGACAAAAGTGTTGTCATTTCTCAGTTTCGGTTCATATTTTTTCTACAACGGCTACGTCTATTTCTAGACGTAGTAGTAGAAATTGATATGGCAAAAGAAACATCCCAAGCAAACCAATTCATTCATGAACAATACATCATTTTCAATTTGGGCGATGAAGAATATGCCATCCCCATCACAATTGTAGAAGAAATTGTCAAAATCACAAACCTAATCCGTGTTCCACAATCAAAGAGTTACTTTGCAGGGATCATGGACATCCGAGGCAAAGTGGTTCGGATGATAGACCTTGCCAAACGTTTGAATATCAAAAATGTAAACGAAGCGGCAGACCGTGCGATTGTGATCAATGTCTCTGGCAAATCGATTGGAGTGATCGTGGACAAAGTGTCCCATGTCGTTCATTTCCCTGCCAACCAAGTCGACCCACCACCACCTTCGGTGAAAGGGATTTCTTCTCGTTACATCACAGGAGTCGGGAAAAAAGACAACCGCTTCATTATCCTCATTGATATTGAAAAAATCCTGACAGTAGAAGAAATTACGGAACTGGCCACCGTTTAACTTTGGCAGATGAAATTTGTTTGAAGAAATACAATGATCATCTCTAAATTTTATTACCTACGAAAAAACTTATACTCGATGGCAGAACTTGTTTTGGAACAAGTGATCCTCCTCAGTGAAGCATTAGAAGCAGATGATTATGAACAAGCTCTCAATATTGTGGAACGTGATGACCTCATTGATGATTTGGAAAAGGAAAATGATAACCTATCCCAAAATGCCATTTTAGAAGCCGTGAGTAACCGCAACATCTTAGGGATGGGGGATGTGGACAATGGCATCGTATTAAAAAAAGACCCCCTTCGTTTTGCCCTCTCGGCGATCCGGATCACAAGGAATATGGAACGTATGGGTGACCAGGTGGTGAACTGTGCGGATGTGTTCCGGCATCAAACCATTCGCAAAGGCCTATTCAAAAACGAAGAACCAATGACTTTAATTTTATCTCGAGTCACCACTCTTGCGGGTATGGCGATAGAATCCCTCGTCGAAGAAAAAGAACGTTTCATGGGAAGTGTGAATTCTTTAGAAGATGAGTTGAACGAACTTTGTGACCAAGCATTCAAAAAGTATCGGTCGGTTCCCGATATGGAGAAACAAGAATTTGCAGACGTATACCGAATCATTCTCGCATTAGAAAGGTTAGGTGACTATGCCGTGAATGTTGCGGAAGAACTTGTTCGTCTGAATACCGGAAAAGACATCCGCCATTTGGAAAACGTAAAGTCGAAACCTACTTTATATCCATAAACTAGATTCTAAAAAATTGTTTAAATCGTTCCAAGGATGGTTTGATATCCCCCATCGATTACCGATTAGATGAAAAATTGATCTTTTTTAAAAACAATTTCAGCCTAAAATAGAAATCAAATACAGTCCTTGAAATTTTTGCTTAGCAAGCCGGTTGAGAAACAAATGTCCGATGTTTGAAAAGATTGTATTTAAGTTTGGATGTATTGGTCTTATGGTATCTACTCATATCATAAGATCAAGGAATTCGAATCAAAAGATTAAATTCATTTGACAGAGGAATTAGAATCCTTTTAAAATTCCTCTGTCAATGAAACCAAAAGAAATTATTTCCAAACCAAAATCAAAAAGTTTTTTCCTAGTTTATACACTCTTTACCAATTTGGATCCATTTTTATTCTTTGTAGGGATATTTCTTATTTTTGGTTGGGCAAATTTTGCATCCTTTATTAAAATTTTACTCTACTTAGCACCCCCCATTATAGGATTTCACTCGCTTCTGTTTTTTCTGAAACATAAAGAGTTTAAAAAACTATTATATCGTCCAGAAGAGATCCCCTATACTGAAAAAGAACTCAATATCATTCGCAAACTTTCCAAAAATGGAGCACTCAATATTCTTTCTACGAATGTGGGGGGACCTATTCTCACAATGGTCCTTGCTTACCATTTTGGTATGGTAAGATCTTATGGTGAAGTCGTGTTTCTTTCTTTGTTAGGTGTATTACTTGCGATGGCAATTTCTTCTTTTTTCTACGTTTATGTTGAGCAAAGAATGTATGATGTTTACAATCAATTGAAACTCAAACCTCTCAGTTTGTTTGCTAATTTATTTTTCCCTATTTTTTCTACATTTGTGATCGAATACTTTTTGTTTTCATTTTACATCTATTCACAATTTCGAAGTCATGTTGATGTCAACCAATTACAATTGATCTGTATTGGATTGAGTTTTTTCATAATATTGATCATTTCTTTATTGTTTTTTGTTCTATGGAAATTGACAGGTAATACATCAGCAACCATCCGAGATGTATCCGATATCTTGAAATCTTTCGCCGAAGGTGATTTACGTTCTGATGTTCGAATCAATGAAACTCGAAATGAAATTGGTGTAATCTCTCTCTATTTAGAAGAAGCAAAAACAAAACTCAATCGCCTATTGACTTCAATTATAAACCATTCTTCCAAAATCCAATTAGAAGCAAAAACGTTAGAAGGTTTATCAAGTGAGTCAGCAGAACATTCACAAGTTCAAGCTGCTTCTTTAGAAGAGGTTGCTGCAGCATTAGAAGAAAATGGGTCATCCATCAATGGAATTTATTCGGATGCTTTAGAACAAAAAAAATTAACGGCCGCTACAAATGAATCCATTGAACATTTATTTACAATATCATCCAGTGTGAAAGATATTTCGCTTCATGCCAAAGAGAAGGCAGACTCGGTAGAATCTGAAGTAATCAAAAGTGGAAAATCAATTACAAGTGCAATCCAATCCATAGAAGAAGTAGACAAAAATGCAGTTGAAATTGGAAAAATTTTGGAGATCATAAAAGATATTTCGGAACAAGTCAACTTACTTGCGTTAAATGCTTCAATTGAGGCAGCTCGTGCTGGTGATATGGGAAGAGGATTTGCTGTGGTTGCTTCCGAAGTGGGAAAACTCGCCGAAAGAACCGCATCTTCTACAAAAACCATATCAGATCTTATCAAACGAGTTTCCATTTCAACTCATATGTCGGTTGATTCTGTAAAATCTGCGAGCGAGACATTCCGTTATCTATCAGAAAGTGTCATCGAGATCATCAATAATATAGATAAGGTAAACCAAGCCAATTTAGAACAAATCACAGAAGTGGAAGAAATTAGAAAACAATCGGAAAATATAGTCAATAGGTCCTCTTCTGTTTCGTTTGCAACGGAAGAACAAAAAAAAGTAAATGAAGAGATGGGAACGTCCGTCCATCATTTGGCAAATGATACAGCAAAATTATCGATGATGTCTGAAAAAACAGCTAAATCATCGGCTGAATTAAATTCTCTCATTGTCGAATTGAACAAAGAATTATCTTTGTTTAAATTATGATCTCTGCAACATTTCTATTCAAACAATTTGCTTCTGATCCAGTATTTGAGTCCTTAGACCAATCTATCGAGAATTTTGTAACCAACCATCCTGAATATTTAGGAAGAGACCAATGGTCTAACCAGGAAAAAGGAATTTTAGCCGTTGTGTACTACTTCAAATCCGAAAAAGGATTGGAAGCCTTAAAAGATTTTTCTGATCATAAGACTGCCAAATTGAATCATGCTCAGTGGTATGAGGGTTACCAAGTGATTATCTCACAAGTTATAAAATCATATGGGAATGGTAAGTTAGAACATGTAACCAATCGCAAATTGTAAAAAAATCCGTCGATATCATTTCGAAATTGTATGAATAACTTATTGGTTTCGTTTGTATAAAATTTCTCGATACGTTTGTAACAAGTTTTCAATGTAAAATGGTTTGCTTACGAATCCATCCATACCCACTTCCAAACATCTTTCTTTGTGTTCATTTAAGACATGGGCTGTCACTGCAATGATGATGGAAGGAGTTTGATTCGGATTGGATCTTTTGTTTTTTGAGTAACCCACCAATCACTTTTTGGTTTAATACATTGTCTTCTACGACTAAAACTCGTTTCCCATCAAATGGAACCACATTTGGTTTTTTGTTCATTTCCAATGAATCTGAAATTGGAATTTGTTTGGATACAGGCGACGAAATTTCAATTTGGTAGGAATTGGTTTCTTCCTCTATGCTAAGTGGAAACGAACACCAAAATGTACTTCCTACTCCTTTCACACTTTCCACACCAATTTTTCCCTCTAAAAGACCAACCAATCTTTCGGAAATGGCAAGGCCGAGCCCAGTTCCACCATACTTACGTGAGGTGGAAGTATCAACTTGCGAAAATTTTTGGAATAAAGAAGTGAGTTTTTCATAGGAAATTCCAATTCCTGAATCTTTGATTTGAAATAAGATCGAATGTTCTTCTTTTTTGATCGAAAGAATCACGAATCCAGTTTCCGTAAATTTAATCGCATTTCCAATTAAGTTGAATAAAATTTGTCGAATTCGACTTGGATCTGAAACAATCACCTCAGGCACATCGGGATTAATTTCGAATTTAAATTCTAATTGTTTGGTATTTGCTTCGATGGCAAATAAATCAAAAATTTCCCTGACTAAATTTGCTAAGTGAAATGGAGTTTTTTGAATTGTTAATTTTCCCGCATCGATTTTTGAGAAATCTAGAATATCGTTTAGAATATTTAAGAGTGCTTTTCCTGCATCAGCGATCGTTTTTAAATAGGACTTTTGTTCTGCATCTAAATCTGTTTCGAATAAAATCTGTGTGATTCCAATCACTCCGTTCAGAGGAGTTCGTATCTCATGACTCATCGATGCTAAAAATTCAGATTTGGCACGACTTGCCATTTCTGTCTTTTCGTATAACTCCTGTAACCTTTTTTGTGTCGTATTTAAACTATTTAAGATTGTTTTGTTATCATTTAAGATTTGGATATCACCTGTAAATTTTCCTTCACCAAGTAAAGAAATGAGTCGAAAGACTTCGTCGACACTCCCTCCCATAATGGACACCAACGATCGATGTGTGAAATACAAACTAATTCCAAAAACAATTCCAGATAAGATAAGAACTGTTCGTAGGAAAAAAACTTTTTCTTTTGCATCCAATATTGCCTGAGTTGTCCGGTCATCCAATTGGTGGTATAAATCATTGATTGGTTTCATAATCTCTGCTTTGAATTTCAGATACTGATCATCAAATAAAATTGCTACTGCTTTGGGATTGGATTTTCCAGTTTTTAATTCCCTGTCGATCATCGACATGGATTCAAATTCGATTTTGGTGAGTTGGTCTGATTTTTCTTTAGATAAGGATAGTAATAAAAAATCTGACTCTAAAAAACCAGCTTGTTTCATGGCATCCAAAATGCTGATCTTTTCCCCCTCTTCGGAAGGTGGAGGTAATTGATCGGCAATGACCAAATCCCAATAAGCATAGTCATACTCATTAGGTCGTGGCCTAACACCATTTCGGATCTCTAAAATGCGTTGGAAGTAAGCTTTGAATTTTGGTTCTTTTTGAATTGCATACAAACGGACAAGGTTTGTTAGTTGGTCTGATGACTGGCGGAGTTCATTGGCAATTTGTAACGACCGATGCCGGCTTTCCTCCGCCGCATCAATGTTTCGTTCACTAGCAGTGTAAAAAGCAAAGGCTATGGATACAAAAATAAATAAAATGAAATTGGTGAGTAGATAGGGAAACAATCTTCCTTTTGGTTTCCAAGTTCTATCCAACATGGCGATACTTTACAGGAAATGAAAAAGGAGTAAAGGATTATATTCGTTTGGAGAGTTGATCTGGGAATGAATTACGAGATAGGGTGGACTTTCAAAAAGAAACAATGTCCTTAGAAACAAATTTCTGGACTGAATTTTATCAGTTCATTGATAAATCCATAGATCAATCATTTTTGAAACACAATTTTGATTGTTTTCAAAATCTAAGGCTGTTACCACGAAGACTTCTTTTTCATTATGACTTTCCTTCCATGTATGCTTGTAATTCTTGTTGTAATCCTTCAGGTAAACTTAAACCCCGCGCTCGGATCCTTTCATTGTATTTATTAAATGACATCCGATGTTGGTTGGTGTTTAAGTATCCTTCTAATGCTTCGGATGCCCAAGGAATGATTTCTTTTACGAAATCATGATTTTCTTCTAACTGATCACAAAACGGAATGAAAAGTGGACGGTTGACTGGTCTACCTATATTACGATAGAATAATAAACAAAAAAGTGTTTCATCACCTAAAACGGATTCGGTTCGAATTTTTTCTTCAACATATTTTAGATTGATACAATCTAAATAATCTATGTTAAACGATTCTGGTGCTAATCGTTTTGTAACAAATTTAGAGATTTCGGTTTTTACGAATGTTAGATTGTTACAATGATGAGGGCAATTGCCTTGGTCTTTGTGAAGATCACATTCTAATAACAAAATACAGTCTACATCCGATGTTGGGTCTACGATTCCAAAATTGATGGAACCGAGTAGTTCTAACGCTACTTCGTACCCTTTTCGGGAAAGTTCTTGTGTTGCCAGTCGGAACGCTTGCATTCGTTTGAGGGCATACTTCGTATCATAATTCCTATATTTATTTTTGAGAACGAGATACCTTTCTACTATATTTTTGGACATATGTTTTTATATAATGGCGTTTGGATTTGAATTGTAGTGAACGCCATTTGCCCAAAGAATACAACACCTTTTGTATTGGGAAAATTGAAATTTCGCCGATAATTGAGAATAGGTAGGAATGGAATTTGGAGTCACTGAACTTAGGCAATCTGGTTTCAAAACGTAAGTTCCATTTGGCCATTGGATCTCTACTCATCCTGATCCAAACCTCCGTTTGGGGAGGAGAGGAAGACCGTAGGAATCCACTTTCTGGTTTGTATCTCTCTCCCTTGCAGGTGATTTCCATCGAGGAAATCAAATCTCTCGATACAGAAAAACGCATCACAATCGATGAAGATTCAGGGATTGCGCTTCGTGACGAACCCAAACCTACAGACCCCAATGCTCCCGATGTACCGGTCGCGCCTGGTGCTGACCTCCCTGTTGATCCTGGCCAAGAAACGGGACCAAAAAACATAGAAACTAAGATCCGTGAGGCGGAAGGACTCCTCAAACGATATTATAGCCAATTCATCGAAGAAAAGCGGATTTGGGAAGATCGCGAAAAGGGAAATGTTTATAATTCTCGTACCGAGATGAATGACATTCGATTATTACTTTGGCAAAGTACCCATAAACATTCGGAAACGTTTATTGTCCGAGATTCTCCTCTTCTCTATTACCTTCATACCAAACTTGCGAAACTATATGTGGAAGCAGAAAAATTTGCTCCAGCACTCAGACATTACCTCGCTGCGTTTCGGTATCATCCTTTGGAGATGACAGAAGAAGGGTATCGTAATGGAGAGTGGCAAAAAGAAGATGTTCTTGGATATGATGAAAGTGCAG
Source organism: Leptospira biflexa serovar Patoc strain 'Patoc 1 (Paris)' (assembly GCF_000017685.1). Taxonomy (NCBI): domain Bacteria; kingdom Pseudomonadati; phylum Spirochaetota; class Leptospiria; order Leptospirales; family Leptospiraceae; genus Leptospira; species Leptospira biflexa. The sequence continues at coordinate 483,997 of NC_010602.1, forward strand.
CAAAAGAACATGATAGATTGTACAAGGAATGGATCCAAGCGGAACAAAAATGGAAAAAAGCTAAAGATGATATCCATCTCAAAGAAAGTGCTTGGGTCCGTGATGGGAAAAAACTCTCGGAATTGGCACCTCAATCAAAACTTTGGAATGACGAAGTGCGTATGTTAGATGAATCAAGAAAAAAAGCTAAATCAAATTATGATGAATCATATAATAAAAGATATTTGGCTTATTTAAATAAACGAAAACAAATTGAATCGAATGAACTTTATGCTTTTGCCAATGTTGTCAAAAAACTGGAAGATGATAACAAAGAACGTTTAAAAATTGTCAATAAACTCGGAACAGCAGGAAAAGGGATTTATGTTTTGTTCGATTATAAAAGAAATACTGATTTTTTTGCATATGAATTGATCCTTGAACGAGCCTATCGGATTTGGAATGAAAACCCAAATGTTCTGAGTGATATTGCCGAACAATTCCGTCAAGATGGGAAAAAAGAAAAGGCCGCAGATTTTTACGAAAAGGCACTTACTGAATACTTAAAAAATCAAAATCCATCAGATGATGAAAAAGAAAAAATCATCAAAGCTAATTTGCGTTTAGCAACGATTAATGCTGACTTAAAACGAAATATCCTAGCGGGAAATTATTACGAAACCTTCTTTCGATTGAGTCCAGATACTCCTGAAAAAACAAGGGTTTCTTATGAAATTGGAGTCTTTTTCAATCATAAGATTGGTGATCCTGAAAGGGGTTCCAACTTTTTAGAGTATTGGTTGGATAAAAATAGTAAGGATTGGAATCCATCGCTTGCGGAGGACACAGGGGTTCCGGAAATGGAATCGATTGCATATTATTATCTCAGCAAAAAAGATAAAAAACAAAAAAAATATGAGTTAGAACAAAACAAACTGAATATCTCCCTCATGCAGTGGAAAAAAATTGATGAAAAACTCATCCTTGCAGAAAAAGAAAGACTAGATTTGATAGAAAAAAAACAATCTCTCAAAAAAGACTTAATGGTCACAACGCTTGATGATATTTTATCTCAATACCGATTGATGGATTTAAAAATTGAAGACCAAGAAGCTGTGATTCGTGTTTTGGAAACTAAACGGAATAAAATCCCTCTCATTAAAATTTTATTCCGACTTGGAGTACTATCCGAAGAAAATAGGGATTTTAAAAAAGCACAAGAATATTATGAAACGGTCATCAAAGAAGGTGGCGAAACCGAAGTGCGAGTGGCATTAAAAGAATTAGAAAGGATTAAAAGGATTTTAGAAACAGGAAATATTCAACCTCCCATCAACGAGAGTATTTAATGATTTCGTCTGTTTGATCTCCAGCTAACTCCTGCTCAAGGTTTTCTCTCGTATAACCTTCATCAGGTAAAACACGAAACTTTACCTCATCCACTGTATCACCTTCGTAAACGATTTTAATCAAATACTCGCCAGTTCGTAATAGAGAAAATTCATCCCGAATCGCAAGGGTATCTGGCTCCGCACGTTTCTTTTTGATATCAATTTCCACAAAGTCCAATTCATACCGATTGAGAGAAATATGGAAATCAGTTTCGAGACCAGGATTTCTTGAGAATTGGTAAACATAATGGATTGTATCTGTTGGTGAAAATATTAGATCATCACGCATCATTTTATAATCAGTGATGGTTTGGATGTGTTGTTCCAGGATGTCCATCTCTTCCATTTTGGTTGTTGTCCAACCAAACTCACCTTTTGGTACACCACATTGAATCAAAAGAAAGAAAGGTAAAATGTATGAAATTTGTTTCAGCGAAATCTGAGAAAATTTAAGAAGTTTGAATGGAAAGAGTTTGGACGAATTCTGTCTCATCTTACTTAGAGTTTCGTCCAAACTTGCGAAATTCCTCTTGCGAAATTGGGGATTATTCGATTATTTTTCCTCGGTCAGAGATGTCTTTTTCTTTGGATTTGGTTTGGTATCTTAGGTTTGTGAATTCGTCTCTTTGTTTTTTGCCTAACTCTTCTGCAATTTTTGCGGGTAAAATCAGAATGCGACTCACCCAGCGGAGTAACAAAAAAAGTAAGATGGATAAAACGATGATTTTGGCCATTGTAGTTTACCTAGAACGTAAGGTCTTTGGGAGATAACGATCTTCTTCGTTTTCACCCCAACCGAGTCTCGTGACACCATACAATCCAATGAGCAAAAATAGGAAAACAGAAACATAAAGGTAAGGGTTGTATTCTTCTGAATAAAATACCTTTCCTTCGCCAGGTTTTGGAATTTTTTTGGGAGCCTGAGGGAGACCAAACTTTCTTGCCAATGATTCAATTTGGATGAAGTTGATGACTGGTGTTTCTCGTTCCAAAAACGATTTGATCACGGAATTTGGGATGTGCACTTCTTCTGGCAAATCGGTGATGAGTCCATTTTTGAATACTTGTTTGCCTAAACTGGTTCCAAGTATGGTGGTTCCACCTCCGACATTGATGAAAAGTTTGATTGGTTTTCCTTGAGACAGTTCATCATAGTATTTCAATCGTTTTTCTATGGAGTCTTCAAAGTGGATTGGATCTAAGAGTTTTACTTGGTTCCGTTGTAAGGCACGTACCAAAAGTTCTTTCCCTTCTTTGGATGTTCCGGCGGCTTTGTCTTGGATGCCTCCTAAAGATGCGTAACTCGATCGAAAGGAAAAAATGCCAGAGGATTCCAAATCTTTCTCCATATCGAGCCATAACATTTGTGGATGGTTTGCTCCAAATTGTGAAGCAGAGGCACTTGAGATGATGATAGGTTTTAGTTTGAGTGTATCTAACGCTGCAAACAAACAAATGTTTAATGCTGGAAACGAACCAGAAATGGCAACAGCAACAGTATCTCCTTCTTCTACTTTTGCTTTTTTTAAAAATTGTACCATCACTGCCGCAAAATTTGGATTGATGGAAGTTTGTTTAGCAGGTAATGAACCACTATTGCTTGTAACAGGTGTTAAGAATTCTCCGATGAGACCTGAGTTGGTAGGATCAAACTCTTTATAATCAGGTTTTTTATGTTTTAAAAGTTCTGGTTTTAAGATTTGGAACGCACGTTCTGCAAGTTTTGCAGCATGTAATTTTTTTTTGAAGTAGGGTTGTTCTTTTTTTACCTTACAAGATTCGATGAGAAGTAAACCCAAAATACCAAGGATTGCAAGTAAAAACAATGCAATTCGAGAGTGTTTCCAAGGTGACCAATAAATTTTTGTCATCATAGGCTTTCTAACTCATTACCTAAAAGAAAAATCAAAAGGATTTTCACAAAAATCGCGGCTAAGATAAGTACCGAAGTTGTTTCTAAAACACCTTGTCTTTCATACCAAACTGCTATGAGACCTGGAATGATAAATCCAATCCCTCTCACTTCCGATAAGTAAGCCAAATCTATTTCAGGTAAAATTTGATAGTTGAGTAAGTATCCGAAAAAATAACCGAATAACAGAATAAAGACGATTTTTCTCTTTCCAAAGATCAATAGAAATTTTGAAAGAATCTCAACACAAATAAAGGATAAAAAAGCAATGAAAAATGTTAGTGCCATGTTTTTGGGATGATTGAGTGATAAAGCAAGATAACCTGGCACAACGAGACCTGTACCTAAAATACCAAACAATTCAGAAAATACCAAACTGATGACTAAACTCAGTCCAATCGACAACGGGAGAATTTCATTCATACGTTTGTTCTGACCTATTTTTTAGATATAAAGACAATTCCATTCCAAGTCCAACAATATTCCCTATACCAAATACCAAAGATTGTTTCGGAAGGATAGAAAGTAAAGATTCAAAGATTCCGTCTAAACTTAAGTGTTCCCAAAGATAAATTGGAACATCTGCTTGCGAGAAGGATTTTAAATATTGGAAAGCTAATGATGTAGAGGTACCAATTAAAATCACGGCATCATAATCACCCCAATTGGCAATTTCTTTCGTCAATTGTTTGGTTCGTTCTGGTCGATCCTCGCGAGTATGGAATAAAATGAATCGTTTTTGAATCTGAGGGTATCGATTGAGTGTGGATGTCCAAATGAATTTTGTACTACTTGGGTCATTTGCCGCCATTGCATTCACGTATATGAAATCCTTACCAAAAAAATGAATGGGTAAAACCGAAAGAGCTCCCGGATCCGGTGTGACTTTCCACATTGCCTCTAATGCTTTGTTTCGTTCGACTCCGAGTAAGGAACAAACTTTGAGAGCAAGATATACATTTTCTTTGTGTTCCCAATACGGGAACTTTAAAATTTCCTCATCAGTGATGGATTCAATCTCAGCTTCTTTGATAAGGATTGATTTTGTTTTACGATCCAAACATACATTTTCGATTTTATCCTCAAATTCACTTGGTCCAACAACCAAAGTCCCATTGACGGGACATGCAGATAACAATGTTTTGGCGACATCAATTAGATTTGGTCCCATCACTTCCAGATGGTCTTCCCTTATGTTTGTGATGACTCCGATATCAGATTGTAGAATTTGGCCCTCACTTGCCCATTGGTAACGCGGTTCCAAGGCCATACATTCCAAAATCACAATGCTTGCCCCAGATTCATTTGCCTTTTTTAGGATTTTGATTTGTTCTAAGATAGTTGGTTTTCCAAATCGAGAGATTGATTTTTCAGATCCATCAGGAAAAATCATGCGAGCCAAAGTTCCAGTTGTTTTTGCAAAAACCAAACTTCCAGAAGAGGCAAGTCCTGCTCGTATTAACCTTGTTACACTCGATTTTCCTCTTGTCCCATTGACATGGATTCTATGTTTGAATTTTTTTAACGTGCGTTTGTGTAAAATCACTTCGATGGTGTAATAAAGGATCAAAACCAAAATGATGAGAAAAAATAAAGTGGCATTTGGTTTCATTTGAAAATTTCCAGATGATACATTTCCTTCAAAGGAATGTCATTTGATTGTAACGTAAATTTGAGAAGATTCACGTAGTTTTCTATGAGCATACGTTACAAATTCTTATTAATATTGAGTGTGAGTCAAATTCTTCTTGTAATTGCTCTCACGACTAGTTTTGCCTATTTACTGCAATCGGTAAAAAACATCCCACAAACCCAAAGGGCAGAAGACTTATCTCGGAATTTTCAAAGAGAACTAGAGTTTAAAGAGGAAAAACTCAGATTATTATTAGAAGAAATTACGTTCAATGCGAGAACTAGAGAAATTTTAGAAAGAGGACTGAGCGATCGTTCCGTATTACAAAGAGAACTACCTTATTTACAACAGATTTTAAGACGTTATGGTCTTTCCATTTTTGAACTGGGAGACAACCAAGGAAAGGTGGTCTTTCGGGTCCACAGGCCAAAAGATTTTGGGGATGATAAAAAAAACCAACCCATCATTCAAAATGCATTAAACGGCCAAGCAACAGCAGCATTGGAAGATGGACATAGTGGACTTGGGTTTCGTTTGGCAGCACCACTTTTTGGCCGAGGGACACTTCTCATTGGACAAGTTGTGGATGATAGTTTCACCAAAACCATCTCCAAAGACAATCGGATCCACTTAGCTATTTTCCAAGAAGGGAAAGTGAAAACAATTGGATCGGATATGATTCGGATGGTGATGAATGAAAATCCAAACTTACTGACCGAGGAACAAAGGTTTCATTTCCAAGATAAACCTTATTACTTAGTGAAAATTCCTTATTCAGGCAGTTCACAAACAGTCAAACAACTTGTATTTCATGTGATGATTGATGAAAACGAAGTAGAATCAAAAACATGGAAAATTTGGTCCTTTTTTGTTGTCGCATCACTCGTATTATGTGGTATTATATTTTTAATTTCCTTTTTGTTTTCAAGAGACATGGTGGAAGCAATCAAACTTTTAACGACGGCAATGGTAGATTTAGACCAATGGAAACCTGAAACCTTACCCACTCATCGAAGTGATGAGATCGGACAAATGGGTAGAGTTTTTGTCGAAATGAAAGAAGAGTTGGCGGAACACCAAAATCATTTGGAAGAGATGGTACATCAAAGGACAAGAGAGTTAAATGAAACTCTCTCTGAAATGCAAAAATTGAAAGAAAAACAAGATGGTGATTATTTTCTCACATCTTTACTCATCAAACCCTTAAAAGGTTCTTTTGCAAAATCCGAAACAGTTTCCATTCAAATCTTTGAAAGACAAATGAAGCAGTTCCAGTTTCGAAATAAACAATCGGAGATTGGCGGAGATTTATCTGTCTCAGATTCCATTTATCTTATGGGTAAAAAATATACTGTATTTCTAAATGCAGATGCTATGGGTAAATCCATCCAAGGAGCAGGTGGTGCCTTGGTGATGGGGACAGTTTTTAAATCTATCATCACTCGTACACAAAAACTGAGGTACATGCAAGACAGACACCCTGAACGATGGTTAAAGGAATGTTTCCAAGAAGTACATAATGTATTTATCAGTTTCGATGGGCACATGTTATTATCAGCTATTTTAGGTTTGGTGGATGAGGAAACAGGTACTTTATATTACATCAATGCAGAACACCCTTGGATTGTTTTGTACCGCGATGGAGTAGCCAGTTTCTTAGAAAACGAACATTCTTTACGTAAGATTGGATTTACGGAAATGAGTGGTGATGAAGTGGTCATTCAAATTTATCCACTGCGGCCTGGGGATGTGTTGGTTTTAGGATCAGATGGTCGGGACGATTTATTTGTTGGTCAATCTGGTGGAAATCGGATGATCAATGACGATGAAACTGTATTTTTAAAGCATGTATCGGAAGGGAATGGAGATTTAACAGAGATTTGTCGTGTGATGATGCTTTTTGGTGAACTGACGGATGATTTGAGTTTGATGCGTATTTCTTTCTTAGAAGAAGTAGCGCATGCTGCCAAGGAATCTACAAAAAATAATACATATTATAAAATGTTGGGTGAAGGAATTCAATCATATCGTGATGGAGAATGGAATCATGCGATTTATGCATTAGAAATTGCTTTGGAATCTGAACCTGATGATTTGTATTGTTTAAGAGAATTGTCGAAACTTTATATGAAATCGAAAGATTATGAGAAGGCAATAGGCCTTGCCAATCGTTATTTACAACTAAATCCAGGTGATACAGATTTTTTATTTTACATTGCGTATGCTCATAAACAAAAACGAGATTTTGTACTCGCAACGGATTATGCAGAAAGACTGAGATATAGAGATCCTAAAAATTTTAACAACTTACTTTTACTTGCAGAAATTTTAATGCATAGAAGGGATATCGAACGCTCCAAAGAAGTATTACTTGCACTGCAAGAAATGTCACCAGAAAATCCCAAATTATTGAAACTAAAAAACTTTTGGAAAAAAATGGTCACAACATCGGTCACCTAATGCAAATGAGATGATTGTTGGTTAAGGACCTTTTTAAGATTTAAGGTAAAAAGGACTGGATGGCTTCTTCCGTTGATTCAAAAATTTGAATGACGGAAGAAATTTTAGAGATGCGGAAGATCTGGCGGATGGTTTTGGATACATTCACAATCCTGAGTCCACCACCTAATTCTGTTAGTTTGTCGTTGAGGGACATGATGAGCCCAAATCCAGAAGAGTCGATGAAACTGACTCCTTCTAAGTCAAAAATAAATCGATGTTCGGATTGGGACGCAGATTCTTTGATCCTTTCTTTCAAAATGCCGGCATTTAACATATCTAAGTTGCCAAACAATTTAAGGACTACAATTCCGTTAGATTTAGATTCTGTATATTCCATCGAATCGCTTAGAGAATAGCCAATTTAAAAATTTGGTCAATAGATTAATTCACAAACTTATCCCATTTTTCATCTACAGAAATGGTCCGGAGGATCCTCCAAATCAGTTTCGACCCATTCTCTGAATTGGTCATAATGACCACTCCGTACCCTTTTTCCGCATTGAAGATGGCAAGAGACTTATGTCCCTTTGTATGGCCTCCATGGAAGAAATATTCTGTTTTTCCGGTTCGATTCAAAAAGAATCCGTGAGCGACTAAGGCATGGACGGTCAAACTGGCAGCACTCATTTTGGGAGACAGAAGGTATTCGGCAGATTCCTTACTGAGAAATTGGGAACGACCTTGTTTTGCCTTTGCCACTTCGCTAAAAACGGTTCCAATCTCCTCTGGAGTAGTCCAAAGACCTCCTGAAGACAATTCAGGTGTTACGAATTTTTTTTCAGGTAAAAGTTTTCCTGTTTCATCAAAACCATCACAACGATCATCTGCTTCCGTTAGGTTCTGTTTGAAGGTACTACGTTTCATATGTAAAGGTTGGAATACAATTTCTTCCATAAGTGTGGGGAAAGGTTTTCCCGTACGATCCGTCAAGATCTCTTGGACGATGCTAAATCCTCCTCCCGAGTATCTAGATTTGGTGCCTGGTTTGTAATACAATTTTAAACCATTCCCTTTGGTGGCATTGGTATCTTTTAGGTCTTTTAAGTGTTTTTTATCTGAATTGATAGGGTCGTCCCAATTTCCTTTTTCTGTTAATCCACTGGTATGAGATAAAAGTAAGTCTAAGTTCACCAAACTTCTTTTTTTTCCTTTTGGAACGGACACTTTGTACTGTTTTAGTTTTCCAATCCAGTTAGAATATAAATCCAATTGTCCCGTTTCAACCAAACGTAATGTTGCCGTTGCTGTCATCGTTTTAGATAAGGAACCCGCTCGAAAAAGAGTCTGTTGTATTTTTGTACCATACATTTTTTTCCAATGTAAGTTATAATTTTTATAAATGGCGATTCCAAGAGATGGCACATGTTCTTGTTTCATTAGGTCTTCAATATATACTTCGTTTGGTGACCCAGTTCTTTTTTTGAAATTTAATTTTTTTGCTTCAAAGATGATTTCGGTTAAAGTGGATTTGATAGAGGATAAATCTCCTTTGCTTCCACCATAAGGACTTACGATGGTTATCAAAATTCTACTTTTAAGGTCATGGTAGATAAAGTTTGAGATTCCTTTCTTTTTCCCGTATGTCCAATAAAAATAATCACCAACATATACCCCTTCTCCAAAAGAGATTGGATCTTCTGCTATCGCATCAGCTAACACTGTTTTTTTGATGATTGAATCTTTTCCTTCCTTTGAAATATATTTTGTTTTTGAAATTGTTTCTGCAAAGAGTAGTAAATCTTCTGGTGTGCTGAGAATCCCACTATTTCCTAATAAAATGTCGTTTGAGTCTACTTGAGAATGTTTCATTCCTAAAGGTTCGAAAATTTCCTGTTTCACAACAGTGGGAAATGATTTTGACGTGATGGATTCGATGAGATAAGCCAAAAAAAAATAATCCAACCGGCTGTACTTCCAGTATTCTCCCGGACTAAAGTTTGGTTTTAAATTTGATTCTAAGTATGATTTTTTAATATCTTCGCGGTTGAACTTGGATCCTTCCGTATCCAAATTTGGTAAAAATTCAATGATTTTTGGTAATCCTGATGTATGTCTTAACAGATGTTCAATGGTGATTTTAGAATGGGGAAACCATTTTAAATGTTTTTGAACAGGATCTTTGAGGGATAATTTTTGATCTTTCTCCAATCGATGGATTAAAAAAGTTGTGAATAGTTTGCTAGATTCTCCCAACGGAAAATTATTTTTTTTAAAGAGTTGCGATCGTTTTCTACGTTTCCCTGTTGAAATCGTTTCGCGAAACAAAACGGTATCATCTTGGGAGATCAGGACAACTCCTTGGAATCCTTCTTGTTTGATTTTTTTACGTATTTTTTCTTTGGTTTCTTCTGAGAAAGATCCAATTCCATCTTCTGAACAGTTGAGAAAAGTAAAACTGAACAGAAGAAAGGTGAATATCCATTTGGTCATAGGACTGGAGAAATTTAATTTCTATTGATTAGACTCGGGTGGTACCCATCTGGAGCAATAAAACCCAACAAATCCATCATCGTCGCCGCCACGTTCGCAAGACCTTTTTCGGTGATTGTTGAATTGAGTTGGATCTTCCCTTGTGGGTCATAAAGTACAAATTGTACGGGATTGAGTGTGTGACTTGTTTTGGGAACGGGTTTACCGTCTTTGGCAGTTTGTGCATTTCCCTTTTTATCCAGTTGGTACATTTCATCCGCATTCCCATGATCGGCTGTGATACACAAAACAGTATTGGTTTCATCACAGATTTTTTTGATTCGATCCAAACAAAGGTCTAAGTATTCTAAACCTTTGACTGTGGCATCCATGTTTCCAGTATGGCCCACCATATCTCCGTTAGCATAGTTGACACGAAGGAAAGGGAATTTATGAGACGTGAGAGCAAGTACTAAGTTATCGGTAATTTCTTTTGCCTTCATTTCTGGTTTTTGATCAAAAGGAATGATATCAGACTTAATTTCTTCGTAAGTTTCAAGGTTTTGATTGAAGTAACCTGATTTGTTTCCATTCCAAAAAAAAGTAACATGGCCAAATTTTTGAGTTTCTGAAAGGGCATATTGAGCAATCCCTTCGTTGGCAAAATATTCTCCCATGGTTCGGTCGATAGCTGGAGGAGCAACTAAGTATTGTTTGGGGATAAAAAGATCTCCATCATATTGCATCATACCAGCAAATTCAACTTTTGGAAAACGTTTGCGGTTCAATTGAGTTAAGTTTTCTTCTGTAAAGGCTCTTGAGATTTCAATTGACCTGTCCCCTCTAAAGTTAAAAAACACGACAGAGTCATTGTCTAAAATTTTTCCAATTGGATCTCCAATTGAATCACCAATCACAAAACCGGGAAGGTATTGGTCAATGACAGATGGGTTTTCTGTACGAAAGGTTTCGATGGCTTCTTTTGCAGAGGCAAATATTCTTCCTTCTCCTTCCACATGGTGGTTCCAACCACGTTCAACCATAGACCAATCCGCATCATAACGGTCCATGGTTAACTCCATACGACCACCGCCAGAAGCGATGCATATATCGATGCCAGCTTTTCTGTATGTTTCCAAATATGTTTCGAATGGAATGAGATAGTCTAACGCTGATTTTTCGGGGACATCTCTTCCATCTAAGAGAATGTGAAGCCTGATTTTTTTGATATTTTCTTTAATTGCTTGGTCGATGAGTGCTTTTAGGTGGTGAATGTGGCTATGCACATTCCCATCTGAAAATAAACCAAGGAAGTGAAAATTGGACTCGTTTTGGATACAATTGGAAACCATTTTTTTCCAAATGGGGCCTTGGAACAAACTGCCGTTCTCTATGGATTGTGATACAAGTTTTGCACCTTGGTCAAAGATACGTCCTGAGCCCAAAACATTATGGCCCACTTCTGAGTTTCCCATGTCTTCGTCACTTGGCATACCCACGGCAGTTCCATGTGCTTTTAATAAAACAGTAGGATGGTTTTCCCATAACCCCTTTAAAACAGGCATATTGGCTTTTGCCACTGCATTCCCATTTTGATATCCTTGTTCTGTATAACCCACACCATCTAAAACGATGAGTAAAACTTGTTTGGTAAGCGGACCGTTTGGATGTTTTTTAAGAGTTAACATAAATTAGATTCCCCTGTCTTTTTCCATTTTGAAATTTACGGAAGATTTTGCAACTGGAAGATGTCAAAAGGTGTCAACTCCACAGAACTGGGAATGGGGTTGAGTAAAACGTTTCCGATGTTCGTATCATAGACATAAATTCCAGGCCTTGTGAAATCTGTTGAACCAACGAGTAATTTCCCTTCACTTGTGAGTAACATTCCTGATAAACTGATTCCAATATTGCCTGGGATTTGCAAAAGTGTAGCTAGTTTTTCGCCTGTCCTTGGGCGAAAGACTTGGATGGTTTTATTAAAACCTGCATCCAAAACGGAGGCGTATCCAAAATCTTCATTTTTGATTTGAAAGGAGAGTATATCCCCACCAGCGACACTTTCTTCATACAAACGGTTGGGATGAAACTGCCTTGTACTCAAACGAAATGCAATGATCCCTGCATCAATTTGAGAGATAAACCCAACCCGACCGACACATGAAAAAACCAAATGTGGTTCTCCAAATAAAAATACTTTTTGGATTTTGGAGCTTGGGTTTCTATAGGGCAGTGTATAAATGTTTCGGATTTGATTCAGATCCATATCCACTTCCACCAAATAAGAATCAGAATTAGGTGGTAAATACCCTGAGGCATCATTACGGTCTAACCTTTGCAGTAAAACAAACAAACTCGATCCGTCTTGTATCATATAGGATGATTCCACTGACGAGTCAGGAATTCCAGAAGTTGAAAAGGTTTCCCGAAGAGAAGAAAAGGAGACAGCACCAATTTTGATACCAGAACTCCTGCTATAAATCACTAACTCATCTGCATTGTACAAACTAATAAAGTATTTATCATTCCAAACGGCAATGTCTTGCGGATTTTTTCCTTGACCAACACTAAACTCTTGTTCGGTGAGAAATCCGAACTGAGGGTTCAATACTTGGATAGAATCACGATTCAATCGGTTTACGATAAAAACTCGATCATTCGAATACCTTCCCACTGCATCGGAATGGATGGGGATGGAGGTGGGAAATGCTGTAAAGGAATTGGGTTCGAAGGTTTTAAATCTTCCTCCGCTTGCAAAATCAGATGTGACAACGCCAACAGACGTGGGTGATGCTGATAAAAATAAAAATTGGAATAAACTTGGTTTTTTTATTTCCAATTGGCTACATTGGAAAACAAGAAACATAGAAAGAAGGAGTATCCAATGGGGGCCTTTGTTTGTAGGAATTGTATCCATTAGAATCGATAACTCCCAGTCAGATAATAACTACGGCCCGGTAACGGGTAACCCACCAAATCTTCTACACGTTTGTCTGTTACGTTTCGCACTTCAAATCCAAAAATCAATTCATTTCCTGTTTCTTTGTTTTTATATGCAGAATATTGGATGTACAAATTCCAAAATTGTCTGGCTGGTAAAAATCCCAAATACTCATTGGTTCGATCTCTAAAATTGGCTCCAATGTATTGGTATTCAATTCCAATTTCGGATGTTTCATTAAAAAAGGCAAGTAAGGCGCTTCCTTGGCTTTTGGAACGAAGTGGTAAGTATTTTCCATTTAACGCAGGTGAGTCGGAGTAATTTCTGGCATCTTGGTAGGTATAATTGAAGTTAAACTTAAGTCCTTTGTTCCAAATGATATTGTGACTAGTTTCGGCACCCCGGATGAATGCTTGGTCTACGTTTTCTGGCCTCAGAGTAAACTGAGAATTTGGCAAAAACAAAATCATATCATATATTCGTTTTTGAAAGTAGGAAACATCCGATTGGATTTTCCATCCCGATCCAATTTTGGTATGGAGATAAAAACCAAAATCCCCGTTTCTACTTTGTTCTGGCCTTAATTTTGTATTCCCGACGATACTTCCTCTTTCACCGAATAATTCAATAAAGCTGGGAATTCGAAAATCTTTACTGATGTTGGCTAATGTTCCCCATTCCCAATTTTCTTTTTTGATCCAGATGATTTTTAAGCCAAAACTAGGATTGGTGAAATTTTGCCTTACAGTAAAAACATCGGTGAGTGGATCTAAGAGTTGGTTACGAATGCTTGTTTCATCTTTCCCGAATCGATCCGTATACCGTTCAAAACGTACTTGTGGGACAAGAAAGAGACGATTGGAAAATAATCGTATTTCATCTTGGAAGGTAAAACTCTGAGTATCCCTTCTTTTTTTTGGTTCTTTTCTTTCCGTTTCATGATTGGCACGTTTTTCATACCGTGTGAAAAATTCTTGTTCCGTTAAGACGGAGGCACGTAAAACCTGATAATAGTCTAACAAGTACAAAGTGGGAGATAATTGAAACCCGTATTGGTTTGTTTTGGTATACGCATTGGGTGTTCCAAAACTAAATTCTGATTTTGGATCAAACAAATCATCTTTTGAAAAGTTCCCATAGGTTTTTGTTTCCAATGTCAAATTGGTGAATATAAACTCATTGGTTTCTGTTGTGATCGCCGATGAAAGTTTACTAAACACTCGCCCCACCGAAGTGGTTTGCCGATTCCCTGGACCTGGTAGACCTTGTTTTCTATGTATATAATCATTTAATAAATTGATTTTGGTTTTGCCTATGTCAAAGGATAGATTCCCAGTAAACCCAGTTTTACGAAACTGTGCATTCTTTCTTTCATCAATCGTATCATCATATGTATTGAATAATACTGTCCCTTTATTATTGAGATAGGTAAAATTTTGGTCGGAAGTTTCGTGGAGAGCCTGCACAAAATAAGAACCATTGGTGAATTGGTCCATATGAGTTACCGTTGTTTTTGCTGTTTTGAAACTTCCACCCATCAAATTGACTCGTGTGATTGGTTTTTCAAATTTTGTTTTGGAAACCAAGTTGATCGAACCTCCAATGGCCGATCCAGAAAAACCAGCAGGAGTCCCAGATTTGTAAATTTCAATCTTTTCTAAATTATCAAACGGTAAATCTGCTAAGTTAATTTCACCACCAAACGAATTATTGATGGGAACTCCATTCCAATAAATTTTGGATTGGTTGGGATTGGTTCCTCGAAGGGAAAGTGTGGAATAGGATCCAAGACCTCCATATTGGCGAATCCTGACTCCCGCTTCTCGGTTGAGGATATCGGGAAGACTCGTATATCTCGTGTTAGCTGAATCTAAATGAATTTCCTTTTGAAAACCAGTTGGGTTTTTGCTAAAGTTACTATTTTGAGAAGAGGATTGCACATTGGCTTTGATTTCGATGGTTTCTGGTTCTTTTTTTGGAGTCTCTTGCCCATATAGAAGAATTGGTCCGAGTAAGAATCCCATGCATAAAAATAAATTGAATTTGGAAACCATGAAGTCCTTTTTTTCTCGGTACCTTGCCAAACTGGAATAGGAAAATTGAGTGTCAATTCCCTAAAGGAAAAAAGCATTGTCCCATGAGACATTACGACGTATTCGGCGTAGGGAACGCCCTGGTAGATATCATTGCCTTCATAGATCCAAAATTTTTAGAAAAACAAAATATCACCAAAGGTGTGATGACCTTAGTTGATGAATCCAGGCAAGGTCAAATTCTTGCAGATCTTCATGATGAGAAGAAGGAACTTAGGTCAGGTGGAAGTGCCGCAAACACGATGATTGCCATTGCCAATTCTGGTGGTACTTGCTGTTATACGGGAAAAGTCACTCATGATACATATGGTGAATTTTATAAAAAAGATATGGAAGATGCGGGAGTTTTATTTGAGACCACTCCTGACAAATTAGGACATACGGGAACTTGTGTAGTTCTCACAACACCTGACGCCGAAAGGACAATGCTTACCAATCTTGCGATTTCTACTTCACTTGGCCCTGACGATATCGATATTGAAAACTTAAAAAAAAGTAAGTATGTCTATGTGGAAGGGTATTTATGGGATGGTGATTCCACAAAAAAAGCAAGTGAACTTACGATGAAAATTGCAAAAGAAAACAAGGTAAAGGTATCCTTTACATACAGCGATCCTTTTTGTGTGAATCGTTCTAGAGATGAGTTCATCCATTTAACAAAAGAATACGTTGATGTCGTTTTTTGTAATACAGAAGAAGGGCTTGCCTTAAGTGGTGCCAAAACAGCTGAAGAAGCAGTACAATTTATATCTAAACTTTGTTCTTTGGTATTTATGACTGCAGGAAAAGAGGGAGCTTATGTTGCTGAAAACGGCAAAATCACTTTGGTTCCTGGATTTCCTGTGAAGCCGATTGATACGACAGGAGCAGGAGATGCTTTTGCGGCTGGGGTATTGTATGGCCTCACCCAAGGTTATTCTGCACAAAAGTCGGCAAGATGGGGCAATTATGTTGCTTCGCGTATCGTTTGTGAGGTGGGACCAAGGTTATCTGTAAAACTTATGGGCCGCCAAGAAGAAATTTTAACCGGTTTCCAAGATCAGTAATTTAAAAAAGAAATTACTGATGATGAAAATCCTCCCATAGGGTTTGGATTTTTTCTGAGATTTCAAGAGGGGCAAAGGGTTTTTCAATCACACCAATGCCCCCTCTTTTTTGGTATTCCAGAATTTCATTCTTTAACACGCGTGACGTGATAAATGCAACAGGGATGTTTTTTGTCTCTGGGAAAATTTTTAATTCTTCAATGAGTTCCATCCCATTCATACCTGGCATAAGTACATCCAAGAGGATCAAATCAGGTTGCAGGATGATGGCTTTTTGTAATCCTTCCGGACCAGTTTTTGCAAAACTCACTTCATAACTTGAGTTAAATGCAAGTGCGATCCTAAGGATTTCGACAATGTCTTCTTCATCTTCCACGATTAACACGTGTTTTAAGGCCTGTATGCTCATTGGTTCATCCCAACAGGAATTTGTCCTGGTATTACAATTGGTAGTTCAATGGTAAAAACAGTTCCCGAATCATCAGAAAAAAAGTAAATTTTCCCATTCATGGCTTCGACAAATCCTTTCGTGATGGAAAGTCCAAGCCCAGATCCACCTACCAATTTGTCCTTCGGTGGTGCCCCTTGGGCAAATCTGTGGAAAAGTCTTGGAGCAAAGTTCGGATCAATGCCAGGTCCATTATCCCTGATTTGGATTTTTGCCTTTGTTGCATCTGTTTGGACAGAGATGGTCACTTCCGAAAACTTGGGGGTGTATTTCACCGCATTGGAAATCAAATTGGTGATACAATGGTTCAATCGGTCTTCATCTACATAAACACTTGTTTGTGGGAAATTAGAATCAAAATTCAAAAGCACATGATATTGTTCTGCAAACGTGCGCATTCCATCCACTGAAGTTTGTAGAATTTCTTTCAGTTGGTAGGTTCTAAATTTAAAATTGATATTACCAGAATCCAATGCTTCGATATCGAGAAGGTCAGTCACAAACCGAACGAGTCTTTGTGTATTTTTACGACAAATATTGAGTAAGGATTTTGTTTGGTTGGATACTTCTCCCGCCACTCCCGCAAGCAGTAAATCAATGGAACCTTTAATCGATGTGAGTGGGGTTCGCAATTCATGACTCACCAAACTGATGAATTCGTTTTTTAAAGCCTCTGCTTTTTTTCGTTCTGTGATATTCCGAATGATGGCAAGTGCATCCACTTCCCCCGTTTTGGTGAATCTTGCTTCGAAACATTTTTCACCGTCTGCGTCGTGGATCGAATATTCAACTGCTTTGCTAACACCCAAATCAATCACTTGCCGAAGTATGGTTTGGATTTCTTCTAATTTATTTTCCGGAAAAATTTCTTTTATGTCAGAATAACAAAGATTTGTTTCTTTGTTTTTACAATCCCATCCTGTGAAATGAGGGAATTCTTTGTGATTGATGGCCTGACCATTCCTATGGATTCCATAGAGTAAATCAGGTAAAGCATTCAGAATGGTTTTGTTTTTGGTGATGATTTGGCTATATTCATCTTTTGCATTTTTTGTGTGTGTGACTTCTGTTGCAATGATGATGGTAAAATTTTCCTGAGGGAAAACTTGCATATCGTACCAACCCAAAGTTTCAAAGTAGGTTTCTTCTGATCGAAATGTTTTTTTCTCTTTGATGGCTTCCGATAGTTGGTTTCCAAATTCAATTGTTTGTAAAACAGGAAATAAATTCCAAATATTTTGCCCTAACAATTCTTCTGCGGATTTTCCCGCCATTTCGACGGCTTTTGCGTTGACATAGGTGTAGTTTCCATCCTTGTCTAATACATACACTGCATTCGTACGAGTTTCTAGGATTTTGTCAAAGTATTGTGGGACAAAATTGTGCCAATTTTGGCCAAGAAGTTGCTTTGCATCAAAAAAGCTCGCTTCATCCTTGAAAAAGCTTTTGATTTTTTCCAGAAATTCATTCATAGGTGCAGGTATACGAAAACTAAACCAAAGTTATGATACAAGTCAGCAATTTATCCAAATTTTACGGCGAAAAACGAGCCATTTCAGGGCTCAATTTTAAATTAGAGAAAGGTGAGATCGTGGGTCTTCTGGGACTCAATGGCGCGGGAAAAACCACCACCATTCGGATCCTCACAGGGTATTTGATTCCGAGCGCAGGGGATGCCTCCATCGATGGAAAGTCCATCTTTGATTATCCCTTAGAAGCAAAACAGAAAATCGGGTATTTACCAGAAACACCACCTCTTTATGAAGATATGACAATATCCGAATACCTTCAATTTGTGGGTAGGATCAAAAAAATTGAAGAACCAAAACTCACATCAGAAATGGAGAAGGTGATTGAAAAAACAAACCTCGGTCATGTAAAGGATAAACTCATTGGCACCTTGTCACTCGGGTATCGCAAACGAGTGGGAATTGCACAAGCCATTCTAGGTGATCCGGAAATTGTGATCATGGACGAACCTATCTCTGGTCTTGATCCAAAACAAATTGTTGAGATCAGAAGTCTGATCCGCAGTTTGGCTGGCAATCATACCGTGCTCATTTCAAGCCATATCCTCACAGAGATTTATAAAACATGTGATAAATTTTTATTCATTCACAAAGGAAGTTTGAAACAGGAACTTTCACTTTCTCGATTGGAAGAGGAGATGAATCGACTTGCTGGTTGGGAAGTGGGTTTGTCTGGTAAACCAAAAGAAGACTTAAGTCAATTTATGAAAACAGTCATTTCTGAAAATGATACTGTTTCCGATATGGGTTCTGGTAAAGAAGAAGAAATGTTTTTAGTGAGAACAACAAATCCAAAACAATTCAAAGAATCTTTGTTTTCCAAAGCATTGTCTTCTGGAATTCAAATTGAATCATTAAAAAAACAAGAAGTGTCACTCGAACAAATTTTTATGGAGAAAATATGAACTGGCAAACGGCTGTTTGGATCTATAAAAAAGAATTACGATTATTTTTTGGAACCTATATGGGACCTCTTGTATTAGGTGGAACTGCGTTTTTAAATGCTCTCTTCGTAATGATCCTCAATTTTAATGGGACTGCCAATTACGAAATAGCAACTTACATCACCTTCATCTCGTTTATGACAACCATCCTCATTGCGATGGTCATCATATCCATGGGTTCGATTGTGGAAGAACGTAATAAAGGTACTTTGGAACTTCTATTCACCTCTCCCATCACCGATTTGGAAATTGTCTTCGGCAAATTTATGTTTGGTGTGACAGTTTGTGCCATCATCACTGTATTTATCAACGGACTTTTCCCACTTCTATTGTATGCATTTTGGAAAGCTCCGTTTTATATGGTGGCATCGGGAAGTGTTGGTGTATTTTTACTTGGAATTTTTACCTTCACCATTGGCATGTTTGGTTCCAGTCTTGGGAAAAATCAAATGATATCACTTTTAATTTCTGTGCTTATCATTTTGACACTTTGGGTGGTTGGATATTTTTCTCATTTATTCCAAGCAACTACAAGAAAGGTATTATTCCACTTACATATCTTTTCCCACTTTGCAGCCTTTGCCAAAGGTGTATTACCATTAACAGGCATTGTATTTTTCCTAAGTGGAACTTTCCTATTTTTGTACTTAACCGTGAAGGTCTTGGAATCCAGGAGATGGAGAGGGTAAATCATGTTATTATCAGCTGATCGAGTTTTACCGTTTGTTAGTTTAGTTTCACTTTTCGCCTATTTCTTGTTTGATGGAATGGTCGTAGATCCGAAACGAAAAATCCTTTTTTTAGGTGTTGTGTTTTTGTTTTTGGCATCGGATACGATTGTCCGAGCGTTTTCGAAAGGAATTCGAAAAGAGGACCAAAATCGTTACATTGCGGCTGTTTTTGGGATCGCAGCATTTTTACTCTCCGTCTTACGAGATTTTTTGGATTTAAAACCAGTGGCAGGTTTTAATGAAGAGGTAAGTTCTATCCCCAAAATCAGAGAATTCCTGCTTTTATGTGTGGTTCTTTTTTCTTTGGTATTCCTTTTACAAATCATTCTGTTAGAAATTGGAAAGTCCTCTCTCGAAGCACAAAGTAATTTAGCAAAATCCAAAAGTTCCTTATTACAAAATGCGGTGCTTGGGTTTTTGTTTGTATTACCCATACTTGTGGCTGTAAATTACTTTGCGATCAAACGAAACTATAACTTCGATTTGAGTAGCCAAGGTAAGTTCTCTTTATCACAAATTTCTCGTAACCTTATTAAACCCATCACAGAAGATGTGACCATCACAGCGTTTTACCCACGCCCACTGGAAGCTGACGGGCCTGCTAATGGTGACAAACTTGCTGCATTTGCCTTAACACGCGTAAGGCCTGATATTGAAATTTTACTCGACCAAATCAAATCAGAAAATGCACATATTACTGTTCAATTCATCAATGCCGATGTCGAAATGGATTTGTTAAGAGATTTTGGACAAGTTTCCAATGGAACCATTTTTGTTCGTTCTAAAAAACAATCTTCTCTCACGTCTACAACACCATTTGCAGAAGAACGTGTCATCGCAAAAGAACCAAAAGATTTGGAGGACTTAGAACGTAAGTTAGTTGGTGCACTTTTAAATGTGACAACCGTGCAGAAAAAAGTTTACTTTACGGTTGCCAATGGAGAACGGTATGGAGCTTCCTTTCGAGCGCTTCCCAATGAACAAGTGAACCGTTTTGTATCTTCTTTGCAGTTTTTAAACTTTAAAGTGGCAGAACTTGGATTTGCGCAAGGTTGGCCTTCTAAATTACCAGAAGATGCCGATATGCTTGTGATCCTTGGTCCCACTGTTCCCTTTTCCAAAGAAGCCAAAGAAGAACTCACCAAATTTGTGTTAGAGAAAAATGGGAAAGTTCTCATCACTATGGAACCAAAAGGGAGTGAAGACTTTACTTGGTTATTACAATCGGCTGGATTAAAATTTAAATCCACTCCTCTCGTCGAACGAGAAGAAAAACCAGGTTTTGTTGTTGCCAAACGATTTCCAGACAACCGTCTCACCGATCTTTTACAAAAAAAGGATATGGGAATTTTATTTCCTTACAGTGGATTTTTAGAATCAGAACCCAATGCACCCACTCCTTATGTTTGGAAATCGGAAACCTTACTTGAGTCTGGTTTTGACGCATACCAAGATGAAAACAAAAATGGAAAACTGGATCCAAACGAAAAAAAAGAGAGTAAAATCCTTTCAGTCGTTTTATCTCCAATGTCACTCACTGGAGATAAGTTAGGAAAAATCATATTACACACAGGAACCACTTGGATCACAGACCAATTCATTCCGTATGTGATGAACTCTCAATTTTCCACTGTTTCGATCACGGGATTATTCCAAGACAATATCGTTGCAGAAATTCCATTAAAAAAAGAAGAAGTGGATACCATTTCATTGTCCGACAATCAAAAGTTAGTTGCTTGGGTCATCGGAGTCTTTTTATTCCCAGGATTTATTTTGGCAGTTGGTTCTTACTTTGTATATACCCGACGCAAACATTCCATGTTAGAAGTATGAAACAAAAAATCAGTTTAGTTCTTGTTGCCTTTTTGGGATTGTTTCTTCTATTTTATTTAATGGAGGATCATCCAGAAAATATTTCCGAAACTAATTTTTGGAAAGAAGATTGGAAATCCATTCGTTACCAACCTCCAAAATCGGATTGGTGTGGGAATATGAATCCAAGTTTTGCAGAATATCCTATGGTGTTTCGAAAGATCCCTCGCGGATGGAATGAACCTGCTTTGTATACCGTCACCACGATCAGTGAAAAAGGTTCTGTTTCCTATGAAGGAAATTACAATGTCAAAAATAGTTTTTCAGAACTAAGTGTTCTCAAAACAAAACTCATCGAAACTTCGACAGATGAAATTCAAAAAAACTATTGTTTGGGTGAAAATTCGCCTTCTTTAACTCTATCAGAGGAGAATGGGGAGGAAATAGTTTTTGACACAAGCAAGCAGTTGTTATTTGGCAAAAAAATTGGATCAGATGAAGGGCGTATCTCTGTCCTCATAAACAATCAGATCATTGCACCTTACCAGTATATCATTGAAAAATTCAGAACACCCGTGTCGAATTTCAGAGAAAAGATGTATGTAACAGTGAGTGAAGGTTTCATCAAGGAAATCAAATTTATGGGACAAGGCATCACAGTTCAGGCCGAAAACAGAGCCAAAAAAAACCAATACAATGTATTTGTGAACGATTGGAGTCGGACAACGGGGGAAAGGATTGTTTTGCCACCTGATGTAGGGAACCAATGGGAAACAATCGTCAAAGGTTTAAAGGTAGAATTTTATCCTGATGAAGTTGGGGCTCCCCAGTTTCCAACACTCACAGAAAAGGTGAGTCCAGAAGCCATCCTTGATGCCAACCTTTCGAATGGAAACAAAGTCCGATTATCATTCTATCCGATTTGGGAATCTGAATCGGGAAAATGGCGTCCTGTTTTAAGGCAATTCCCACCTCAATTTGAGGAGTCAGTCACTTGGATGAAAGAAGAATCCTTCCAAAATTTAGTGAATGCCGTCATGAAAGTGAAAAATGCTTCCCGATACGAGCGCCCCAACCAGAAAATCCAATAAGGTGCAAAAAGTTTCAACCATCGTTCAACGGACAGAGCTCATCCGTGACTTGTTTTATTCTCCCATGTCTGCCTTTGAATCCTACTTTCATAAAGCAGATTTGGGTGGTCGTGATTTGTGGCTTTCTCATTTACAACTGGCCTTATTGGCTCCACTCGCCAAACTCATTGGCAATTGCATTCAGATTTTGATTTTCAAAGTTTCCTTTGTCGAAGAAGAAACAAAACTCACATACACGCAAGGTGTAGGTACTGTTTTTGTATTTTATGTGGGTTTCTATTTTGTGGTTCGGCTTGTGGATAGTTTTCGAATGTACCACCAAATGCGAGACCGTACGAAAGATTGGGAAGGACCAGAGCCCCATGTTTTTATCATTTCCTTTTTGGCTTTCACGGCAACTTCTGTATTTTGGATTTTTCCTGCACCAATCCCCTTATTCATGTTAGCTGTTGGTTTTTTGTATTCTTTACATTTATCTTATTTTTATTTATCAGTTCGCAGGGAATGGAGTTCGTTCGATTTTTTATTCTTTTTGATGAAAGTTGTCTTGTTCTTTTTGGTTCTGCTGTCGATTCCATTATTCCTTTATAACCTCGTTAGGACGGTACTCTTTTGAAGATCTTTTTGGTAGGAATTGGTGGGATTGCCATGGGCAATTTAGCCTATATGTTGAAACAACAAGGTCATGAAGTATCTGGTTCAGACCAAAACCTATACCCACCGATGTCTGATAAATTGTTAGAGTGGGGTCTTTCACCTAAGTCTGGTTATCGTAAAGAAAATGTGAAAGGTGCAGACCTTGTCATCATTGGAAATGCGATCTCACGTGGGAATCCTGAAGTCGAAGAAGTTTTGAATACGGGAATTGAATACATGAGTATGGCAGAAGCGATTGGACATTTTTTCCTCAAAGGGAAAAAACCAATCGTGATCTCAGGAACCCATGGCAAAACCACCACTACCTTTCTGACTCATTGGATTTTGGAATCGATTGGACTGAGACCAGGTCTTTTTGTAGGTGGAATCCGTAAGGATGGATTTCCTGGATTTGCTCTAGGTGAAGGGGATTATTTTGTGATTGAAGGGGATGAATATGATTCTGCTTTCTTTGATAAAAGTTCCAAGTTTTTACATTACAGACCCTATTACCTGGTGATGAATGCACTTGACTTTGACCATGCTGACATCTTTGCCAATTTGGATGCGATTAAAGTCATGTTCAAACGGCTGTTAAATTTAGTTCCGAGTCGTGGAAAGGTATTTTATTGGAAAGGCTCCAAAAATTTAAACGATATCACAAAAGACTACCAGCACGCTCCCTTGGAAACCTTTGAACTAGGTGATAAAAATTCCATTTTTAAATATGAAAAAGGAATTTTAACGGAGATCCGCACAAAGGCGAAACTCAAACCATCTCTCATCGGGTCACATAACTATCGTAATGTGGAAGTCGCCGTGCGAGTGTGCCTAGAAATTGCTCCCCAAAAACGAAAAGAAATTTTGGAAGCCGTGGAATCCTTTCCTGGTGTGAAACGGAGACAAGAAAACCTTTATGTTTCCGAAACCAGTTTACTTGTGGAAGACTTTGCCCACCACCCAGTAGCCATCCAAGAAACGATCAAAGCCCACAAAGAAGCTTACCCTGGTTACAAAATCATCGCTTTATTCGAACCGAGGAGTGCCACCTCACATAGAAATGTCTTCCAAGATGATTTTGCAAAGTGTTTCAAAGGAAGTGATGTCAGCATCGTCACCGAAGTGTACCAGGTGGATAAAGTGAGTAAGTCACTTCGTCTCAATGTCAAAAAATTGGTAAAAGACATCAAAACCAATACCAAAAAAGAATCGATCTATGCTTCCACACCAAAAGAGATTCCTTCCCTTTTAAAAAAGATATTACCCAAATACAAAAAAGAAAAGCTCATCATCCTTGCCATGTCCAATGGTGCCTTTGGTGGGATTTATTCTGAATTAAAATCCTTAATGGAAACACGAGAATCACTATGAGCCTATCCCAAGAAATTGTATCTTTAGTCAAAGAGGCAGAAACTGTATTAAGTTCTGCAACCACTGAACAAGAATTAGATGCTCTAAAAAACCAGTTCCTTGGTAAAAAAGGAAAACTTACCTCTGTCCTGAAGGGCCTTGCTTCCCTCACAGTCGAAGAAAAAAAGACGGTTGGGAAAGAGGCAAATGAAGCCCAAACAAAACTGGAACAATTTGTCGAAGCCAAACGGACGATTCTCAAAGAAAGTTTTTATGAAAACCAATTGGGAAAAGAATCCTTCGATACCCTTCGTCCACTTCCCAAAAAAGAAAGAGGAAGTTTGCATCCCATTTCCCAAATCCAATACGAGATTGAAGATATTTTTACCTCTATGGGTTTTTCTGTGATGGATGGCCCGGAAGTGGAAACCGATGAAAACAATTTTGGTGCCTTAAACTTTACCGAAGACCATCCCGCACGGGACATGCAAGATACGTTTTATACGGTGGATGGCAATTTACTTAGGACTCACACATCCGCCATCCAAGTGCGCGCTTTACGAAAACTAAAACCACCGTTTCGTATCATTGCTCCAGGCCGTGTGTTCCGGTATGAAGAAGTGGACGCCTCGCATGAAAATACTTTCTACCAAGTGGAAGGCATGGTTGTGGGCGAAAACATTTCTGTTGCCCATTTGATATACACAATGGAGACACTTTTATCACGAGTGTTCCGAAAAGAAATCAAAACAAGACTGCGTCCAGGATACTTTCCGTTTGTGGAACCAGGCTTTGAGCTGGATATCAATTGTCTTGTTTGCAGTGGAGACGGGTGTAGTGTTTGCAAACAATCAGGATGGCTCGAACTCCTTCCTTGTGGACTCGTCCATCCCAATGTCTTAGAAGCCGCTGGCCTCGACTCCAAAAAGTGGACAGGTTTTGCCTTTGGACTTGGCCTTGACCGTTTGGTGATGATGCGTTACGGCATCCACGACATCCGTTATTTCCAATCTGGGAATTTACGTTTTTTGAAACAGTTTTAATTGAGAAGCCAAACAAGGAACCCTTGTTTGGCTGGCTTGTATCTTAACCCAATACAACTGCTTGGATTTTTCCATCGATGATTTGGAATTCGACTTTGGTTTTTCCCAGTTCCAAACCATCCTTCGTTACAATTTCCTTTCCTTCTTTGTCGTAGAGGTTCGTGAGAGCCATCTCGCCATTCTCTTTCGTGGAACAAATGATGAGGTAAGGTGGTTTTTTTTCACCCCCAGGATTGAAATAAATCGTCGTTGCGGAAAGAATCGTGGCATGTTCCTTCTCTTTTGGACTGGGAACATTCACTTCCAATGGTTTTAATTCCATTGTTTCTTTCGAGTCCCTTTCTGTTTTGTCTTTGGCAAACAGGATCACGGAATTGATGCTATCAATCCCACCATTACCTCCAAGCAAACTCACCTTAGGTGGTTCACTCAATACTTTGGGAATGGGATGGACCGAAAGTCCATATTGGCTCGCGATGTCCACAAGGCCAGTTGCCCCAGAGATGGCCATGGCCGCTTGGTAATTCAAAATCCCACCACCTAAATTGATGGGGATCTCTTTCGTTCCATTGGAGATCTTTCCTTTGCGAAGTGCATTCGCTGTTTCTTTTGGTGACACCCCAAAATAAAGTGAGGCTTCATGGATGACCATCCCTGTAAAACAATCGTAAATCCAAGCATAGTCAATTTCTGACCGATTGATCCCACTCGAAGCGACGGCCCTTTCACAAGCAAGACCTGCAGGACTTTTTAAATCCTTTTTTTGGATGAGGTATTCGGCATGGGCACTGTGACCCGAACCAATTACATAGATGTGTTTGGCATCAGCCTTAATCACTTTTTTATCGATTAACTTCTGTTTCATGAACTCTGATGTGATGAGGGTGGCAAAGCCATGGTCAGTGACAATGGCAATCATGGGAGTGCTATACACACCAGATAAAGGTTTTTGTAATTGTTTCTCCACCATTGGTTTTTGGTATTGGAAGGCACGCGGATTGGTTTCGGCAAGGGTTCGGAAGTGTTTTGTAATCACTTCTAAGTCATCACTTGTCACACCTGTATCAAACATCATTCGTTCACATAACAAGGAGTAGAGGCCAATGAGGGTTGCCCCATACGGCATCTCCCAGTCTTTATGGCAAACAGTGGCAGTGAGTCGTTTTAGATCTGAGACTTGTCTGAATACGGATTTGGGAATGTCAGCCGCGGCCACAAGCACGACCGCATAGGGATTGGCTTTTACAATGGTATAGGCTTGTTGAATGGCACCACCGACACTGGCTCCACCCAAATCTACGGTATGGCAGGCAAGACCACCAAATCCCATATCATTTGCATCTTTAATGGTAAACCCATAGCCTTCTCTGCCAAGTGACTGTGCTTCCACGGATACAAAATCAGTGAGGTAAGGTTTGATCTTTTCCCGATCGGTTCCGAGGAATCCAAATAGTTTGTCTACGGATGAAAAAAGTAAGGAATGGTATTTCTCAAGAGGGGAGAGGTTTTTGTAAACTTCCGCATCAAATTCTGATTCAATGGTGTCGCAAACACCAAGTAAAATAGGGTCCATGATGCCACATTTGAATCAACCTTCGATATTCATCAACGCATTCATTCGAAAATCTTGTATGATTTGTTTGCAGCGTTCAGTGATCCGATTCAAACTTTCACCAAACTTTTTCCCGTTGTAAGCATTAAACGAATTGGGATATTCTTTTTCGTTTACTTGGACAATCATATCTGGGTTAATTCTATTTTTAGCTGTAAGATCTTGGACTGCCACAATGATGTTTTTTAAAGCAATACAACCATCTTTTAATAGATTTTGTGAAGCCTTTTCAATCACGATGGCATTACCATTGGCGTCTAACAAGGTTTTCATGAACTCTTGCATTTTCATAGACGGA
Source organism: Leptospira biflexa serovar Patoc strain 'Patoc 1 (Paris)' (assembly GCF_000017685.1). Classification (NCBI taxonomy): domain Bacteria; kingdom Pseudomonadati; phylum Spirochaetota; class Leptospiria; order Leptospirales; family Leptospiraceae; genus Leptospira; species Leptospira biflexa. The sequence goes on from NC_010602.1 coordinate 511,397, forward strand.
AGGCCACGCCGAGTGAGTCCAATTCGTTCCACTTGTAAAACAGCATCTTGAAGATAGGAATATTCTGGAGTTCCCTTAAAAACATAAATGAGAACGGGAAGTTCCATTTCCGTAAAATCCAACATGGCACCGTAAAAGTAACGAGTTTCTAGTTTTGCCAATGGGTGGAAATCAACCTTTTTGTAATTGGCCAATCTTTCAATCGACTCATCCATAATTCGGTTAAGGGTTTGGGCTTTTGCTGCTTCTTTTTTCGCAGCAAGTTCTTGGAACTTCGATTTGAGTTGTTCTAAAAATGTCACTTCTTCTGTGAGAAACTTTGTGATGTTCCCACGAAGTTTTAAAACTTGGATGTAACGTTGTTCGAACCCAGTTTGGTCAAATGCCTTTGGATTGAGTTTCCCGTGTTCTTTGTATTCCGATCGTATTTTTTCTAAGATTGCTTTTGTTTCTGCTTCCGACAGTTCTTTCATTTCGATTGTTTCCAGTGTTCAATTTCCAAAATGGTTTTATCTAAGTCCTGTGCAAAATAGAGTGAGGCATTTTTCGCATCCACAAACATCAGTTGGTTTGCATATTGTAATTGTTTGACTTGAATTTCATTTTTGAGATTCAAAATATTCAATAGTTGCAAACTCAATTTTTTTAGATCTTTGATGATCACATCTGTATGTCTTTGCATCTCAAACAAATGTAAATGATTCAACTTTTCTTTGTCTGATTCAATTAGCTTCATCTCTTCGCGTTTTTCCACAGGCGATTTGGAAATGTAATAAGTGATTGGACGAGGATATGACGTCATTTCTTTATGAAGATCGATCATTTTATCGATGGCTTCAAAAACTGTTGCATCAATTTCTCTCGAAAAATTCCCCACTATGTTTTTGTTTTCAGAAGGGTCCCCTGTGAGTTCAAAAATCCGTGAGGATTGTAGATTACGAATGATGGCCGTGATCCTTTCTCTATATGTGGCAATGATCTTTAAAAAATCATCGATCCTTTGTTGGGCCGTTTTTTCGCCTGTCCCTTCTTCGAGTCGTGTATTGGCTGTGATTTGAGACGGGTCTTCTTCTTCCTCAGGTTTTGTTGGTTCTGGAGTGTTCAAAAGACCATCATGGGAAATACGTACTTCTGCTTTAGGAGGAGTTTCCCCGTCAAAAATATCTAGATCCACATCTTCTCGCATGAGATTTTCTTCCTCAACGGAAGAATGAGTTTCATTGAGAATCTCCAATGGAGTTGCCGATTTTTCAGGCGAGGTCGTTAGCTTCGGATCTGGGGCAGAAATTAATTTCCCGAGTATGGGATTGGACCTAAGGTCTTCTGAGATGATGGGTGGAGGGAGAGGAGTCTCTCTGGTACTAGAATCCTTGGAATTCAATTCTTCCTTGGAAATGATTGTTTGGTGGTGAGGGACAAGTTCAAAATGATTGCCCACTAGTTTTAAAATTTCAATTCTACGGATTTCTTTATTGAATCTTAGGGCATAACGGTTGTTATCCTTGTCGATATACCGTTGTTGGATTTGCGAGATGGATAATTTGATGGGGTCAATCTCTTCGATCGAATCAATTTTGATATAATGATATTTTGATTTATCCGGGGTCACAGTCGCAAAATTTCCAACAAAGCTTCTGTGAAAGCATATGAGAGTAATACGTTCGGGTCAACTTCCTTCTCCCTTGAAATCAAACTTAATGTAAAAAAATCATAACGAGAGAGTTCTAACCTTTCATAATGGCCAGACTCTCCTTTTGGATAGGTTCCAGGGTCCATTCCCTCTAGTTTTAGCGATAAGATAGCCATTTTTATGACAAGACCCAGGTCTAGGTGTCGCTCCTTCAAAATTTCATAGAGCTCGGAATCAATCCAAATGAGTGCAGAAAACATAAAACCCTCTCACAGAAGGGGTCAAAGACTCAGGTTTTGGTTCTCATTTTTTTCTCTTTCGCCTTGACCGGCAGAGTGGTACTCAAAAGATAAGTAAAAATTCCTCATAGGGGACATTCCTTGGCTAATTTAAAATCATCTAAAAAAGACATCCGTAGAACCGCTCGTAGAAAAGAGCGAAATGGGGAAGACCGTACTGAATTACGCACATACGCACGTCTTCTCATCAAAGCCATCAAATCTGGCGACAAAACGGAAGCATTGACTGTTTTTTCTAAACTATCTTCTAAATTGGACAGAGCTGCGAAAACAAAACTCATCCACAAAAAAAATGCAGATCGTAAAAAATCCCGCATGGCACTTCGCATCAACTCAATTGAGGCAAAAGCCGCCTAACATTTGCTTTTAGCACCTTGGAATGAGGCCACCATCGTGTGGCCTTTTTTATTTCTAATTCTCATTTACAGATTTCAGAGCTCCCCTACATTGGTCATAACAACGGGCGATTAGCTCAGCTGGGAGAGCAGCTGCCTTACAAGCAGCGGGTCGGCAGTTCAATCCTGTCATCGCCCAAACCGTTTTACTTCAAATCTATTTTTTATTTCCTCCTCTCTGATACTTCACATAAAGTAAAAAGATAGACTTACAGTGCGAATCCAAGAACCTTGATCGTATTGTATGCATTTCACTAAAGAGTATGATTTATCCTCTCTCATGATTTCCATCTCCGGGGTACGGGGAAAAATAGGACAAGGATTTGGATTAGAAGAGGCGCTCAGCTTTTCTAAATCTTTTGCCACCATGATGAATGGTGGAACTGTAGTGATTGGTCGCGACTCAAGACCAAGTGGCCCATATTTAGAATCGCTTCTCACCTCAGCTTTGTTAGCTTCTGGAAGTTCTGTTTTAACTTTGGGACTTGTTCCCACTCCCACAACAAAAGCAGTGGTTAACTTAGCCAAAGCAAATGGTGGGATTATGATTTCTGCATCTCATAATCCTATGGAATGGAATGCATTTAAATTTATTTCCAAAAAAGGGTTTTTCTTTTCTGCAAATGAAAACCAAACTTTACTTTCTATACTTCAGTCAGGAAAATTTTTTAAAGAACAAATTTCTCCAAAAGGGTACATTGACTCTGGAGAAGATTATATCGACTTACATTTATCCTCAGTTCTCAAACGTGTGAATGTAACAAAAATCAAAAAGAAAAAATTTACAGTATTTGTGGACGCAGTCGGTGGTGCAGGTTCTTATGTTGTACCAAAATTTTTACAGATGTTAGGTTGTAAGGTAATCTCACATAACTGTAATCCCGATGGAACATTCCCTCGTCCTCCAGAACCAACTGCAAAGGCTTTAAAAACGGTAGAACCTTATTTCAAAAAATCCAAAGCGAATATTGGATTTGCTCTAGATCCGGATGCGGATCGATTGGTTTTGTTCACTCCAAAACGTGGTGCCATTTCAGAAGAATATACATTGCCACTTGCGCTGATGAATGTACTTTCGGAATCCAAAAAAAAATCCAAAGTCGTGGTGAATCTCTCAACGAGTTTTCTAAATGAAGAAGTGGCTTCTCGATTTGGTGGTGAAGTAATTCGAAGTAAAGTCGGTGAAGCAAACGTCGTAGAAGAAATGATCAGAACCAAATCCGTATTTGGTGGCGAAGGGAACGGTGGTGTGATTGATCCAAATATTCCATCTTTTGGCCGAGACACTTTATCAGGGATTGCTCATATTCTCAATCTAATGGCAGAAACAGGAAACACCATCGATGAATTGATGGATGGTTTGCCGAATTTATTTATGGACAAACAGTCCTTTCCTTTGGCAAAAGGAATCTCCTTAGAAAGTTTATACAACAAATTTCAAACAGAGTTTTCGCCAAAACTCATTTCAGAAAAAGATGGGTTGTGGATGTATATGTCTGATTCATGGATCCACATCAGACCTTCCAATACGGAACCTATATTTCGTGTCATTACAGAAACAAAATCCCAATCGGATTTGGAATCTACCTTAAAGAGAGTAAAACAATGTGTGGAATCGTAGGTTATTTAGGTAAAAGACAGGCACTCCCTGTTATCATTAAAGGTTTAAAAAGATTAGAATACCGAGGGTATGACAGTGCCGGTGTGGCTCTGTTAAACGGTGGTTTGGAGATTGTCAAAAAAAAAGGGAAGGTCGCTGATTTAGAATCTGAAATTGGAAACCGGAAATTGGAAGCAAGTCTCGGAATTGGTCACACACGTTGGGCCACACACGGTGAACCTAATGATCGTAATGCGCACCCTCACACAAGTTCGGATGGAAAACTTGCCATCATCCATAACGGTATCATTGAAAACTATAGTTCTATCAAAAAGGAACTTGAGAGTAATGGACATGTATTCAAATCTGATACAGATTCTGAAGTACTCATCCATCTGATCGAAGAGATCAAAAAACAAAATAATTGTACGATCGAAGAAGCTGTTCGTCTTGCATTGAATGAAGTGGTAGGAGCTTACGCCATCGTTGTACTTTCGAAAGACAATGAACGCAGTATGATTGCCGCAAGGAAAGGTTCTCCACTCGTGATTGGAATTGGTGAGGATGAATACTTTGTGGCATCAGATGCAACTCCGATCATCGAATATACAAATAATGTAACCTATCTCAATGACCAAGAAATGGCGATCATCAAAGACGGAAGCCTCGTTGTCAAAAATTTAGAGAACGTAACCAAAACTCCATTCATTCAAAAATTAGAATTGGATTTGGAAGACATAGAGAAAGGTGGATACCCACACTTTATGTTGAAGGAAATTTTTGAACAGCCAAAGTCCATTCGGGATGCGATGCGTGGTCGTTTGGTTTCGCGCGAACACCATTTGTTCTTAAGTGGGATAGACCAATATTTAAATCGATTTTTAAATGCTGATCGACTGATATTGGTTGGGTGCGGAACCTCTTGGCATGCAGGGCTCATTGGTGAATATTTATTTGAAGATATTGCTCGTATCCCAACAGAAGTTGAATATGCATCCGAATTTCGTTATCGTAATCCGATTGTTACGGAAAGAGATGTGGTGATCGCCGTTTCGCAGTCAGGTGAAACAGCTGATACGCTGGCTGCCATCGAACTTGCGAAGTCTAAAGGTGCTTTGATTTTTGGTGTATGTAATGTCGTGGGTTCATCAATTGCGCGTGCCTCTCACGCAGGTGCTTATTTGCATGCTGGTCCTGAGATTGGTGTGGCTTCCACAAAAGCGTTTACATCACAAGTCACCATCTTAACCATGATGGCTCTTTATTTAGGATTAAAAAAAGGAACGATCTCGTTATCGGATTACCAAACTTTACTCTTAGAGCTTGACTCCATTCCTGATAAAGTCGCAAAAATTTTAACCAAAGACGAAGAGATTCGAAATATATCTGAAAATTTTTATAGAGCATCTAACTTCCTTTATTTGGGACGAGGTTTTAATTTCCCTGTTGCATTGGAAGGAGCCTTAAAGTTAAAGGAAATCTCTTATATCCATGCGGAAGGATACCCTGCTGCTGAAATGAAACATGGACCAATTGCTCTCATTGATGAAGATATGCCGGTTGTTTTCATTGCGACTAAAGATAGCTCGTATGAAAAGGTGATTTCAAATATCCAAGAAGTGAAAGCAAGAAAAGGTAAGGTAATTGCCATTGTGACGGACGGAGATACTGAAATCCAAAGTATGGCAGATTTTACATTCCAGATTCCAAAAACTGCGGACGCCCTCGTTCCTTTACTTGCAGTCATTCCTTTACAGTTGTTATCGTATCACATAGCAATCCTTAGAGGGTGCAATGTGGACCAACCTAGGAACTTAGCAAAATCTGTTACAGTGGAGTGATTTGTGAATCTCTTATTCGACGATTCTAAACGTAATCCCTCTCTTGAACCACTTTCGAGGTTCCATTCATTTTTTGAATGGAACTTAGGAGGAATGAATCTACTCGAAAAATTAGATAGAAAATACCCAGGTTCAAAATTTTTTTATAAAGGACCAAATCCGGATTTTGAAACATTAATCTTCAATCGTTACCCACATGTTTTTCCAGCAACTTTAGAAAACTATGATTCTATTTATAGTTCTAATTCCTTTTTACCTTGGGAGTTACTTGGAACTGTAACATCGATTATAGAAGACACTTTGAACATTGATAAAGAATGGAAACGGTTTCGCCAAAAGTACAAATCAAAACAATCAGGTTTTCATATTGTTGGCAAAGACAAACACCTTTACATCCATTCAGGGGCAACCATTTATCCTGGAGTTGTTTTTGATACTACTCATGGTCCCATTCTCATTGAAGATGGAGTCAAAATTTCATCTTTTAGTTTTTTGGAAGGACCTTTATTTATAGGTAAAAATTGCCAGATCGACAATGCAAGGATCACTGGTGGAACGTTGATTGGAAACCAATGTCGGATAGGTGGTGAAGTTGAAAATTCCATCATTTTGGATTATACCAACAAACACCATGAAGGTTTTTTGGGTCATAGTTTTGTTTCTAGTTGGGTCAATTTAGGTGCTCTGTCCACAACAAGTGATCTAAAAAATAATTATGGAATCGTGAAACTCAAAGTAGGTGATGCCATCGTCAATACAGGCACCATTAAATTTGGGTCCATCATTGGTCCATTTACAAAACTTGCGATTGGTGTGATGTCAAACACAGGAACCGTATTTGATATTGCAAGTAACATAGTGGAATCAAGGATCCAAGGGTATGTGCCTGCATTTACTTGGATCAAACCTGGAGAACGTTACCGACTGGAAGAATTTTTATTTGATACCAAAAAGATCATGGCACGTAGAGGGATGAATTTGTTTGAATTTGAGGATCTTTATTTGAGAAAACTGTATGGAAAGTGTACGGAGTAAAACATGACACCTAGTTTACAGGCACATATTAATTCCGGTAAAACTGTTGAAATCGATGGTTTGAGTTTTTTTTATATTGAAGAAGGAAAGGGTGACGAAATCATTTTTTTGTTACCAGGTTTTTTAACAACATCATATAACTATCGTAAATTAGTGGAGTTGTTATCAACTCACTACCGTGTGATTGCTCTCGATTTTTTAGGAACTGGTTTTAGTGGAAGACCTGATGGGCCATTGTCGCATCGATTGCAGGCACATTATTTATCACCTTTTTTGGAAAAAGTAGTCGGCGACAAAAAAGTGCATGTAGTGGCATTTGATTACGCTTTGCCTATTTTATGTTTTGCATTCAAAGAACATTCAAATCAATACAAATCCCTTTCGATTTTAGGTGGGTTCATGAACTTGCCCAAATTTCGATACTATTTCCCATTACATTTTTTACGTCTTCCGATCATCGGTGAAATTTTTAGTTTTTTATTCCGTCCACCACTACTTCGTTTTTTTTATAAATGGTTTCTTGTGAAAAAAACCCATCACTTTACAAGCGAGTGGGAAAAGACCATGTATCATTTGTTATTCGAGGGAAAGAATAAAAAAAACACATTGGAATTCATTCGAAATGTAGATCGCTCCACACATGCACTTCGTGAAATTGAAGAAGGAGCAAAACATTTTGTAGGCCTTAGGCAAATTTATTTAGGAGAAGAGGATTTTCGAATTTCTCCGAAACAAACTGAATACATGAAAGAAACGTTAAGGACAAGTAGTCTCGTGTTTTTGCCATGTAAACATTTAGCGATGGAAGAGTGCCCAACCGTTGTTTATGAAAAACTACATTATTTTGTAGATAGTTTTTCTCACAAAAAAACCAAAACATTCCACTTTAACAAACAAAATAAGGACTAGTATGGAAAGGCTGATCTCAAAAATAAACCCGTTATCATCTGATTTTATTTCAAATCGAACTACATACTTAGAAACTCTTGTTCCCATACGAAAAACCATCGAAAAAGTTAAGTTAGGTGGTGGCAAAAAGGCCTTGGAAAAACATAAGTCGCGAGGCAAACTCACTGCAAGGGAACGAATTGCAGAACTCATCGATTCCAATACAGAATTTATGGAAATCTGTGGACTTGCCGCAGAAGGTGTGTACAACGATCCAGTGCCATCCGCCGGTATCATCACAGGAATTGGAAAAGTGGAAGGTGTTGACTGTATGATTGTTGCCAATGATGCAACAGTCAAAGGTGGAACGTATTATCCATTGACCGTCAAAAAACATGTTCGTGCTCAAGAGATCGCCGAAAACAATTCACTCCCTTGTGTTTATTTAGTGGATTCTGGTGGAGCATTTTTGCCCATGCAAGACGAAGTTTTTCCTGACAAAGATCATTTTGGTAGGATCTTTTTTAACCAAGCTCGGATGAGTGCAAAAGGAATTTCTCAAATAGCGGTTGTTATGGGTTCTTGCACTGCGGGTGGTGCTTATATCCCTGCTATGTCTGACGAATCCGTGATTGTAAAGGGGAATGGGACAATTTTTCTTGGAGGACCACCTCTAGTCAAAGCGGCTACAGGAGAAGTTGTCACTGGTGAAGAGTTAGGTGGCGCAGATGTTCATTGCCGTATTTCGGGTGTCACTGATCATTATGCAGAAGACGATTACCATGCTTTGGAAATTACAAGATCCATTATCAAAAATTTAAATGTAAAAAATTTCACAACTCCAAAAGAAACTGAAGATCCTTTATATCCAACAGAAGAAATTTATGGAATCATCGAAAGAGATTCTCGTAAATCCTATGATCCAAGAGAGATCATCGCAAGGTTAGTGGATGGTTCTAGGTTTCATGAATTTAAAAAACTATATGCCACGACGATCGTAACGGGGTTTGCCGAAATTTATGGTCACCCCGTCGGCATTATCGCCAATCATGGGGTTTTGTTTTCAGAGTCGGCTCTGAAAGCTTCACACTTTATAGAACTCTGTGACCAAAGGCGAATCCCTTTGCTTTTCCTCCAAAACATCACTGGTTTTATGGTTGGGAAAAAATATGAAAACAATGGGATTGCCCGTGATGGTGCCAAAATGGTCAATGCGGTCTCAACAACGACTGTCCCCAAACTAACCATTGTTACGGGAGGATCTTATGGGGCTGGTAATTATGGAATGTGTGGTCGTGCCTTTGCTCCCGAATTTTTATGGATGTGGCCAAATGCTCGGATCTCTGTTATGGGTGGAGAACAAGCTGCCAATGTTTTATGGACGGTAAAAAAAGACCAAAAAGAAGCCCAAGGGGAAACCATTTTACCTGATGAAGAAACAACTTTCAAAAAACCAATTTTAGATGATTATGAAAAAAAATCCTCTGCTGTGTATAGCTCCGCTCGGCTTTGGGATGATGGAATCATAGACCCGGCAGACACTCGCAATATTTTAGGAAGGGCATTGTCCATCCTCAGTAGAAGGAAAGAAGAAAGAAAACCGTTCGGTGTCTTTCGAATGTAATTTTTTTCCTTTTCATTTCTTTTTATGGTGCAAACTTAAATCAAATGGTCATTCGCGAAACGTCTTCGAATCAGGTAGTTGTCATCACCATTGAAGGTGAAGTTGATTTGTACAATGCAAAAGAATTGAAAGACATTTTGGATGACAAAATGCGCAAACACCAATACGAGATCGTTGTGAATTTAGAAAAGGTTCCCTTTATGGATAGTTCTGGAATTGGAACTCTTGTGACCGCCATGTACAAACTTAAAAAATACCATGGCAATCTAAAGGTATGTAGTGTACATGGTTCCGTCGCCAAAGTGTTTAAAATGACTGGGATGGAAAGTCACTTAGAAGTGTTTGATACCGAAGAGATGGCAGTCCAGTCTCTCATCAGCGAACGAAATTCTCACTCCGATTGAGGCAGTTGGAGTCCTTGTTTGACTCTCTCCATCACTTCCTTCCCTTCGAACAATTCCAACAAATACAAAGCAAATGCAAATGCTGATCCAGGTCCAACACTCGTATGGATATGGTGAAAGGACTCAATCCGATTTCCCGTATACCTTCCCCCTTTTCCTTTCGCCAAATCGTCTGTGGAGGGAAAGGCCGTGTATGGGTCATTCCCAGAGATGATATCCCATTTTCGTAAGACGGCAGGCGCGGCACAGATAGCACCAATGTGTTTTTTGGAGGAATGGAAGATAGAGAGGATCTTTTGGATTTCTGTATCGGCCATCAAATTTTTTGTTCCATTCATCCCACCGGGCAAAACAATCGCATCAAATTCATCAACATTGATCTCTGAAAAGGTTGTGTCACTGATATGGATTGTATTCCGAGAAGCCACGACTGGTTCTTTTGTTTTGCTGGCTGAAACCACTTCCACATTCCCGCGACGAAGGACATCAATGAGAATGATGGCTTCCATTTCTTCAAAACCAGGACAGAGGGGAATCAAAACCTTTTTGGCCATACTAAGACTTGGTTGACGTGTTACAAATTGTTCAAGTTTTTTTGTAAAAAAACGATCCCAAGAAATGGGAACTTTCCCGCCCTTCTTTGGGTCTGATACTATAGGAGAGAGTATTCATTGTCTATGACTGAGAAAAAAACGAATCCTTTACGATACATTGCCGTCGCGTTTAGCTTTTTATTACTCGGGACATTTTTGTCTCCCATCTTAACATGCGGAAATTCTTCTGAAAACCCATTGCAACTCAAGGCAGATGGTGGCGAAAAATTATCACCAGCCCAAACCCAAGCCGTTGCCTTAGAAGATGCCTTCCAAGAAGTTTTTGATAAAGTTTCCCCAAGTGTTGTTTCGATTGCCACGGAAGGAACGGTGAATGTGCCCTTACACCCGTTTGAGTATTTTTTTGGGAATCCCCAAAACCAAAGAAAAGGGTCTCGCCAACAAAAACTTTCAGGGCTTGGTTCAGGCATCGTCCTCAATGAAGATGGTTACGTTATGACAAACCACCATGTTGTCCAAAACATGGATAAGTTTACGGTGAAGTTAAAAAACAAAAGTGAATACGAAGCAAAACTCATTGGTTCGGATCCCACTGCCGACATTGCCTTATTAAAAATCAGCGCTCCCAAAGGAACACTTGTGCCCAGTTTGATTGGCGACTCGAGTAAAGTCAGAGTGGGGAATTGGGCGATCGCCATTGGTGCGCCCCTTGGCCTCGAACAATCGTTTACTGTAGGAGTGGTATCGGCCATCCAAAGGGGGGGGCTTGATAAATCAGGTCTTGCCTACATCCAAACGGATGCTGCCATCAACCAAGGGAATAGTGGAGGGCCACTCCTCAATATCCGAGGCGAAGTGATTGGGATCAACCGAATGATTGTGAGCCAATCTGGTGGGTCTGATGGAATTGGTTTTGCCATTCCGATCAATGAAGCTCGTCGTGTTGTGGAAGAATTGAAGTTGAATGGAGTTGTCGCACGTGCATGGATTGGAGCTGGGGTAGATTATATTACGGAACGTGACATCGCACAATTTGGTTTGAAAAACAACCAAGGGGCCATTGTCCACCAAATCTACAAGGGATCGCCTGCCAACAAAGCGGGATTACAACTGATGGATGTGATCATTGAATTTGATGGCAAACCAGTGCGCACTCCAGATGAGCTCGTGGGAATGATTGTGAATTCCAAAATTGGCAAACGAGTCGAACTAAAAATCATCCGAAATAAAAATGAAATCTTGACGTCCATCACTCCAGAGAAGAAACCCAATTGAGGTGAGTTTACGAGAAGATTGGATGCAAGCGGGCGAAGAAGAACCAAACCTTCGCCCCACAAAACTGTCTGAGTTCATTGGACAAAAAGAGGTCTTAGCCAATCTATCGGTGTATGTCGAGGCGGCTCGGAAACGAAAGAGCCCTCTTGACCACGTGCTCATTTCAGGCCCACCGGGCCTTGGAAAAACCACTCTCGCCAATATCATCGCCAACGAACTGGCCGTTGCCTTCACTCCTACATCAGCTCCCGCCATTTCCAAGGGAGCCGATTTGGTACGGTTTCTCACTCTACTCAAAACCAACGAAGTCCTCTTCATCGATGAAATCCATGGTTTCATCAAAAAACAGGAAGAACTGTTATACCCAGCCATGGAGAATTTTTTTGTGGATCTCGTTGTGGGAGAAGGTGTCACCGCAAACGCATTACAAATCCAACTCCAACCCTTCACCTTAGTCGGTGCCACCACAAGGTCAGGTCTTGTGAGTGATCCACTCAAATCTCGATTTGGCATCCATCTCAAGTTGGATTTTTATACGGATGAAGAGATGCAAATCATCGTGGACCGATCGGCAAAACTTCTGGGAGTGGAACTCGGGCAAGGTGTGGCTATGGAAGTTGGCAAACGAAGTCGCAAAACGCCAAGGATTGCCAACCACTTACTCAAACGGGTGCGTGATTTTGCGGAGGTAAATAACGAAACCTCTGTGAGTTTAAAGACTTGTCGTTATGCCTTTGACCGCATGGGAGTCGACCATCTGGGCCTTGATGCCGTGGACCGCCAAATTTTAGATATCCTCATCTCTCGATATGGTGGAGGGCCTGTGGGGATCAAACCGATTGCCGTTGTACTTGGTGAGGAAGAACGCACCATTGAAGACACCTACGAACCTTTCCTTGTTCGGGTAGGGCTCATTGACCGCACTCCGCAAGGCCGAGTGGCTACGAAAAAGGCTTACGAACATTTAGGACTTCCGTACATTGGAAATACGGGAGAAAATCGTGAAAATGGCCCCACTCTCTTTTGATTTCCGATTGCCTGAAAAAGAAGAAGGGGAAAAACGCCTCTTCTTTGCCTTCACATTTGTGATCCTTCTTTCTTCCTTTTTTTTGGCTCACCTCATCACGCGGAATATGTTATGGAAGATGTGGGCGGAAGAACAAACGACTGAAACTCTGGGACCCAAAGAACAAGAAAAAATTTATGAAGTCCTTGTGGAACAACAGTTCATCAATCCCGACAAAAAGGATGAATACAAAGCATTATCTAACAAGGATTCGGCGGGCGGAGGTGGGATCACTGAAAAACAAGGATTCCATACCCTAACACAGTTTCGCGAATTCATTATGGGAAGTGCCGCTTCTACTCCAAGTAAAGTACAACCCAAATCAGAACAAACCAAAGACGATGATATCTTTGAATTTGGAATTTTTAAAGCAGATCCAAAAACCAATTCCAATGCACAGGAAAGTCCAAACCAATCCGCTAGTGCGGGCCAGATGACAAAAATTCCATTCAATTTTCGATTCCAACAGGATTTTTTGTTTCGTTGGGACGGAGCGAAGGCTTTGACAATTCCCACCAAACAACTAGCAGGTTATTATTATTTTAAGAGTATGTTGAAACGAATTGAGGAATCCTTTGCACCACCAGGTGGTGGAAACTATGCCTACCGTGATATGGCAGGAATCGTGGCAAGGGAAGGGATCAAAGAAGGCGAAACCAAAGTCCTTTTTATGCTGAGTGAACAAGGCCAAGTATTGGATGTTCGTTTGGTTTCTTCCCAAGGACAAGTGGTTGTCGACCAGGCTTGTCTTGATTCCATACGTGGCCAAAACTTTGGCCCTGTACCAGAAGAGGTAAAAGCCAAAGGGTTAATCTTTGGCATCAACTTTATCTTTCCTGGTATGCGATACTATCGCTAATTGAATTCAATCATTTAACAGAGTACATCCATATTCTTTAGATTGGAATTGGGCGGTATTGGATCGACCTAATCCTTTTACAGTCACGGACTTATTTTCTTTGTCTAGTTTGAACTCACTGATGGGAACCCATTGCCTTGCAAAATCATGGCACTGATCCTCAGACAACTCCACGACAAAATAACAACTGCAATATTCTTTCGAATAAAAACTAGAAATGATGGAGGGAAAACTGGATAAATGTTTCCAATTCCACTGTGCCCAAAACAAAAGAAATAAAAATAACAATGCGAGTATAACCGAGATTTTACGTTTCATATGATTACCGAATCACCGATTCCTTAATTAGTTTTAAAAAATCATTTTTGATAAATGCTTTTTCACGATCATCACCAAACCGAACTACTACGAGATCTAAACTGGGGATGACATACAACATCTGACCCCAATGGCCAATGGCGGCGAATGTATCATTTGGTGCATCAGGCCAAGGTTCATGGATCCCTCGATTCGGAATTCCTGTGTTCGCATACCAATGGGCCGTGTAATTGTCTTGGGACAAATCATCTGAATAGGGAGTGGTTTTGTAACCAGGAGCAGGAGTCCGAGTGAATGTCACCCAACCTTCAGGTAATAATCTCTCTCCATTCCAAACACCATCATTTAAATACAAATACCCAATTTTAGCAAGGTCCCTTGCGGTCATATAAAGATAAGAAGAACCCACATACGTCCCGGAACCATCTCGTTCAAATGTAACATTTGTGATTCCTAAAGGTTTGAAGATTTTTTCAAAAGGTAGTTTGTCATATTCTTCCGCACCATACACTTTTTTCAAAATCGCAGATAAGATATTGGTATCACAACTTGAATAGTATACTTGTGTTCCTGGTTCTGCGCGCAGGGGAAGACTTGCACAAAAACTTCCCATATCTTTTCTCCCACGTGTGTATAACATCGCAATCACGGAAGATTTTAGAGGTCCACTTTCATACCCTTCTTCCGCAGCAAGTCCAGATGACATGTTTAACAAATGGCGAATGGTGATTTTTTTATGTGCCTCATCTCGGCTAAGTGGTTCGTAATGGTAATAACCTGGGTCATCTAATTTGATGAGTCCTTGTTTGACGGCGATCCCATACATGGTTTGTAAAACACTTTTGGAAACAGACCAAGTTAAGTGGACTTTATCTTCTGTAAAATTACGAGCATATTTTTCGTAAATGAGTTTTCCATTGCGAAGGATGACAACTGCATCGGTCCTTCTACCTTTCCGATCCGTCTCATCTCCAGTACGAGTGAAAGCATACTCTTCAACTAATTTGAGTTTTGCTGAGGTTACTCCAACAGATTCGGGTTTTACGATTTTCCAATCAGGACTTGGCCACTCTGGTTTTAAACGTTTTGGTAAAGCGGAGACATTTGGTTCTCCACCAAAGGGAGATAGATCCTTTCCACATTGTAGTGTAAAAAGAACAATAAGTAAGATTAGAATTTTTTTCATAGAATTCCTAACAGTGATTCGAATGAGAATTCTATGCTGATTCAATCGCTTTGCAAAGGAAAAAAGTGGATTGTTATACTTTTTCTGCGTAACCCTTTAGTTTTTGTACCATAGAAAAGAGTCCGTTTCGTCTGGAGATGGATAAAAACTTTGCGAGCCCAACTTCTTCGATGAAACCGAGTGAGGCATTCGCTATATCTTCTGGACTTTGTCCTGAAAATACTCGTATGAGAATTGCAATTAATCCTTTTGTGAGAGCAGTATCACTATCGGCATCAAATTCTAATCTGCCTTCCGTTAACTTAGGAGCAACCCAAACTCGAGATTGGCAACCTGGTACCAAATACTCTTCTGTTCTTTTTTCATCTGGAAACTTCGGTAATTCCTCACCTAACTCAATTAAGTATTGGAATTTTTCTTCCCAATCAGTAAGTTCCGAAAATTCAGAAACAATTTCTTTTTGGATTTCTTCAATGTTTTGTTTCATCGTTAGAATTTCCTTTCTGTATCTCGGTGAACTTCTCTTTTTTTCTCATATAAAACTGGTTGAAGTTAGACTGAGATAAATTTTTGATTTCCACTCGATTCACAGTTGAAACTGTTAATTCGTATAAATCTTCGTTTTTATGAAAAAAATAATCCATTCGAAGTCTTTCGTCTAAGGAATATTCAACACTTTCCCAAACTAATTTTTTTGATTCGAAATCAACATACAAACATTCGGGAGGTTTTGCTAGCACATAACAAAACTCACCTGGTTTGGGAACACCCTTATAAAAAAGACCACAACCAAAATTCAATAGGAAACAAATTCCAAGACTTATGATGGATTTCATTCTTTTGGATCCAAACTTAAATCCAATTTGGTTTTCAGACCTGGTTTTTCTTTGATGAAACTTGCGATTAGAATTGGGATCGCCGTATTTTTTTTCCCATTGGATACATAAAAATCTTCTAACAAATCAATCCCTTTCTGTGATAAATTTTGTAAGTGAAATATAGTCGCTTCTGTGATGATGGAAGTTTCCGTGATACGATCAGGATTATTGGTTTTGGCTTGCCTGAGTAATGATAAAGCACCCACATAATCTTTTTTATAATATTTACCCAAACCACGAAGGAAGTTTTCTTCTCGCGGAGAAAAATGAATTCCAATTTTGTAATTTGGATCTTTTGTGATGGTGATCAAATGATCGAGTCCCGCCGCATCCCCCGCAAGCATGGTATTAAACGTAAGTAGCCACACATAAACGGATTGGAGTTCTGATGATAATTTAGAACGATCTAAATTCCCATACTCTCCCACGAGCACCTGTGGCCTTTTGACACCTCGGTGTGTTTCTCCTAAGAATAATAGGACACGATTATTTTCCCAATCAGAAAAGGGAGAAGAGGAGAAGGCCTCTGCAGTCCTAGCATTCCAAAAGATGGAATCTAAGGTGGACGCAGCAAGAACAGAACTTCCGATGAATTCACGAAAGGAGGAACCTAAATGCAAAATCAGACTATCATGTTCAAATTGAATCCCCAATCGATTTAAATTCCAAAACAAACTACGTGCAATCAAGTGGAAGGCAACTGGATCTGTTGGGTCTTTTTCCGAATAGGTTGTCGCAATGGATTGGAAATCTTCGATGTCTTTTTCTTTTAGGTTCCCAGATTTCCAGAGTTCGATCGTTTTTTCTTTGGTTTTTTCGGCCCTGACACTTTGGTCTTTGGCAAAAAGAAAATAAATTTCTTTTCTATAGGTAAACCCTAAAGCGGAAAGGCCTAGCGCTAAAACCAATAAAAATAGCGGTGCCTTTGATTTCTTCTTTCTATGTGGTTCGTACCGGGAGTAAATCGCCATCGTTTGTTCCCATTTTTTTTTGCCCTCCCCACTTGACACGGCTTTTTCTTTGTGATTTAGTGAGAAGGGTATGGAAGATGACTTTTTAGAAGATGACGAATTCGATGCCGAGAGCCTAAACGAAGACGTTGTAACGTATGCATGTGAGGACTGTGACCATCGGTGGGAAGCGGAAGGTGAGGACGAATACCTCGACTCATGGGAATTGATCTGCCCAATGTGCGGATCTGCCAATATAACCGAACTATAATTTGACTTTAACCCATTCTCTTTTTTGTCTTTTGTTCGTTCCAAGCCTACTGTGGAGCGAAGCTTCAGGATTTACTAGTTTGTATGCAGAATTCAAAAAAGGAAATTATTCTCTAGTTTCTAAACAATCGCTCCAATACTTAAATGGAGCGGAACCTGAAAAGGATCCTCGGATTTTTTTTCTTTATGTTTCAACGGAAGAAAACTGGTCAAATCTCAAATCCAAAGTTGGGAAAGAAAAATCACCTAACTTTAGATTGTCGCCCCATTATTGGAATGGCATATATTTGTTTATGGAAAGAGCTCTCGTTTTTGGAGAGTCAGATCTGCTAGTGGAATGGGGAAAAGATTTCCAAAAAAATGGAAAACAAAGTCCTAAATACAATGATGCCCTATTATTGTATGGGTTAGGTCTTTTGGATTTAAAAAATGAATCCGAGGCAAAAAAGATTTTTTCTGAAATTGAATCCAATTCACCTTCTAAACATATATTGTCTCAATTGGAAGAGATCAAATCGGTGGGAAAATAAATGAAAGGCCTTCGCGTTTCTTTTGGAAAGTGGAAAGGAAAAGAAATTCCATCCCCTCCCGATGTATCAGGTCATCTAAACTTTACCAATAGCCTGGTGAAAAAAGCCATCTTCTCACTGATGGATTCTCGTTTATTGTCGTGGGGACTTAGCTTTGATTCTGTTTTGTTTTGCGATTATTTTGCAGGCAGTGGTCAAATTTCTGCCGAAGCATACAGTTTGTCCGCAAAGCGCCTACTGACTTATGAATTGGACCAAACGAGATTTCGAAATTTACATACTTTGTTTCGCGGTTTACCCAATGTTCAGTTGTTTCGAAAAGATGCCACCAAACATGCATTAAAATGGGAATTGGGTGATGAATCTGCGTTTATATTTTATTTAGATCCGCCTTACACATATTGGTCGGAAACACCAACTCGAATGAAAGAAATGTTGGAAGTT
Organism: Leptospira biflexa serovar Patoc strain 'Patoc 1 (Paris)'; assembly: GCF_000017685.1. Classification (NCBI taxonomy): domain Bacteria; kingdom Pseudomonadati; phylum Spirochaetota; class Leptospiria; order Leptospirales; family Leptospiraceae; genus Leptospira; species Leptospira biflexa. The sequence goes on from NC_010602.1 coordinate 529,443, forward strand.
TTATACCAATTTTGTCTCTCTACCGAAAAACCGTTTTTGATTCTCTGCCAAATCCCTGAACACCAAAGTACAAAACATATTTGGGTGAATGTACCCTATAAAATAAGAGAGTATGGAAGCCATTTGATTATCGAAACAGGTTATGAGTCAAAAGAAATTTTGCCAGAATGAGACCATTCATTCTTCCCTACACATAGAATTTGTTTCGTTCGTATTGATTCCAATCCAAAATCGATTTTCTATCGTTTTCGATTGGAAACGTTTACTTTGTTTATTTTACGTATTTCTTTTTCCAACAATCCTTTTTGCTTTTCCCACTTACAAGGAAGTGAAATCAAACTACTTACCTTCCGATATTCGTTTTTATGATCGAGAGGGGGAACTCATCCAAAGGCTTCGGGTACGAAAAGAGTATCGGTCGGAAGAATGGGTTGAGTACAAAGAGTTTCCCAAATTTCTAATTGATGCTGTTGTGCATGCGGAAGACAAACGGTTCTTTGAACACAACGGTGTGGATGGCAATGCCATCGTCGCCTCTTTTTGGAACAGTTTGAAAGGTTCTGCTCTTCGTGGTGGATCGACGATCACCATGCAACTGGTCACAATCCTTGATCCCGAGTTACAACCAAAACCAAAGGAGCGAAAGTCAATCTTCCAGAAGATCAAACAAATACATCGGGCCACTGAGTTAGAATCGTCATGGTCGAAGGAAGAAATTTTTACAGCTTATCTGAACTTAATTTATTTTCGAGGGGAACTGAGAGGGATCGCTTCCGCCACAAAAGGATTATTCCATAAATCCGTGAGTTCCATCACACCCAATGAAGCCTATTTACTTGCCGCCCTCATTCGTTCTCCCCAGAGCTCCATTCAAAAAATATCGAAACGCGTGTGTTTACTCAAATTCGACAAGGATGGCGATTCGTTTGATTGTGAAGACATCTCTCGTTTTGTGCGAGAGGTTTTGTTACGGAATTTGAATTACCCACAGCAACCGTCAATCGTGCCTTTATTTGCAAAATCAATTTTAGAATTAGGTGAGTATGGTCCTAACTATCATTTAACAATTGATACATCTATTTCCATTTCATATCAAAAAAAAGTAGAGGAAATATTAAAACGAAATATCAAAACGTTAGAAAATCGAAACGTGAAAGACGGAGCCGTTGTGGTATTGGAAAACAAAACCGGACATGTACTCGTTTATGTTTCCAATATCGGAAAAGAGAGTTCCGTTTCACAATTAGATCTGATTCGAACCAAACGACAAGTAGGGTCCACTCTCAAACCATTCGTGTATGCGATGAATTTCCAACAAAAGAAACTCACACCGAGTTCGATCCTTTCCGATTCACCAATTGGTATTTCTGTTTACCAAGGCATCTATCGACCCTTAAATTATGATAAATCTTACAAGGGTAATGTCACCGTTCGGGAAAGTTTAGCATCCTCACTCAATATCCCTGCTATCAGGGCTTTATCATTTTTAGATGTGAACGAATTTGTATCCTTATTAGAAGATCTAGGAATCCAAGGTCTGTTGTATCCCGAATATTATGGACCTTCATTGGCACTTGGGGCCGCGGACATTAGTTTATTAGAACTTACCAATGCATATCGCATGTTTGCCAATGGTGGAATCTACTCAAAAATCCAATGGAGGAAAGACAAAGGAAACCAGATCCAGACTGTCATTTTTTCTCCCGAGGTCAGTTATATGATTTCAGATATACTATCAGACCGCGAAGCAAGGTCATTGGGATTTGGTTGGGATAATTTTTTATCCACTTCGTATTATACAGCAGTCAAAACAGGGACAAGCCAAGACATGAGAGACAATTGGTGTATTGGTTATTCCGAACATTATACAGTGGGAGTGTGGGTAGGCAATCCGACTGGAAGTCCTATGTTAGATGTCTCAGGGATCACTGGTGCTGCGCCTGTTTGGCGAGAAACCATGGATTTGTTGCATGAATCGCTTGGTTCCAAGTTGAAACCTTTGGAGAAGGGGGCTTTCAAGGATGAGGAAGTACCAAATCTTGAAGTGGAAACTTCGAATCAAAACAGTTTCGAAAAAACCAAATCGTTTCGAATTTTGACTCCCGTGAGTGGAAGTATTTTCGCATTGGATCCAGATATTCCGAATGGTAGACAAAAAATCCTCTTTACAATCAGTTCCTACGATGTTTCGTATTCTTATCATTTAAACGATTTATTTTTAGCGAGAGCAAGTGAACCGTATCTCTGGGAACCAAAAAAAGGGGAATATCGTTTGGAAATCAAAGACAAAGACAACAAAGTAGTTTCTTTCTCTTTATTCGAAGTTCGATAATACAAATGTCAAAACCATCTAAATACAAACACAAATTCATCCAACAAGTTGTCTGGGGAGAGATGGATGCTTTTGGTCATGTCAATAATGTAACATATGTTCGTTATTTTGAATCCGCCAGGGCTGATTATTTTACAAAAGAAGGACTTTGGGACTCACCTTTAAAACCTGTCAAAGCCGGTCCCGTTTTGACCCACTTGGATATGGACTACCGTAAACAAGTTGTATTCCCCGCAACTTTAGAGATCACTCTGGAAGTCGACACCATCTCATCCAGAGCGTTTTCTGTGATTTGTTCTATGTGGAATGAAGAAAATGAATGTGTACTGACAGGCAATGCATCGTTTGTTTGGTTTGATTTTGAGATACAAAAACCCTCTGCTTTACCTGGACTTTTTAAAACTAAATTCGGAAACACAAATTTGGTATGAAGTTACAATCATTACAAGATCGATTCAAACTAGATGATGAGGTTTTAAAAATCTCAAGGATTTGTCTTGTAGTGTTTTCCAGTTTCATTGGTTTCGGAATTTTTGCACCGGTAGATGAACTTGGTCTTTACGATCCGAGATGGATTCGGATCATCCATGCTTCCATCACGATTAGTTTTTTTATCGCTACCTATTTTGTTGATTGGGTTCGAAAAAACATCCAATCCATCATGCTGGTGTTCTTTTACACGATGAGTGCGCATTCATTGATTTTGTTGTATTGGAATTCATTATACATTGGTTATCTGGTAGGGATGATTTTGGTGCTTTCTTGTATCGGAGTCAGTTTTGTTGATAGACGATCCATGGTATCTTATTTAGCAAGTGTGACTTCTGCTGGAATATTAGTGGGAATTTATACAAAAGAACACCAAGTGGATTTGTCTCTTTATCTTTCTGCCATCATCACACCTTCTTTGGTTTCCTACCTAACGCTCAATATACGACTAAGTTCGGTTGAAAAACTTCGTATCTCGGAATCACAACTGAAAAAATTCCAAGATCGAATGTTAAATGAATTGGAATTGGCAAATGAAACCCAATCAAACTTGGTCACTACAGATTGGCCCAAAACAAAAGGGATCAAGTTTTATTCATTTTTTCAGTCCTTTGACCAAGTTGGTGGAGATGCCATCAGTTATTTACAAAGAGAAGATGGCAAAATGGCATTGTTTTTCGCCGATGTCTCAGGTCATGGAATTGCATCTGCAATGGTTTCTGCTATGGCAGTCCTTGCATTTAAAATCCATGGAAATACAAACGAGCCCTCTGAATGTTTAAAAGCCATTCATGATGAATTACAATCTCTTGTTCCCAATAATCATATAAGCGCCTGTGTTTTATTTGTGGATTTAGAAACAAAAGAAATCAAATATTCCATCGCCGGTCATCCTCCCATCATTCTCATTCAAAAAGAATCTGGACCTAAATTTTTAGAGGGACTTGGGACGCTGATTGTATCGTTTTTGAAGCCGAGTTTAAAAAACTATCAGATCACACCCGAATCAGGGGATCGTATTTTATTGTATTCGGATGGAATTTTAGAAGTTTTCGACGAATCTGGTGAAATTTATGGAGAGGAACATTTGTTTTCTTCGATCAAAAATCATTCTGACAAAAAAGGTGATGATTTTTTAAATGTTATTTATGAAGACTCAATGTCCTTTTCTGCCAAACGGATTTCGGATGATATGAGTATGCTGTTATTGGAAATACAATGAACCTTATTTTAGCTCCTTTTCTCTGGTTCAAAAAAGAGTTTATCCCATTTAGAACTCTGGATCGATATTTATTTTTTGATTTTTTTAAAACATTTATTGGCACACTCATCATGTTAACCTCGATGATTGTGATTTATAAATTCACAGATGTGATGAAATACTTAGTTTCCTCAAAGGTAAATCAATCACATGTGTATTTGCACGTATTGTATTCTTTGCCTTCGATGGTCGACCAGGTAGTAGCACCTGCATTGATGTTTTCTGTTTGTTTTGTAATCGGACAGTTTAGCGTTAACAAGGAACTTGTGGCAATGATGGTGGCTGGTGTTTCCTTTATGCGGATCATCACACCCATTTTGTTTTTTGGAATTGTTATCTGGCTCGTTATGACCTTGTTTGGCCAAATCGTTGTGATCCCTGCGAACAAAAATGCACAAATACAATTTAGCATCATGGCTAAGGGTTCCAATCGACTCATCGATTTTGTTTACCAATTGCATATCAAAGGTAAAAAGGGATTTTATTACGTTTATTGGATTGATGAAAAAGAAAATACGATTAAGGGTGGGTTCAATTATTTTGAAATCACTCCTGACGGTTATCCAACTTATACCGTTTCATCCCAAAAAGCAAAATTCATTCCAAGTCCACATAGTTGGGTCTTATATGATGCAGAGGAAGTTCGATTCAATGAAAATTTGGAACTGGTATCGAGGACAAAATATGCTGAAAAAACATATGACTTCCCTGAAGATTTAGCTTATTTCTCAAAACCAATTCGAAATCCAGAAGAGATGAATTTTTTTGAACTAGCAGATGAAATCCAATCGCGTATCACGAAAGGCATTCCGTTTCGTAATGTAATTGTACAACAACACATGGCTTTTTCCATGCCTCTTATGTCATTTGTGGTGGTTACTCTGGGAGCATTGGCAGGAGCCATCACCAAACGATCGGCAGGTGTGGCAAGTCTTGGATTGACCATTGCAGTCGTTTTATTGTATTATATTTTAAATTCCACCGCTAAAACCTTAGCCGAAAATGGTGCCTTACCAATATGGATTGGAATGTGGATCACACCTGTGATTTTCACAACAGCCGCATACTACCTATATAGAAAGATGAATATCTAATCTTTCCAATGTTTTGTTTTTAATAGTAGAAATTTGATCTAAGTGGATTGGAACCTCCCCATCTTAAAAAAGATAGGAAGGTTAGATTGTGATTTAAAGTTTAAAAAGTTTCATCAGACTGACTGTAAAAATACGCGTTTATACAAATCGGTTTGTAAAATTCCTTTCGGATCGTATTTTTTCTTTAAAGTATAAAACTTCTTTAAGTTATCCTTTGGAAAATAAGATTCCATTACACGTTTACGAAGAGTTGAATCCTTTGCAAAATAAAACCTTCCTTTGTGTTTTAAAACAATTTCATCCAACTCATAACAGAGTGACCAAAGTTTTTCTCGATTCCTTTTTGTGACAGGGAAGTCCATAGCCATCGAAAATCCATCTACCGCATGAGTGAGTAAAAAAGGATCAGGTTTGTGTTTTTTAAAGACAGATAAATAATTCACGATCCCACGATCTTGGCATTTTGTAAAAATTTCGCGAAACGCTTGTTTTGCGTTCTCTTTTGGAATAAACACTTGGTATTGGATCATCGCACCAGGTTTATAAACAAATTTCCAATTTGGAACATAGTCTAATAAAAAAGCATACTCGGCATGTCCTTGGTAATAAGTCTTATTGTTGACCAAGATACTTGCGATACATTTTGCCAAATTGATCATTCGCATTCCAAAATTGAAACTGAATGGTCGCATCAGGATCCACATCCATTTTTTAGGGATCAGATAAAACAAACGTGTCGGTAGATGTTGTCTTTCTAATAAACAATTCCCAGGAAAATCTGGATCTTCCCCTTTTTTCAGGTTCGTCGCTTTGTGGATTTGGCCCCGGCCAAGAGCCTTACCTGAAGCAAATGCATCAATCCAACCTACTAAATAATCAGCTGTTTTGTAATGTTCTTCAAAATATTCGAATAATTCGTCAAAGTTACGAACATATACTGGATCAATTTTCATTTTTCCAGAATAGATTGGTTTCATCTTGATCTGAACCGTTAAAAAACAACCTAACATACCAAAGCCGGATATTGCGGAATAAAATAGATCAGAATTTTTTTTCGGAGAACAAACTAGAATATCACCTTTTGCTGTTAAAAATGTAAATTCTTTGATGTGTTCCCCGATGGTTCCCACTTTGAAGTTATTTTTTCCATGAATGTTCATGGAAAGGGCTCCTCCTAGAGTAGGCATCATTGTGCCTGAAACCACTGGAGGCCAAAATCCATTTTCAATACCTGTTTCCCAAAGGTCTTTGATCCTAGCACCTGATTGAACCGTCATCACACCTGTTTTAAGATTAAAATCCAAAACCTTGTTGAAACGAGTTAGATCTAAAACAATTCCATCATTATTCGAAGATGCATCACCATAACTACATCCACCACCACGTAACGCAACTTTGGTGCCAGTTTGGTTTGCCCAAATAAAAAGTTCTTTGATCTCTTCTTCCGTTTCAGGACGAAACACTGGTGACATGGAAAAAGAACTCATTCCCCATGCTTCTACCTTTTCTTTATGAGGAACTTTGATACTAGGAATGGATTTTGTTTTTTTTGTTACCATATTATATACTCAGTTTTTTGAAGATAAAATTGGGAATGTTGCGGATGATGAGTGCTACTAATGCCCAAATTCCTGGAACAAAAGCCTCATCCTTACCATTCGCCACAATGACGCGAATTTTTTCTGCGGCTTCTTCTGCCGTGATTGCTTTTAACAATCCTTTCTCTGGTAATGTGAGTCCTTTGGTCATATCAGTTTTTACGAAACCAGGTTTAATCGTTGTTACTTGTACATTCGATTCTGATAAACGATTCCGTAGAGCCTCTAAATAGGTATTGAGTCCTGCTTTCGAAGTGTTATATACAGGATTCCCTTTTCTCCCTCTTTCTCCTGCAATGGAAGAAATTCCAATAATCTTACCCGATTTTTGTTTGGTAAAAAAACTAGCAACAGGATTGAGGAAGGCAACAGCTCCTAAAAGATTAACGTTTAACATTTCTAAATCTTTGCCTGTGTTGTATTCTTCTTTGGAAATCTCAGGCATCACTCCAGAGGCAAAATACACTTCGTCCACTCCACCGAGTATTGAAACCGCTTTTTGAAATGTTTTCTCTGCTGTCGCAAATTTGGTCACATCAAAGACAAGCGGGAAGGCTCGTTTTTCTTTGGAAGTATTTCCTTTTTTTGCGATGGATTCGAGGGATTTTTCCCTTCTTGCTAAAAGGACCACAGAGGACCCAGCGTTCAATTCTTGTTCAGCAATGGCTTTTCCGATCCCACTCGAGGCACCGACGACGATTATTTTTTTCCCCATGTTTACGTTTTTTTGGTTTAATCGAATCTGGCAAGTGGTTTCATTAGAGTTGTGCCCGTAAATGAAAGAATCCTGATCGACGGGATGAATTTGATGTATAAATTTCCAGATCTGGCATTTTGTTTGGGGGAATTTCGCCTCCAAGATGCGAGAATGGGGTTACTTGCACATTTGAAGCGCCACTTCGGCGAGCTCAAACAACGCAAAATTCTGGTATTTTTTGATGGGAAGAAGGATTTGTTTTCTGACTGTTATTCGGAGGAATGGGAAGGTTTTTCCATTCATTATAGCCATGAAAAAAAAGCGGACGAACTGATCATCGGTTACTTAAATTATTGTGAAATACCTTCGCAGTGTTTGGTGGTAACTTCCGATAAAGAGATTTTGGGATTTGCAAGAAGGCTTCGAGCGAAACGTAAATCCTCAGAAGAATTTTATGCAGAATGGGTCAAACGGGAAACAGAAGTGGATGAAACAGAATTTAACCACCTGAAAGAAGGATTGACACCAAGTAAAGAAAGCGATTACTGGGAGAGACAATTCCTTCCTTGATATGTTGTTCAACTCAATACCCTTTTTAATCTTTTTTTCGCTTGTTTACCTTTTTTATTGGGCACTCCCAAAAGAATTTCGTAAATACTTTCTACTTGCTTCTGGGATTAGTTTTTATGCCTATTTCTCTTTGGCACTAACGGTTCATTTTTTAATCGTCATCTCGATCAATTACATTCTTTATCGAAAAATTCAAAGGACTCCGACTCGGTTTTGGGTGGGTCTTACCGTTTCCCTGAACTTAATCAATCTTGGTTTTTTTAAATATATATATTTTTTTAGTAAGGTTCTTGCTGACTTAACCAGTTATCCTTTTTTCGAACAAGTTCCTAATTTCATTCACATTGCCCTTCCTCTTGCGATTAGTTTTTATACCTTCCAAGTAATTGCGGCCGCTGTTGATACTTTTAGAAATCCGAAGGTACCATTAGTAAAGGTAGAAGACTATTTTCTATTTGTTGCATTTTTCCCTGTACTCATTGCAGGGCCCATCATGCGAATGTCCGATTTTTTTCCAAACTTGGACAAACTCACACCCAGTAAAGAAAAGATGTATCGTGCATCTTATTTAATGATGTCCGGACTCGTAAAAAAAGTGTTAGTGGCAGATCCAATGTCATTAACAATATCTCCAGTTTTTAATGCACCTTCCGAATATGATTCCTTTTCGCTATTCATTGCTGGCATTTGTTATGCGATCCAGGTATTCAGTGACTTTTCAGGACTCACGGATATGGCAAGGTCTGTTGCTTTGTATTTGGGATTTGAAACTCCTGAAAACTTTAAGGCACCATTTTTTTCCACATCAGGAAGAGAATTGTGGAAAAGATGGCATATCACACTTTCGTTTTGGTTACGAGATTACATCTACTTTCCATTAGGTGGTTCCAAAAAAGGGGAACTGAGAACTTATTTAAATTTAATCATCATCATGACACTTGGTGGATTTTGGCACGGTGCAGATTATACGTTTATATGTTGGGGATTTTATTGGGGAGTCATCCTTGCCTCCGAAAGGTATTTGGAAGATAGGTTGGGATTAAAATTAACACCACAAAAAAATAAATTCCTAATCGTATTGAAAGCATTCATTGTTTTTGTTTTGTTTTCTATCTCAGGACTCATGTTTCGCTCCAATAATGCAACAAATATGGTGGATCATTTTTATGGAATCTTCACACATTTTTCTCTTAGTCTAGAGCGGATGTTATATGGAAGTTCAAATGATTGGCTTGTATCGGCAACATCGTTATTTGGTGAAGGATCTTCCTTTCGATACTTACATATCGAAAATTTAGAACGTATTTTTTACACTTCGTTTGCTGTTTTGTTTTTTCATCATATACAATATGTTCCTGAATTTTGGGAAAGGATTCGAAAACATGATGTTTGGTTGGTCCCTGTTCTTGGAATCATCACCATCTTCTTACTTGCCACTCTTTCGCAAGATGGTGGTGAGTTTATCTATTATCGTTTTTAGGAGGAATTTGTGGATTTAATTAGAAATCGTTATTTGTTCGTCCCATTCCTAGTCGTTTTTTTGACCTTCTGTTTGGATAAATTACTGATCTTGGAAAACATCCACACATACTTTTCAAAATCTTTATCTGATATCAATTACATCCAAAAGAATGAATTGTATGAAGATTTAAAAGAATACCTGAGTTTAAAAGATCGCGACAAAGTGCTTGTGTATTTTGGTAATTCCAGAGGGCTTTTGTTTGACAATGAATACATTCATAAAAAATATCCAGGCTGGGTAATGTTCAATTTTTCAGTTCCAGGTGGAAAACCTGATTATGTTTTGCAATGGATGGAAGAGTTTGAAAAGGATGGTGTAAAACCTGACTTCTTTTTGTTTGATCATTCTGTCGAGATGTTTAACTCGGCAGCAAGTTTAAAAGTTGATGAAACTCTCACGAATGGACTCAATGTTTCCTTTGTCTTAAAACATTTTTCTTTATTTTCCACAGAGGATATTTCTACACTCATCGCCAAACGAATGTTTCGTGCATATCAATACCGACCAAAATTGGAAGTTATTATAGCAAGGGCCAAAAATAAAGACAGTTTTTTATATCCTTATCGTGATTTACGTAACAATTTAATGGCCAATTTAAAATCGGGAAAAGGATCTGCTATGACTCCCGGAACACACCAAGCAGTGCTTCCACCTGAGTTATTAAAAAAATCAGCGTATGGTGATTTCCATTCCTATTTAGTTCCTTTTCGATTTTCTGAAAATATTTTGAGTTTTACTGATCAATCTTTGGACTTAGCAAAAAAATTAAATGTTCCTTCTGCTGTGATTTGGGTGAGACTTTCTTTACCTTATATGGATCACATTCGTCATTTAAAAGTGTCAGTTGGTGAAAATAAAGAAGGGACAGTTTATGATGATTGGTACCCGCGTATGGTTGGGTATCACAAAGAAAACGGAATTCCTTTTTGGAACATGAACGATGATCCAACATATACCTGCAACGAGTTTAGTGATGCAGGTCATATGTCACCATCGTGTTACGATGAGTATACGGATTATATTTTTAAAAACTTAAATCAATCTTTAGTTATGGGTGTTCGGTAGAACTCAGTTCGATTTTGCACATCATTGGGGGAAAGTTTTTCTGGATCCGTTGGATTCGGTTTTGTTGGACTTGGTTGTTGTGGTTTGGTTTGGTTTTCTTTGTCCACAGAGTAACCATAATAGTATCCATGTACAATTTCCACCACTGACAGCGGAGTCTCTGAATTGGTATTTTGAATTTCGATGGTGATTTCATCAGGTGGGGCTAGAAGTTCAAAAACCCACTGTGATTCCCCATCTATCTTTTCTTTGCGAAGGATGGTTGGATTTTCATTTTGTCCATTCCCCGCATACACCGTTAAGACCCATTCTTTTAACTTTCCATCGGTGGCAACGCCAATCCCAATCGATTGAGGTGATGATTCACTTGCTTTTAAATCAAATCGAATGGCCCCACCTTTCGTAACCGCTCCATAAAGTCTTTTTTTAGAAAGAGTCGGGTAAAGGGCTAAGTCTTGGATACGTGTGGTCACTTCCTTCACATTTTGGCTCAGGACAGATGGTTCGGAATGTAAAACCTGCACATAAAAAAATGTGATTCCGAGAAGTAGGTAGAACGGATGTCTCATTCTCTTTATTGGACTAAAAAAACGAATTCCTTACAAGCAAAAGATATCAAATTTATCTCGTACATGCACGAAATTTTGGCAATTCTTCTGCCAAAGATTGACGTTCTTCCGGATCTAAATTGGTTCTATTTTTCCATTGGAGTTCCATTCTTTCCATCGCAGGTCTAAATTTTGGATCACAGTGATTTGAAAAATATCGATAAGCACTAATCCGATTCGTTTCGTTTTCACTTACTAATTTATAAAACTCAAAGACCGATTGATTATCTTCACTAGAGAAATTGAGTATAACGTAAGTTTTGTGACACTCACTTAGTGTCAAAGCGGGAATTTTTGTATTCTTACAATTGACTGCAACATCTGTTTCCAAAAATACCAACATCTCTTCGTAAGAGTAATCTCTAAATGGTTTGCCCTTTGGTAGCGTAATTTTCTGTTTATTCGTTGCGACATTGGTGGATTGTTTGGTCGGAATGTTGGAAGGATCTTGGGATTTGGGAATTGAATTTTGTTTTGCCGTATTCATTGATTTGGAAGATTGATCGGTGTGATCCAAATTCGATTTTACACGTTCATTCTTTTTGATTTCTTCTAAATTGTCCTTTGTACTTAATTTTGGGTCCATATTAGAATCTGTCTTCTGTTCCTCGACTTGGACAAAATTTTTCACGACCTTTGGTTTTTGATATGGATTCGTTACTGTCAAATCATAAGGCCCCGATATTGCATCGGTCGTATCCACTTTTAATTCAATTCGTTCGGAAGACTTTACTTCCTTACTAACGATTGGTAGTTGGACATCCTTTTTGCTTAAATCAACTTTCGTAGCATCTAAAAAATGTTCTCCTTGGATTGTGACAGGTGAGATTATTTTTTCTTGATTTGATTCGGTTTTGGGAAGTATAATCGGTTTTTCTACTTCCTTTACGATTTGTGGAGGTTCTGAAATGATGATTTCCAAATCTTTCCAATTGGACCAAACCGCAGGTTTTTTAAACAAATTGAGTGGAGCCGTTCGAACCACATAAATACCAGATGGTAATTCTTCGATGGAATGATAAGGAGTATTAATTTTTTTATCTAATACCAATTTTCCAGATTTTTCTTTGATTTGGATTTGGTATCCGTTGGCATCTGGGATGGGTTTCCATGCGATGAGTTTGGTTCCTTCTTCTGCAAACAAAGATGTCACCACTAGCAATATAAAAATGGATGTTTTGTAAATGGATCGATTCATTTTTTTTCTTTATACAAACGTTTCGGTGATATAAATTCGATGTCTGTTGGTTTTAATGATTTTAACTGATCCAAGGCCAAAATGAAATTTCCCTTTCGAGACAGAAGAAAATTGGAATCCTTATATACACTCAAATCCCATGAAAAACTTCCCTCATCGAGGATACTTAAATCTTTTAATTGGTATGATGTGTCTTTGGTGCTCACTTTATAAATCGCAACTTTTTTATCTGGGAAATGTTGGTATAACACTAAATCGAATCTGTCTGCGGTAGAACCACTCATCTTCCAATGGAAGTCCAAACTTGATTTGCCTTTCATTTGAATCACAGTTCCGTTAGGTGAAAGTATTTCTAGTTTTGGTTCTTGGATTGGTTGAGATTTGTTATCCTCAAGCACCGAAGCCACTTCAGTTTTTTTCTTTTGTTCTACGATTGAAAAACTAAGTGAATTTGATGGTTCGGTTTCCTTTCCATCTTTTGTTTTTCCAGTAATCGTAGCAAAAAAATGTCCGTGCCCCAAAAGATTCCAATCTGGTACTAAAAAATTCGAAGTAGTTTCGATTTTTGCAATAGGATTTGTAAGTTTTGCATCTTTTGAAATTTTTACGGTATAAGATTGGATCTCTGAATTTCCTTCCCAAATCAGAATGGCTTGGTTGTGTTTGATTTCTTCTACACTAATTTCTGATTCCGGATTTGGTCTTTGCCATTTGGGAGAAGGTATTGAATTTTGTTTTTTGATTGTAAAAGAATATACTTTCGTTTCCCGATCTTTTGTGTCTGGGAAAGATGATTTAGCGATGACTTTCCAATAATAAGTTCCTTCTTTTAAGTCATCGAAAGAAATTTGGTTTGCTACCGTCTCAATCCGTTTGAGAGGTTTCTGAAATTGATTCGAGTCTGATAGGTAAAATTGGTATAAATTAGTTGTATTGAGTTTACTCCAAGAGACAGTCACTAAAGGTAAAATCTGAACAAATGAAATCACTGCACCATTGTTTGGTGACTCGCCTAAAAACGGCTCCAGTTTTGAGACAAAAAATTTATTTGTCTCACTGGATGCGACATCTTTGGTTTTTTGATTTTTGACTTTGACTCGCCAATAAAATGTGCCCTCTTTTAGGCTGACTGTTGTTTGGTTGCCTTGGATTGTTTGCGAAAAATAAATTAACTGAAAATTGGGAGATCGAGAAATTTCGAGTAGAGGAGATTCAAATCCCGATTCGATTTTCCACTGAAAAGTAACATTTACTTCGTTGGGTTCAGCATAAAATAATTTCTGAGATTGGGGAGAACTGAGTACAATGGGTATCTTAGTGATTTCAATTCCGCTCTTTTTGAATTCTGCTTTTTTCCCTTGTTCTACCGCCAAGGATTTACCATTTTGTTTGACCGTTGTTTTTCCTTTTTCAACAAAAAGATTCAGTTCTTGGTCCTTTGCTTTTTCAATTTTAACATTTCCTGAATTTACATTGATTTCACTACCAGAACTTGTGATTTTGATTTGATTGGTGTTGGAATCGTTCTTTTTGACTTGTAAGGATCCTTCTGAAAATTCTAAGTTTGGTTCTTCACCGGTTAAATCTAAGTTAAACATTGAATTTTCATCAATATTGATTTCAGTTCCATCCTTAAGACGAATGATTGCATCGGAATAGGCTTCTGATCGGATTGTGTCTTTATTGATGAGAGGGCTATTGTTTTCTAATTTTTCCCAGATCACCTCATCTTCAAATTTTCTTTGAACTATATTGTTTTTAAAAAAAATTGTTCCAACAACTTCACGATTTCCAATGTCTATTTTACGATTTAAATCTAAATAAAAAAGAATACTAAAGAAGATTGCAATGCTTGTCAGGCCAATGAGAACAAATCGATCTCGTTTATCTAAATTCATCTTTTTGCCTTTTTAGCTGCTATTTCTATTCCAACTAACTTTTGTAACTCGGATAGATTTTTCGGAGCATTCGGGTCTGATTTTTTGCCAAGAACGGCATATACTTTTTGGGCTTTGGATTTTCCCTTAAATTCAATTTCGCCCATACTCACAACATGAAATTCTGATTTCACTTCTTGGTATGTCGTTTCAGTAATCAAAATGTCTGTATGCGTTTCTTTGTTAAACGACTCGACTCTTGATGCGAGATTCACTGAATCTCCGATGACAGTGTATTCCATTTTATCTGAGCTTCCAATTTGACCTGCAATCACATAACCAGTATTAATTCCGCATCCGATTTTAATGATTGGTTTTTTGACTGTTCCTCTAGTTTTATTGAACTCGATCAATTTTTCTCTCATACTGAGGGCTGTTTCAACAGATGCTTTTGCATGTTCTTTGTGGTCACGTAAGGCTCCCCAAGTGGCCATGATGGCATCTCCAATGAATTTATCCACAGTTCCACCTGTTTCTTGCACACATTTTACCATTTCCGTCATGTACAAGTTTAGAAACTCAACCACTTCTTCCGGTTGTAGTTTTTCTGAAATGGCTGTAAAACTTCGGATGTCGGAAAAGAAGATCGTACAATATTTACGTTTCCCACCGATCGATAACTTACCCTTCGCGGCAAGTTCCGCGATCTCTTGGTTTACAAATTTCCCAAAAGAATCTTTTAGTTTTTCGCGTTCCTCGAGGCCTCGCCCCATGCTCACAAACGATTTGGTTAGAGTTCCAATTTCATCATGAGTTGTCGCATGTAGATTGATATGGAAATTACCTCTTCTGATTTCTTCTGAAGCGTCCACCAATTTGAGAATAGGTGTAGAAAGTGATTTGGCAAAGATATAAACTACAATAAAAGAAAGTGATAAAGAAATGATGAGTAGGTATACATTTCTTTTTTGGATATTATTGACCTCTTCGAAAATTTTAACTTCTCGGACTTGTGAGATCACACCGACACCTCCAAATCCTAATTTTTTGAAGGCAGCCAGGTAAAATTCCCCATCTTTGTTTTCATACCGAAATTGGCCATTATCAACCGTTGATTTTTTCATGCGGTCAACGATCGCTAAATCATTTAAATTGATACCTGAAAGGACTACCTTAGCGTCGGGGTGAGCAAGGACGCTCCCATCTTCACTCACCAAAAATGTTTCAACAGGACCAGATGTTTGGAATGCATCTAACAAAGTATCAAGTTTGACAAGTGTCACAAGAATTGTATGAGTATCTTTTGTTTCCGATAATGGAAAACTAATGCATAGGATGGGGTTACGAAAATGTGGGCTGATGTTCCAGATAACGGTCGTTCCGCTAAATGATTTTTTAAGTTTAGGTTGGATGTTTTTTAAAATACTTTTGACTTCTGATTTTTGATAATCATATTTTTGTAAAAAGTCTTCATTGACTGCTTCAAACTTTGCATTAAATCCGGAGTCATAGGCACCAATAAAAACAAAGTTTTGATCTTCTTCAAACAATTCCTTTGCTATTTGATTTGCCGATTGGTTATTCCTAAAAATAGCAGAAGCAGTGATGTGAACATCTTGTCTAATGGAATGTAAATCGGATTTTACCTTTAAAGATAAAATTTCATTAATTTTGATATTATTTTCTTTGACTCGCACTTCACTATCTTTTCGAAAAAAATAGGAAGCAAGAAAGATCACTCCTGACATGGAGAAAAGTAAAACGATTGAGGTGATTAACAGCAGTTTGTATCTAATAGGAAATTGAAAGTCACTAGTGACTTCTCTGTTTCTGCTGAGAAAGTTTTTTAATTTGAACAAAATCGTTTTCATATGATTGGTACTTTTACCAATTCAAACCAAAACTCTATGAAAAAAAAGTAAAAATGAAGTATGAAACTATTTTTTTCCTAAGGGCATGCCAAATCAACGTTATATGTCTGTCGGAATGGATAATCAGGTATTGTAAAAGCGGTTTCTCTGACAACTGTATCAGGATATCCGTCTCTTTTGGACAAATCGCCTAAACAAACAACTTTATACGTACCAGGGTTTAGGTATTTGATTTTTGCACTTTGTTTTGCAGGCGTTGCAGCAAGTGGCAGAACATTGATGAATTCTGTTTCTTGGAATCGAAAAATTCCATAATAGTGTAAAAGAGAATTCCCCCCACCTGAAATGGTCAAACTAGAGGCAACCTCAGGATAAATCACTCTCGCACGAGTGAGCAGATTCCCTCCTGCATCACCTTCACCTTTGTGATCAAAAAAGATATCACTCACTCCCGCATAAGTAACTGTTGTTGAACGGCTAGATGTATACGAATGTAACATCAAGTTCTCTTTTAGATTGATACGAACTTCTAAAATGTATGGATCAAATCCATCCCGAATCCTCATATCAGATTGAACCGATTGAGTTGGTAATTGAGTGAACAAAGCAGGGAATAATTTGGGAACAATGCTACTTTTTTCAGCAGTTGATGTTCCCGCCACATAATTGTTACGCGGAACAATATTGAGTCCATTCACGATAGGTCTGTTATCAAAACGGCCCCTGACCGGAATACCAGCATCCAAAGCATATCCTGTAACAAGCGACCTAAAATAAATACCAGCATAGTAATACTCTCTACCCAACCAAGGTTGGCCTGCGGCTAAGGCTTCCTCCCAACTTCTGGTTTCAGAAGAAGGGTCATTGGATGGAAATTGTGCTCCAATTCCGTTAAAAAAATCATATGCTTTGAGTACACCATTACTTTCTGTACATGTGTTATTATCAAACGAGTAGGTGACTGTGCAAAATACTTGCCTGTTCGGAGCGATATAATCCCAAAACTTATTGGAGTCTACCGTATCCCTAATCTGTGTTAGTTCATTCAAACCTTTCAAATATTTACTGGAAATTCGAACTTCCCCGATGTCCAAAAAGATGGGTAAGTTGCCCGCTTTTGGTAGGTTTGTCAAGGTCATGGTTGGGTCTAACCCTTCCCCTTGTGTGTCAATGTATAAGTCCCCAGTGCCATTATTCAACTCACTCCAGTCAAGAGGATTGTCTGTTGCATAAGTCCCTTTGAGGAGGAGTAACATTCGGTTATTAAAAAGTGTGGAGATGACGGGAAGAGTGGACTCTTCACCTAAGTCTAGTTTGGTCTTGCAGTTAGCAAACAAAACAATACTAAACAAAAGGAAACTGAATTGTAGGCGAAATGATTTCATTAGAACAATACTCCTACTGTTAGACCAAAATAGAAAAAATCCACGTTTTGTAAGGTATAATTCGCTGGGTTTTGTAAACGTGGGTCATCATATGGACTGGCTAATGGAAAACGATATTGGTTGGGAACGTCCATTTGGGTTTCAAAAATCTTATAATAATCCAACCGTACCCCAATTCGAATTCTACGACCAGCAATAAAACTAGCTTCTAACCCACCAAAGGCGGTCGGATTCCAGCGGGCAGTATCGGCAGGTCTTGCCACTACATAGGATGAACCACCACCCCCTTTGATGAAAAACTGGATGGGTAGTTCAATTGGGATTTTGTAAGCAAGGGCAGCATACAGTGGCATTGCGGTGAGGGCTCGTTCGGATCTTGATAAAAAGACCGCGTAAGAACCACCGATTTCTGTATAAAAAATCCAAGGCCATGGCATACGGGCATAAAACCCACCACCTAGCGTGGTTTCCAAGACACGAACTGTGGGTGTCCCAGGCATCGGGTTTGCAGCACCGACCCAACCTCCAATTTCATAGCGACGTTTGTTGTACTCCTCCAAGGTTTGCGAAGCGAGCGAGCCAGAAAAAATGGTGAAAATGAGAAGGATGCTAAGGAAGAGGGATTTTGTACAATTCATGAATTTCCGGATGATCTTCGTAATACGCGCGGACAAAATAGAGCCCATCAGGTGGGAGAGTGACTCCCGCCTGCGTACGGTTCTTTTCTTCCAAAATGGAGTCTATGGATCTAGATTCCCAACGTCCCTTCCCTATGTCCAGTAAAGTTCCTACTGTGATTCGCACCATATTGTGCATAAATCCATTGGCTCGGATCCGAATCTGGTACCATTCGGGGGACAAATTCTCTAACTGGATGGCTAAAATTTCTCTGACCGCTCGTTTCCCTGCCATTGACTTTGCTTTTGTGAAGGAACGAAAATCCTTTTCGCCGACTAGGACCTGGAGTTGTTTTTTGACTCTTTCCCAGTCAATATGGCCTTTGACCCAAAAAGCACGTCCTTCCACAAAACTACTTTCATATTTGCTATAGTACAATTTATAAATGTATTCCCTACCCGTACAACTGAAGCGCGCATGGAAATCAGAAGGTACTTCGACTACATTTTTGACAGAAACACCAGTCGGAGTGAGCGCATTCAGTGAAACGAGTAGTTTATGAAAATTGGGAATGGGATGTTCCGTTTTGAAATTACATACCATTCCGAGGGCATGAACACCTGTATCGGTCCTTCCAGCCACTGACAGACGTGAGGCGGGATTTCTTCTGAGGATGATGCCAAGTGCCGATTCGATCGAAGATTGGACAGTCGGAAGGTTCTTTTGTTTTTGCCACCCATTAAAATGAGTGCCATCATATTCGACAAGAAGTGCGTAATTGGGCAAACCCTTACTTCTCGCCTCCCATTGCTTCTAAAATGGCATTGTATTCGTCGTATAACTCACGTGTCATTTCCACAATAGGGCCTGGTTTCCCTTTACTTGCCTTTCCTGAACCATACAATCTAGCAAGTGTTCGTTTCGCACGAGATAAAAGTAAAACTTGGTCCTCTGGTTTGGGAGCCATTTGGTCTTTGAATTTTTTTGTTAGGAAAGCATTCAAATAAATGACACCATCAAATCCCCAGTTATTATCTGTGTCTGGTCCAAGCATCCCTGCGGCTTGGTCCACAGGTTCGTTTCCATTTTGCATGAGTTCTAATGTATAACCATAAATGACAGCGGCTTTTTGGTAGAGTAGGTCTCGGATTTTATCATACCCGATATGTGGGAACTCTTCATGTAAGTCAGAGAAATACCAAGCGGCTCGTATCGCACAAACTGCTTTTTTCGGAGTTGGGGCAACACTGACACCACGCAATTGGTAACAATCCATTCCAAGTAGATACGAGGCTGCACCTAACACAATTTGGCGGTCCTGAGTGAAATCGAGTGGACCAAGGATTTTTTCAATATAACTTCTACGAGCATCTGTTGCCATACGAATGGCTTCGTTGTCAGCGGGGTTCAGTGCATTCCAGTCTTTAGGAAAGGAAGAATACAAACACCTCGGACAGACTGTCATGACATAATCCAGGGGGCTCACACGCCCAAATTTTCTATTTTTTTCGTACAAACGACGTAAATCTTGGGCTAATTTCCCAGCGATGAGACGACCGCCACCTTGGAACATCTGCTCCTTTTGGTGATTTTCATCACAAATTGGGCAAGCTGTAGACTCTTTGGCACGAAAAGATACTTTTTTTGACTGGGCGGCGGCTTGGGACATAGGAAAAATCTAGGAAAAGGCTCAATTTTAAAATACAATCTGTCAATCCAATATCATAAATCTCCGATAATACTCACAGGGGACACCCTGAAATTACTTGTAAGATTCTTCTAACGAAGGAAAGTACGGAAACGGAATGAATGGCAGAGCAATGAAACAATCCCTTCTTATTCTCATGATGAGTCTCGTGATGCAGGCACCTATGTTTGCGGAATCAGTCTCTAGTAAATCCTATCAAAAACGAATCGAGCTTTTGACTTACCTACGTGAGCTTGAACCAATCGTTAAAAACTTCCGTGGGGAAGATCCAGAAGGAAAACCTTCTGAACTGAATGCACCCGAAGGGAAAGAAGGCTTCCGTATGAAAAAATACTTAGAAGCCAAACGAATCTACCAAGAAGGTCTACAATACCATTTTGAAGGAAATTTTTCCTCTGCTTTCCAACGGTTTCTCGAATGCCAACTTGCCATCGAAAAAATGACCGAAGAACTTTCCCAGTTGTACATCCTCCGTGCTGAAGAGATGATGAAAACAGCGATGGAACGTAAAAATCCAAATAATCCAATGGACAAGGCTTTACTTGATATCTCCATTGAATATGGAAAAGGATCTTACTTCCGCCAAGATGTGATGGACCTTCCAAGAGAAGCGCCATACCAAAGACGTATGTATGACCCAAAAGAGGCTCATTACAGCTATAACAAATACGATATTGAAAAGAATATGGAACTTGGTTACAAACACTTAGGTCTTGCAAAAGAAGCAAGAGCCAATGCATTGAAAGTGGAACGTAATTTGGAAAAACACCAAAAACTCCAACCATCTCACAGAAAGTATCGTATCGAGTTGTACTTTGGAGCGATCAACCTTGCTCGTGATTCAAAGGCCAATGCAGTGAATATTTATAAATTAAAATATCCTTATGATAACTACTATCTAAACAATTCACAAGCCAAAACGGAAGCATCGAAAGATGAAACTGGTGCCAGTGTAGAAGGCCAGCCGGTGAAAATTGATGGTGTGACATACGACTTTACTAAAAACCCATACATCAAATATGACAATCGCCTCCAAGCAATGTTTGATGTGCGAGTGCCAGAAGAATACCGTGTGGACCATGCTGATGTGAGAGGTAGAGTGTATGAATTGGATTCCAATAATATGGTGTTCATGAAATACGACCAAGAACGTAAAAAAGCTCTGAACGTTCCGCCAAAACCAGCGCAAGGAAGCACAACCACTCCGCAACAATAAGAAACACTATCTAACACTGTTTCCGATTTAATAGCCCAAGAAATTTCTTGGGCTTTTTTATATCCACAAAAACCACTCTTTGGTCTAATTGTTGCTATGGCGAAAATTCCAGTTGTCGACAACCTAATTGAAAAAAACTTACACGGGCTTAGTGTTCACTACGGACGTTTGGTGATGAAAGCGTATTTACGAATCACCCTATTGGTATTTGGAAAGGCCAGTCCGTTTTTGGTTCGAGGATTGTTTCATGCAATCGCAGGGAATAAAGAAAAACGAATCAAAGAATTTTTAGAAGGCACCAAAATTTGGGCCGAAGACGTTAAAGAAATTACAAAAACAACTGTGATTGTCTTCAATCAATTCACTGTTCCTGAAAAAGGACATATGATTTTTTTGAATCACGTGAACGAAATGGATTTCCCTTACGATTGTTATGTGATACGAAAACCTTTTTTAGCCAACCAAGTCATTAAAAAAGCATGGTTTGCCTACTGGTGGATGACCGCAATGGGTTCACAAGTATTTGATAATTCAAAAGCAATGTCAATTGCCGTATCTGTCAAAAATCTAATCGAAGGGCTCAAAACTAATTCATACATTGTTTATCCTGAAGGAAAAAATACCTATAGTGAAGAAATCCACCACCTAAAGAAAGGTATGGTGAAAATTGCGTTCGACCAAAAAATTCCTGTTTTTGTGGCAGTGAAGTCAGGTGTCACCACTTACCAAGAATACCAAAAAGGTAATGTTGTGGGTTATCTTGGACTTGGGGTCCATAATCCAACAGATTTTTCCACTTGGGAAGCATTCCAAGACCACATTTATAATTTAATGCACTCCAAAAAACAAGAGTTAGATGGTATGTTGGAAGCGGAACGTATCAAACTACGTTCCAATTAATTTTGAACTGTTTTTTCCCATAATTCCAAGAATCGAATTTGTTCGTGCGATTCCACCGCTCGTTCACTTCTCGATTCCCTTACTTTTTGGATGGCAGACTTAGCATCCAGTTTTGCCTTCCAAATCAAATAGGCACAGGCAACTGTTCCTGACCGACCAAGACCACCGACACAATGGATGAGGAGTTTTTGGTTTTTGGAAAGGATCAAATCCATCCACTCCACAATCTCTTTCATTTGAGTGAAACTCGGAACTCTTTGGTCAAGGATAGAGACTTGTTTTTGTTCCAATCCGAACTGCGGAATTTCTGTTTTTAAATCAAGAACACCATATTGGGTATACTCTTGTTCGGTGATGAGACTTAGGATATGGGAGATCCCTTCCTTTTTGATGGTTTTTAAATCATCAAAAAGAACTCTTCCACGATCTTTTCTTCCAGGTAAAATGGTGAGTCCAATGTTTGTGAAAGGAAAATCCATTCCGTCTTGGATTGGTTTCAGATAATCAATTCGTAATACCTTGGATTTTTGGATATAGGTTTTGATTTTATCGATGAGTTTAGAACCAGCATACAATGCCCACTTCTTTTGCCAGTCATTACATTCATCAAAAGATAGAGAATGCATCGCATATCGCAAAGCTCCCACATGCATCTGATACGGATCCCGATCCAGTTTCACAAGGCGTGGGTAGTAGGATCTCAGTTTGGCAATGACTCGGTATGCTTTTTTCAGTTTGTCATTTTGGAGTGCTTGGGGTGGATCAAATGGAATCGGGATTCCTAAATCTTCTTGGTTGTGTAATATTTCTGTGAGGACAATTGCTTCTTTCCATTCTGCTTCGGATTCGATCTTACAAAAGATGTATAACACATCGTTTTCCAACTTTAATAAATCTCGGATGATATGACCACGGTGTGTATGGAAAAAGTCGATCATCCAGACATTGTCTTGGGCATCAATGATGATATTGGCTCCATTTAAGTCACCATGCACAAAGGAAGTATTGTGTGTGATTGTATTCTTTCAGTTGGATCAGGTCTTTTTCATAAAAAATACAAGGATTATTGG
Organism: Leptospira biflexa serovar Patoc strain 'Patoc 1 (Paris)'; assembly: GCF_000017685.1. NCBI lineage: Bacteria > Pseudomonadati > Spirochaetota > Leptospiria > Leptospirales > Leptospiraceae > Leptospira > Leptospira biflexa. The sequence goes on from NC_010602.1 coordinate 552,522, forward strand.
TTTCAAAACCTGGATATATGGAGATGGTTTCTTTTGGTTGTGGTCCACCTAATATCGATTCCACTCTTGACCGAACCGATTTTGCATATTTTGATTGGAAGTCGTAATATTCTAACAAATTGAGTTTTTCTGTTGAGGCTGCTTCAAATAATCGACCCAACTGTTCACCAAACACAACATCAATGATACGATCAAGGCCTGATCCATCTGCCATAACACCATATACTTTTTGAAAGGTTTTTACATTCCCATCTAACATTGCCGCATAACGGTATTTAATGGCACCTCTGTCATTTAATTCACAAAAATCCACAATCGAAGGTGCATTATTCCCTAACACTTCTTGGATCCTTTCAAAGGATGTCCTTTCTTTTGCAATGAGATCACGATTTCCAATTTTCACAACACATGGAACTTGTGAATGCCCTAGATTGTCTATGGATTTGGATTTTAAGACTACGTTTCCAGAAAATCCACCATCTAATGTTTTAAATTCTACTTCTTTGCAATCTCTGAATAAATAGAGTAAAATTTGTTTGTCAATTTCAGAGATTGGATACTTAGGATCTAATTTCAGCTTATCACTTGCAATCCTTGCATTGGTGGAAATCCGTTTCACCAAATTTGGTTGGTCCCCGGTTAAATATTCCGTGAAGGCACCGATCGAAGAGAATACTTTGACACCTAAAATTTGTTTCAATTGGTCCAAGGCGATGAAATGCATGGAAAGCGAAGAACTGGCAGTCAGGGCAGAACAGACAGCCAATTCAAATTCAGGGTATCTCGTTTTTAGATCATAACACAAAAACGTAACTTTTGCTTCCGTCCATACACCAGTGATCCCCACTTTCAATGGTTTGCCTTGATAGGGCTTTAAAATTGATTCTAAATTTGTTTCTACAAAGTCATTCAAACCAGAAGCATTTATGATCTCGGCTCGTTTCGGATCTCTTTCGATCCAATTTTGAAACACAAACTCTGCCCCTTTTGTATCTTGGATACAATGAGGACCAAACTGAATCAAATGGTCTTCTTGTGATTTTGAATTGAGATCATGCCAATCACGAATGTGAATTAATTTTAAACGGCTGGGATCAGACTCATAAGCCCAATCCATCAGTGAAAATACAGGTCCATCTTCTACCATTTCACCGAGCAAACGATTTGCTTCTGCATACCCAATGTGTAAGGAATTGGGAAGGGGATCATATTGATCTAAAAGGGATGCAAAATCATTTTGTAAACATTGAGTAAATAATATGGCCGTCTCAGAATTCATGTACAAAAGAATTGACACCTTTCCAAATAAATCGAGAATTTATTTCTTAAATTTTGGAGGGACGATGAAACAATTGATTCCGATTTTATTGACGATGGTTTTGACGGTTGGACTTTCTGCGGGTGAAGTAGGTTCCGACTGCACCTTCAAAGGAAAGAAGTTGGCAGGCAAAGTGCAGTTTGTGACTAGTTTTCCCGATTTTAAGGTGCAGATTGTGGATAGTTTTCCTGATCTCAAAGTGAAAAAAGTCACAAGTTTCCCATCTGATTGTGGGCAGTGGCAGGAAGTCACATCCTTTCCCGATTTTAAAGTCCAAATTGTCACCAGTTTCCCAGACTTCAAAGTGAAGTATGTGGACTCATTTCCTGGTGTACCGTAAACTTCCTTCCAACGGGTAAAGAGTATTACGATTCATTAGCTCTAAACTCAAATTAAAAAAAGCTTTTGCATTTTGGGTTTGTTTCGTACAATTTGTACGGTTTGGGTTACATACTGGATCTTCCGCATAAGGAGGCACCATTTGGAAAATAAATTGGGTGTCTCCATCCACACTTTGGTAGAGGATTTTTTCCTCATCAATCCAACCACAAGCACTTCCATAAGCAAAGTAAGTACTTCCTGATTTGACATTGGGTGCCAAAAGGTTTTTCCCAAAACCGGCAAAATACGTTTCTTTACCAATTACACCTAAAATTGTCGGCAAAACATCGAGTTGGGAAGCGATTCTCTCATCTAACTTAGGTTTAATGTATTTTGGTGCAAACAACATAAAGGGAACCATTCTATCTTCATAGTAGGATAGATATCGATGATGAGTATGATCCCCTACAAATACAAAAAGTGTATTTTCAAAGTAATCTCTCTTTTGTATTTCTTTCATAAAAACTTCTAAGGCTGCATCTGAGTAGTGATAAGTGTTTAGATAATCATAATCAGTGACACTAGAATCGAAAATTTCATATTTTTTATCTGGAACCTTATAGGGATAATGCGTGGTCATAGTGAGAATGGTCATCAAAAATGGTTTTTTCTTTTTTTGGTAAGCATCCATTTCTTCTATCGCTTTGGAATAAAGATGTTCATCATCATAACCCCAAGCACCAATTTGGTACAATCCAGACTTTCTAAAGTCCTCTTTGCCAATGAGTGTTTTGTATCCAAAATGAGGTAAAATTGTTGCCAAACTATCAAACTTTAAATCATCTCCTGTGATAAAACTCGTTTCATAACCTAACTCGGAAAAGATGTTCCCGATGGCAGAAAAGTGGCTGAGGATTTGTGGCGTTCGGATAGCAGTAAGCCCAGGTCGATCGGGGATACTTGTTAGAACAGAAAGTAAAGCGTTACTTGTTCTTCCTCCATTTGCATAAAATTTGGAAAAACTATGTCCACGTTTCGCCAATTGATTGTAATACGGAGTAATTTCTTTTCCTAACCAAATTCCATCGGAGATTGGCCATACAAATTTTCCAGTCCAGGATTCTTGGATCACAAGGACAATATTCGTTGGTTTTTTACCAGTTGTTTCGTTGAACTTCCGAACCAAAGGAAAGTTTGGGTCATCTAAAAATTCGGCCCCTTCAAATTGGATCTCTTCTTTTACAATCGACAACATTTCTGAATCACTCATCTTTAAGTGTTTGGGAATGGATTGGCTTTTGAAATCGTTGATGGTTGTATAAATTCCATTCAAGGCAATTTGGTTGATCAATGCATCATCTGAAATGATGGCTTCACTTGCCCTCAGAGGTGATTCCTGTGGGCCACCCCGAAGTCCTATAAAAAAAAACAAAATCCAAAGAATGATTTTTGGGATGGTATACCGCTTTGGTTGTGTTTCATTCACTTGGTATCCAATCTTATTTTTTCGAAACCAAAAACGTATCCCCAAAACATAAAGAAGGATCACAAAAAAAAAGCTTAAAATTTTAAATGGAGCTTCCGACCAAGCAGAAACAACCAAAACATCCAAATCTCCTAGAAATACAATCGCTTCGTAACCAATGTGTTTATTGGCATTTTCAAAATATAATAAATCTGCAAATAGATGTAACACACAAAAGGGATATATTATCAAAGGAGTGACAAGCCAAAGATTTCGATACAATTGATTCCTAGATAAGAATTCCGAAATGGAAAGTATGTAAAATCCAACTAACGCGATAGATACGGTGACTAAATCAAATCGAAATCCTATCAAAAAAGCTTTGAGAATTAACAGATGGTTTATTTCTTCTAATCGATAGGAATAAACAAAGAAGAACAAAACTCGATGGAGGAATAAAGTTAAAAATCCAAAACAGAGATATGTCAAAAAAATGCGGTCTGAAAATCTTGGTTTGAAAAACAAGTTCACCATAAAAAAAAGAATTGGTTAGTCTTTGGGATGGTCAATTCACTTACGATCTTTCAGTTGATTTATTTTCGCTATTCTCCAATTTTGAACCTACTCACATGAAGCCGATCCAAAAAATACTCATCGCCAATCGTGGTGAAATTGCTGTTCGAGTCATTCGCACTGCCAAAAAAATGGGGATCAGAACAGTCGCTGTTTATTCTGATCCCGATTCTCAAAGTTTGTTCGTTTTAAGTGCTGATGAAGCGTATCCACTCGGTGGAACCGATGCTCGTTCCTCGTATTTAAATGTAGATAAGGTGATTGAAGCCTGTTTGGCAACGGGTGCCGATGCAGTGCACCCAGGTTATGGATTTTTATCAGAAAATACTGACTTCGCAAAAAAATTAGAACAACATGGAATTTCTTTTATCGGTCCAAAACCTCATTCAATTGAGGCGATGGGTGACAAGATCGGCTCACGCATATTAGTTGCCAAAAGTGGTGTACCAGTTGTCCCAGGTTACGAAGGGGAATCCCAAGAGATGTCTGTTTTCAAAAAAGAAGCGGATAAAATTGGATACCCGGTGATGGCAAAAGCAAGTGCTGGTGGTGGTGGCAAAGGGATGCGACGTATCAATTCCTCTGACGAACTGGAAGCTGGCATTTTATCGGCAAAACGAGAAGCTATGTCAGCTTTTGGAGATGATCGAATTCTATTAGAAAAGTACATTGTGAACCCAAGGCATGTGGAATTTCAAATCTTTGGTGACACACAAGGAAACATCATCCATTTGCATGAACGCGATTGTTCCTTACAAAGACGCCACCAAAAGGTAGTGGAAGAAACACCCGCTCCCAATTTTCCATCTTCTTTGAAATCTAAGATGGCAGAAGCTGCTGTGATGGCAGGTAAAGCCGTTCAATATGAAGGAGCTGGTACCGTAGAATTTATATTAGGTGAGAATGGTGAATTTTACTTTTTGGAGATGAACACTCGATTACAAGTAGAACATCCTGTCACTGAAATGACAACGGGACTAGATTTGGTCGAATGGCAAATCCGAGTTTGCCAAGGGGAACCTCTTCCGAACTTACAAACACCCAAACAAAATGGTCATGCCATCGAAGTGCGAATTTATGCCGAAGATCCAAAAGAAGGATTTTTACCTTCCATCGGAAAAATCCATCATTTATCTTTTCCAACAAGAGAAGACCTACGAATTGATTCCGGTGTGGTTACAGGTTCTGAAATTACAATGTATTACGATCCGATGATAGCAAAACTCATTGTATGGGGTGAAGATCGACAAACTGCAATTCAGCGACTCATCGAATGTTTATCAGAGACAATTGTGTTTGGTCCCAAAACCAATTTGCAGTTCTTACAAAAATTAGTATCCACTGACCAATTTGCAAAAGGAACTGTTTCGACTCACTTCATCGCAGATCATGAAGATTTACTATTAAAAGAGAATACGAAGGAAGAACTTAAATATGCCTTCGCAGGACTCTTTTTTTCCTCGAAACAAACCCTGGATCCTTGGAGCCCAATTAGGTAATCAGATATGGATTTTTTATTCGAAACAAAATCAAAACCTGCCTCGGTCCACGTGAATGGAAATACCATTCGCGTACGATTGGACAATGAATCCTTTTCTTTTCAAACGGACCAACTTGTTGAGGGATTCAAAACCCAGGACAATCAATTGCCAACCGTACAAATGAAAGACGGGTCCCTCCTAAAATTTTTGAAAATGAAGAACCAGATCTTCTTCCATTGGAAAGGAGAAACATGGAGTGCAAAACTAACGGAAAGATCTTATGAAGTCGCAGGGCAAACCTCGCCCGAAATCAAAAGTCCCATGCCAGGAAAAGTAGTGCAAATCTCTACTGCGGCGGGAAGCGAACATAGAATAGGGGAAACATTGTTAATTTTGGAAGCAATGAAAATGGAAAATGCCATCAAAGCCCCTTATCCCTGCCGCGTGGAAGAGATCCGAAAGGTACAAGGTGAGCTTGTCCAACAAGATGAGGTTCTCCTCATTTTACACAGAATCGAATTGGAAAAAACATAAATTCTCGAATCTATTTGACATATTTTGCAAATTTCCCAGAGTAAGGCAGTTTCTTTGGCGAATAGGTAGAGAATGTACAATTCTATTTTGAGAAGTTTTATACTTCTGTTATTTTTTTCCCTGGTACCGAGTGTTTTTGCGCAGGAGCGAGCACCCAGAACCGACCTTCCGTTCGACATCTCTGAAAAAAAGAGATTGAGTGAACGTGATTTTAAGAATAAAAAAGAGGGCGGTTACTTCACAGGGCTCCCTCTGATCAACTCAGATCCCAACGTCGGGATCGGTTATGGTGCCCGGGTGTTGTATTTTTACAACGGGAACCGAACTTCTCCGATGTTTGAATACACTCCGTATCGTGTCAGGATCTTTGCTCAGTATTTTAATACGACCAAACGGGCACCCTACCACCAATTGAGTTTGGATGCACCTTATATTTTTGACACCAAATGGCGGTTACGTGCAGATTTAGTTTACGAACGAAATCCGAATTCCTTATATTTTGGACTAGGGGAAGGAACTCTCCAACCTCTTTCTTATTTGGAACGGAACGATCCGAACGGCCGAATTCGTCGAAATGCCCCGTTTTCAGACTATGAAGATAATTTAAGTTTCAGAAGGCCAGGGGATGCGGGTGTTGGTGAAGCTCCCATAGTCAGTGATAATAAATACAATCGTTATGACATTGAAAACCCTAACTTCAGTACATCGGGTGAGTATTCCTTCTTTGGGGGTACACTTCGTACGGTCACTGGTGTTCGGTTATCAAAACAAATCATTCGTAGATTTGATGGTGTGAACAATAATGCTTACCTTGGGCCAGCCGATGGAATTTTAGGTCTACTAGATGTAGATCGTACGTTTGCCACACCACAAGGGGAAACCAAGTTGACTCGTGATGATAAAGATGGTAAAGTCCGTGGGGTTAACGGTGGTTATACAAACACAATCCGTGCTGGTATCGTGTTTGACACTCGTGATTTTGAGCCAGACCCAAACCGAGGATTGTTTTTAGAATACACTCACGAACGTTCCACAAAAGCAATTGGATCTACTTCTGAATTCAATAAGAACTTAGTATCTGGGCGTATTTTCTTAAGTCCTGTCACTTGGTTTACAAACAAACCTCCAGAAATTTTGGAAAAATTCGTGATCGCCGCTCGTGGAACCATGGTCCAAACGAATGGAGATGCACCCTTTTACGAATACCGTAACATGTGGGGAACAGAAGTAAACCAATCTGGTCTTGGTGGTAGAACTACCATTCGTGGTTACAAACAAGATCGATTTGTGGGCCAAACGATGGCTTATGCAAACTTCGAAGTTCGATGGAAATTTGCGGAAGCAGAATTTGGTGGACAACACTTTGATTTCCAACTCGTTCCTTTTTATGATGTAGGACGAGTTTGGGATCGCACCGAAGATGCAAATTTAAAAAACTACAAACACTCAAGGGGTATTGGACTTAGAATTCCTTGGAACCAAGCAACTGTTATCTATTTCGATCATGCGATTTCGAACGAAGATAGACAAACGTTTATCAACTTTAACCACATATTCTAGGGGAGCGCTTTAAGATTATGAAAATACTTCATTCCTGTTTTGCTCTTTTGGCTTTTTCTTTTTTCATCAACTGTGAGATGAAACCTGTAGACGATGTCTATGGATTAAGCCCAGAAGAAACCAACCAACTTTTCGCTGGACTCATCGCAAACCAAAGTTTGCGTGATAACGGCAACGGAACGATTACTGATGTGATCACCAATTTGATTTGGCAAAAGTGTACACATGGACAAGTGTATCGTGCTGGATTTAACGATTGTTTGGGGGCACCGCAAGGGTCCATTTACAATCCGTATGATTCCAATCGCGCAGGTGCGATCCAAGTTGCCTTTTGTGATTCCAAAACACATGCTTGTAATTCAATTTCCTTTCCTCAGGTCCTCCAAGGTTTTTCCTCGATTGGAATCTTGGGAACAAGTGAGTTATATGCGGCTTGTCAAAATAGCAACTTCTTAGGAGCAACTTGGCGAGTGCCAACTCCGATTGAATTCCAAAGGTTGGTCATTCCAGGTCGTGCCGCGACTTTACAATTTTTCCCTTCCATCCAGGAAGAGGACTATTGGACCGCATGGTCTAACCAAGATGATTTACCAGGGGAGACTGCATTTGCAATTTCCTTTGATCGTCAGTCCTATGGGGTCCAGCGGTCTGTCGTCAAAACCCAACGGAATTATGTCCGTTGTGTGAGACAAGGTCCGTAAATTCGCTCCATTTTCTTCACTCTCCCAAATCCATTGGGAGAGATTTTACTTTCCAAAATTCCAATTTCATACTAATCTTTTCCTAATACAAACCGAAGTACCCAATAGGTGGTTAGGTTTCCATGAGAATAGAAGAATCCTCATTCAGTCGTATGAATGTAGATCTCCTGAGAGATCGACGGGTGAGCTATGTCGGCCATGGACAGTTGGAAAGTGCGCCTGAATCGTTCTCCGCATTACACGTTATCTCTCACGAGTTAGGCCACGCACAAGAATTCAAAAACGAAGCTTTCCGTGAAGGTAGGGAAGTCCAATCTGTCCAAGTCAAAATCAATTATGAGTTACGAGATGGACGGATGGTTGCCGTGAGTGGTGAAACACAGGCTGTCACAAAACCAGTCTCTAAAGCGGAAGAAGATCCAAGCCTAACACCATATTCGGATGGAAAGTCAATCAAAGATTTGTTCCAACAAAAACTCGAAGAAGAGAAAGAATCGAAAGAGAAATCAGCTGTGAAAACGGATCGAAACAACCCTAAAGAAATCCAAAAACGTAGTTACGAAAAAAACTTAGAATCAAAAATCAAAGAAATAGAAACAACATTAGAGTCGGAAAAGAGTAAAAAATCATCTGATATCACTTCAACAGAACGCCAAAAAGAATTGGAATCGGAAAAAAAACGTTTAGAAGAAGAAGTCCGTCTCCTACGTATCAAAGAACAACTGAAAGAAACATTTGCACTGCTTACCGATTTCCGCAAGATGATGGCTTCCAATGTCTTTGGAATGTTAAATTACCAAACGGATTCACATTACGGTTCTACATTGGATACTTTTGTTTGAATTCCAAGTGTTTCTAAAATAAATTCCCTCAATTCACCAATCCCTCTACCTGTTGATGCAGAAATATAAAACACCCGGAAAGGAATTCCAATTTCATTCATTGCGGCTTCCATTTCTGTGCGTACTTTATGTTGTCCACTTTGGTTTAGTTTATCAATTTTTGTGCGAATCACAACAGGTTTGATTTTTTTTTCCATAGCAACTTCGATTGTTGATAATTCCTCTTCAGGGAAATCTCTTTGAGAATCACAGAGAATAAATAATATTTTGAGTTGTTTCCAAGAGTTTAAAAAACCTTCTAAAAGATTCATCATGTCTTTGTGTTCTTTATGAGAAGCTTTTGAATAACCAAACCCCGGCAAGTCGACCAAATTAAATCCAACTTTGGTTCTAAAAATATTGATGAGTTTTGTTTTTCCAGGTGTTCTTGATACTTTTGCTAGTCCTCGATGATTAGATAACGCATTGAGTAGGCTTGATTTGCCAGAATTAGACCTTCCCATAAATGCAATGGATTGTACTGAATCCAAATCTTCTTTTTCATCTAATTTGGCGATAGAAGTGAAGAATTTAGTTTCAGGAAAGGGTATTTCTTTGGAATATTTATGCATCTAGATCACCTTTCTAAATAGATTCGTTTCGGATAATTCTTTTCGTTTTTTGAAAAGAGTGAAAATAAAATTTGGATCGGTTCATTCTCAAAATAGAGGATAGGGATATAGGATCGTAAAAAAAACGGAACACCATTTTCCCGCATACATTCGGAAATTTCCTTATTTCCAGAACGAATTTGGATTTTTTGCCCATGGTGCCAGGATCCTAAACTGTATTTCATATCAGGATCATTGATTTTGAATCGATTTTGGTTCCACTCAATGACCAAAATTTGGCCCTCTCGATTGGAAATCGCTTTTTTAAATGCTGGAGATTTTTTGTCAATGATGAAGAGATCACCAAACTTTGATTTGTATAGGTAACAATTTTTATTTTCTAAAAATGCTCTTTCCCCTTCTGATTGCAGGTGAAAGTTCTCAAAGCCAGATTTATATAAGGGATACATACCCATCAGTTTCAAATGGAAATCGATTAATTCTTTTTTAGCAGATAAATTCAAACTCACCCATGTATCATGAGGAATTCGAAATAGGTGTGGTGCATAACTTTGGGATTGGTTTGAAAAACCATCAAATTGTAAATTGAGTTGCGATCGATCGTGGAAATTCCAATAGGTTTTAAAAAAGTTCCATTTTTCTCTTTCTAAAATTGGAATCAATTCCATCCGAATTCTATTTCTTTTATAAATAGGATCACCATTTGATTCATCTTCAAAGATACGCATATTTGCTGATACAAACTGGTATAATTCGTTCAATTCATGGTCTTCCAAAAAAACAAGAGGCAAAAACCTTTCTCCATCAAATGGAGGGAGAGTATAAAAAGATTTTTTACCACCACCTCTCGTTAGATGCAAAAAAATGGATTCTGTATAATCTTTGCAGTGATGGCCAGTGAGAATGATGGAAGGAATTTTTTTGCTTATTTTTTTTAATTCATGGTAACGAACAAGCCGTCCCGTTTCTTCTAATCCTTTCTTAAGTTTGAAGGATAAATTTGGAATTTTTTTTTTACAAAGAAGAGATTGAATCCATATTGTTCTAGATAAGTTTCCATTTCTTTTTCTTCGTTTTGGATCTCTCTGATCCCGTGCGATAGATAAAAGAGGTGAGGGGGTTGGATTTGGTATTTGTCTTGTAAATATTTTAAGAATAATAATAGGAGACTAGAATCTTTTCCTCCCGAATAGGAGAGTAAAAATTTTGTTTTGTTTTTGATCCATTCGTTTGGCAGTTGGTTTCCCATTCTTTTGAGCATAGATTCAAAATGGATGGAAACAGAATCAGGGATTTTTGGAATCATATTTTCCTCACGGCCACCATTGTGATATCATCGTGTTGTTCCTGTTCCTTGACAAATTCTTTTAGATCCAAATAAATATTCTCTAAAATCTTTTTTGGTTCCAAAAGGATGTGATTTCGGAAACTCTCCTCTAAACTAAGTTCGCCGTATTGTTTTTCGTAAGCATTGAGAGCTTCTGTTACACCGTCTGTATAGAGTAGGATTGTATCCCCAGCCTTGAAATACAATTTAGTTTCATTTTTAAATTTGGATATGTCGGGACTGATTCCCAAGATGACACCACCAGTTTCAATGGATCTAACTGTGTTGGAGTATAATTGGTAATGGTAAAAATTTCCATGCCCAGCTCCCGATACTTCCACTTCATCGGAAATCAAATTCCAACGAATCAAGATCATACTCATAAATCGTGGAGTGATCGCATCTCGATAACTGGAATATAAGTAATTGTTGATATCGTTTAAAATTTCCCAGGGGGAATCTTTTACTCGAACGAGAGAATGGAGGATGGTTCTAACGGTAGCCATTACAAGACCTGCTGCGACTCCTTTTCCACTGACATCACCAATGCAGACAAATAACTCATTTCGATTCGGTGATAATATAAAATCATAATAATCACCTCCGATCCCTCGAGCAGGTACCATGAGTCCACCAAAGGAAAATCCATCCGCTTCTGGTGCGTTACGAGGTAAAAGATTACTTTGAATTTCTTTAGCAATTTCAATTTCTTTCTCCAATCTTTCTTTGTTTGAAAGATTTTGGTATAAATTGGAATTTTCCATGGTGATTCTTGCGAGTGAAACGAAAGCATTCAGAGCTTCAATTTCTTCATGCGGGAATCGAGTTTCTTCTTTGGCCAAAATAAAAATACAAATAGTTTCGTTTTCTAATTTTACGGGTACGATGAGTGTTTCTTTTCCAGTGATTCCAAGTGTTTGAAAGATAACATCTATAGAAGGATCAACTGCCAAAATTTCTTTTGTTTGGAGTATAAAATTTAGATCATTGATATCCACTGAGTCAGTCAATGTTTTAAGTTCATAATTTTCCAGATCTCGGTATACTTTGAATACTTTTGCTTTGGTAACGTTTGGAGGAATTTCTACCAAACAAGAAATGGATGAGTCTACAATTCCTGATAATGTGAGTAGAATCATTCGAATCATCTCATTGTGATTGTTTAGATAGAGTTGGCTTAATGTTAATGCAGCCGTATGTAAACTTCTAAAGTGTTTCGATTGATTTTTTGATTTGGAAAACAGAAGCGAATTTCTAAGTGAAACGGCAAATTGTCCGACAACAATTTTGAGAATTTCTTCATCTTCAATATAATCCAATGTGTCTTCGTCTTCATAATCGATTGTGATCATTCCAACAGCGATGTTTGCATACAATATAGGTAAGACCAATTGAGATTTGGTGCCAGTAAGTTTTGAATAAAAGGAATAAAACGGATGGGTTTGGTCACTGAATTTATAAAAACAAGGCTCTCTCTTCGCCATCGCTTCTATTAAAATTCCGTAACTCAAATCATAATCGAGAGTGATTCGTTTGATGACTCTTTGCAAATGTTTTTGTTTGGTGTAATAATGAGCTAATTTTATTTCACCTAACTCTAGGTTTGTTATAAAAATTGCAATTTTATCTTTTTTTAAGCGATCAGAGATGAGTTCGCTAAAACGAAACATCAAATCATCTAAACCAAGTGAGGAGTTAAATAGGGATAAGTTCTCTAATAGGAATTCTGTTTTTTCATCTGAATTGAGGACATGTTTGCCCACTCGAGGGATTTTTCGTTTTTCTAAGATCCATTCCCTCTGGCAGGTTTGGCAGAAAAATCGACCTGCTTTCGTGATGCCACTGGGAACACGAGGTTCAGTACAAAGAAGGCAGATTCGTTCAAATTCCGATTCCTCGTTCATCCAGGGACCAGGATACACGATTTCTTTTTTCACAAGCTACAAGAATTTCCTTCCGAGGGAAGAAACCTGGTACGATTCATGCTTAATCTATAAGCAAATGTTGTTTTTTCTGCTGAAATCGAAAGGAAGGCAAGTGAAATGATTAAAAAACCATTTAATTGTTTGCTTGTCGTACATAATGATGAAAAAATAAGCATAGTGAAACTGTCTTCCTTTCCAGCAATCCGTAATTCCAAAGAGCAAAACCTATGAGCGCGAAAAAATTCAATCCCATCCAATCCATCCATGAAGTCGCTACGGCCATGAATTCCACACAGGACCCAGATGGCCTCCTCGAATTGATTCTCGATCGATGCATCCAAATTTGTGCCGTGGAGTCAGGTTCCCTCATGCTCATCGACGAGAAACAAAGTGTCCTGGATGCCGTGACCTCACGTGGGATGAACCAACAATTACTTCGTGAAACCAAACTGAAAATTGGACAGGGGATCACGGGTATGGCAGCTTCCACGGGAAAAGCGAAGTTGGTCAATGATGTTTCGAAAGATCCAGATTACATCCAAGTAAAAGAAGAGATCAAATCAGAGTTAGTTGCTCCAATGATAGTAGAGGATGATATCATTGGGGTGATCTCACTTGACTCGAATCGATTGAATGCATTTACACCTGAGATGTTGGAGATTGTAAGTGTACTTGCAAACCAAGCGGGTCAGATTTTTAAAAATTTACAAACCATTCGTTCATTAGAACAACGAACGAAAATCCAAGCAACTCTCATCGAAATTTCAAAAGTAGTTAGCTCAACTTTGGATCAAAATGAAGTTTTTGATTCCATTATGGTAACAATGGAAAAGTCACTTCGTTTAGAAAAAGGAAGTATTGTCTTATTTAATAAAGAAGAAGCCTTATTAAGGATTGTTGCCGCTTCGGGATTATCACCAGAAGAAATTGAAAAAGGAACATACCAACCTGGAGAAGGAATCACTGGAAAAGTATATGAGTCAGGAGAGCCAATTATCATTGAATCTGTTGCATCACATCCTGATTTTTTAAACAGAGTTGGATACTTGTCTCATTTTAAACATGATCCACATAACGTAAGTTTATTATGTGCTCCAATTTTGAGTGAACAAACAACCTTGGGTGTAGTAAATGCATTTATCGTTCAAAATAAACACACTGACTTAAAATCTTTTTTAGATTTTTTACAAGTGGTTGCATCTATCATTTCACAATCGATCAAAATTCAAAACTTAGTCGAAGAAGCAAAAAAAGAAATTTCACGAGAAAATATCCAATTAAAAAGAGAATTAAAAAATAAATATAAATTTGGTTCACTGATAGGTAAAGCCGCGAGTATGGAAAAGATGTTTGAAAAAATTCAGTTAGTTGCTGATTCAAGAGCATCTGTTCTCATCACTGGAGAATCAGGAACTGGAAAGGAAATGATTGCAAATGCAATTCATTACAATAGTTCCCGTTCTGAAAATCCATTTGTCAAAATCAATTGCGCTGCAATTCCAGAAAACTTACTTGAAAGTGAACTCTTTGGTCATAAAAAAGGTTCCTTTACGGGAGCTGTCACAGACAAAAAAGGAAAGTTTGAATTGGCCGACACAGGCACTATCTTTTTGGATGAAATTGGAGAAATGGATTTAAACTTACAATCAAAGTTACTTCGGGTCTTACAAGAGCGTGAAATTGAAGCCATTGGATCAACAAAAGCAAAAAAAGTGGATGTACGGATCATTGCCGCAACCAATGCCGAATTAGAACAGTTAGTTGCCGAAAAGAAATTTAGAGCAGACTTGTTTTACCGGTTGAATGTAGTCAAAATCAATACTCCACCGCTACGTGATCGAGTTGAAGACATTCCACTCCTCATGAATCACTTCTTGGAAAAGTATACAAAAGATAATAATAAATCTATCAAAGGAATCTCTCGCGAAGCATCTAGACTGCTTTTGAAATATAGATGGCCAGGAAACGTTCGCGAATTGGAAAACGTCATCGAACGAGCAGTAGTCCTTGCCCAAGATGAAATTTTAAATGAAGAAGATTTTTCAGATATTTTATCCAATATGGAAGAAATGCCAGATAACACTGTGGAAGTATCACATTCAAATCATGTGGAATCAGTATCTGGTGCTGAACCTTTGGATTTGGGATCTGGTCGTTTGACTTCTGGACAGTTGGATGGTTTGGATGGGCGTGCGATGGAAATTGTTGTCAGTGAAGTTGAATCTAGACTCATCCAATATGCGATGAAAAAATTTCGGTATACCAAAACAAGAGTCGCTAAGTTTTTGGGAATCAATCGTAACACATTGGATAAAAAAATCAAAGAACTCAATATTGAATATTGAGTTCTTCTTTGTTTGATCGGTTTTGTGAACTAGTTCTTTGATTAATGAGTTGGATCTGGGAAGTGGTTTAGGTGTTGTGTTGGTCCCGTGAGAATATCATCTTCCAAACTTAAGTGTAAGTATTCTTTGGCTGATCCGACTGCTTCTGCAAGATTTTTCCCATGAGCTAAAAAGGCAGTAATTGCTGCCGAATACGTACAACCTGTTCCATGAGTATGTTTTTCTTTCAGATATGGTTTTGAGTATTCGAATATTGATATACCATCAAACAAAACATCGGTCGCTACTGATGCATTGGGTAGGTGTCCCCCTTTCAATAAAATGGGGACATTGTATTTTTCGAATAGTTTTTTTGCCATTGGAACCAACTGGTCATATTGGTGGATATTTTCTCCTAAAAGAAGCGACGCCTCATCTAAGTTAGGTGTGATTATTTTTGCAAGTGGAATGAGATCTTCAATTAAGGATTGGATCGCATCATCTTTGAGGAGTTTGGCACCACTTGTTGCAACCATCACTGGATCGAGAACCAACTGTATGTCAGGATTATCATAAAAAAATGAAGCGACCGATTTGATGATGTCCTTCGAATATAACATTCCTGTTTTTGCAGATTTGATCGGGAAATAACTGGAAACTGCTTGGAGTTGTGAGGAAACAAAGTCAGGAGAGATTTCATAAATACCTGTGACTCCATCAGGATTTTGAGCTGTGAGACATGTAAACACTGTGGTTCCAAATGTCGCAAGAGACGAAAACGTTTTGAGATCGGCTTGGACACCAGCTCCACCACCAGAATCAGAACCTGCGATTGTCAGAGTGATTGGAAAATCTTTTTTCATATAATGGAAACCATCCGTACTTGTCAAAATCCAATTGATCACTGCCTAAATCAAAGAAACACCTTCTGTTTGTAAGATTTTTTTTTGTAAATCGGCTCGAAAGCTATCACCTTTGAACGATATCCTTCCTTCTCGATTGATTACCCTTTGCCACGGGATTTTTGATTCTCTATCTTTTTTTAAGGAATTGAGCGCATACCCAACAGCACGTGCTGCTCTTGGATTCCCTAATAACAAGGCAATATGACCATAGGTCGTAACTTTTCCTTTGGGAATTTTTTTTACCACAGCATAGACGGATTCATAAAAATTCGGACTTTTCGAATTAGAAGCGTTCATTGAATTTGGAATTATCTACAGATGATTTCGGATTTTTGTAAATCCATTTTCGGAATGTTAATAAACTATGAAAATAACAGAATACGCAAAACATTTGTTACTTGCTCCGAATTTGGAAGATAAATTGCTTCCTCCACCGAAACAATGGATAGACGATAGTGACCAAAAATCCATTCGTATTGAAACTCCAGGAAGAAATCACAAACTTCAATTCTCTGATAAAAAAATTAAAATTCCAAGACTGGAACATTTGAATTTAGAATCGAATCGCGGACTCACTCTCCATCATTTTGCCAATCATGAACTCATGGCGATTGAACTTTTTGCCTGGGCCATATTAGCCTTTCCCGATGCTCAAAAATCTGTTCGGAATGGTTGGGTCAAAACCATTGAAGAAGAACAAACTCATTTTAAGATGTATTTGAATCGAATGAGCGAATTTGGAATACAATTTGGAGATATCCCACTCAATTATATATTTTGGAAACAATTGGACCAGTTTCAGAGCGTGGAGTCGTTTTCAGCAGTCATGTCTCTTTCCTTTGAAGGAGCGAATTTGGATTATTCGCAAGTATATGCAAAAGTATTTTCTTATTTCGGAGATGAAAAAACATCAGAAATCATGATTTATATTTTTGAAGATGAGATCAAACATGTCAAACGGGGCGTACGTGCGTTTGAAAAATCGATTCCTTCCGAAAAAAATTCCTGGGAACATTATCTTTCGCTGATCCAATTCCCTTTCACACCAAGAAGAGCAAAAGGATATTTGTTTTTTCCTGAAACAAGATATTTAGCCGGTTTGGATGCAAACTTTGTGAAACAATTGGCCGAATATGAAGATGAGTACACTGGACGTGTGAATTTGGAATCGGTCAAAAAATTTGGTTTAGGATCGGAACTAATGCGAAAAAAACAGGCTTGATTCCCAATCCATCCAATCATAGGATTTTGAAAGAAGGTAGATATGAGATTAAAGATGCTTTTGAGTTTAGGATTGTTATTCGTTTCTTTCGGTTTTGTACTTAACGCCGAAAAAAAAGCCAAGTCGGTCACAGAAATGAATCTCCATGATTTTATGGAAGATTATACAAAACCTGCGACCAAATTGTATGATAAAAAAGACAACGCTGATTATCTGAATAAAATTTTAGAAAAAGTTCCTGATATGGCGCCTGAAGACCAAAAAGCAGAATGGAAAGAGATCATCGATGCAAAACTTGCCGTGGGCAAACCAGATGAAACTTGTAAATCATGTCATACTAAATTCAAAAAAGAATACAAAAAGAACTATCGCAAAAAATTAATCCAAGTCCCAGACGAACTCCTTGGATTTCCAAAAGAAATCAAAGAACTACTTAAAAAATAAAGTAAACTCCGCTCAAAGGCATTGGGCGGAATTTCATGAAACATCGAATCCAAATTCCTTTTTTGATTTTGATCCTATCTTTTAGTGTTCCATTTACAGGAAAATTGAAAGCGGAAAACAGTTCCGAATCCAAACAACCAACCCAACAGAATGGATCCAATCAAACCAATTTGAACGAACCAACTAATTTGGATGAGGCGAAAGATAAAACTATCGTTTTGCCGAAAAGTTTGAAGTTTGGCGCTTTTGTCGATACGTATTATTCTCATAATGGCAATCATCCCAATTCCAAAGAGAGACAGTATACAACACAAGCAGTTCGAAATGACGAGTTTAATATTAATTTGGGCTTTATCGAAACGAAATGGCAGGAAGATAAAATTCGAGGGCGTTTGGCATTTCAATTTGGAACCTCTGTCAATACAAATTATGCTGGGGAGATCAGTAAGGATACTAGTTCCAATCAAAATGCAGTGAAACACATCCAGGAGGCTTATGTTGGATTTAAATTGAGTAAGGACACTTGGGTGGATGCAGGTATTTATTTAGGCCATATTGGATATGAATCATGGATATCATCAGATAATTGGAATTATACGAGAGCAATGGCTCTTGACTATGTACCGTATTATTCTTCAGGAGTCAGGGTCACAACAAAGTTCACTGATAAGTTTCAATTTCAGTTTCATGTGATGAATGGCTGGCAAAATATAACGGATCAAAATAAAGACAAATCACTTGGTACTCAGTTCAAATACCAATTCACACCTAAATTTTCCATCACTGCCAATCAATTTGCCGGCAATGAGGCTCCCGATTTTGAACGAAAACAAACACGTTTCTATAATAATACAATTCTGGAATGGAAAGTTTTGGATTGGTTATCTTTTGCACTTTCTGGAGATGTTGGTGCACAAAAAACAAAAGAATCTTTGTCTTATGAACCATGGTGGAAAGAAATCAATCCAATTTTACCAATGTACATCAGTCGCGAATCGAGAGCGTTTCACCAATGGTATCATGGAACCTTTTGGACTAGTTTTCGATATGAAGATTTGTTTCGGCTAAGTTTTCGGATCGAACGGTTTTATGATCCTAAACAGGTGTTAGTACAAACTTACACTAGAAATGGATTTTTAACAAACGGTTATACGGTTACATTTGATTTACTACAATGGTCACCTGGACTTTTAAGATTCGAAGCCATCCAAAGAGAATCGATGGATTCTGTTTTTGAGACAGATCAAAACAAAAGGACAAGGGTGGAGCGGTTGTTTGTTGTGGCCGCTACTGTTCGAATCTAATTGAATCAATAAGAGTTTAATCACAAAAAAACCTCTGGTTGGTTTCCAGAGGCGAAATTACACTTCATTTTCTTATTTCTAATTCGATTCAGTCAGTGAAAAAGATTTATGTTTTTTTCCTTTTTTTGGCAGGTTTTTTCTTTTTCTTGGAAACAGGCTCATCATCTTCGTCTTCTTCTTCCAGAGGTTCTTCACTCAATTCATTTACAAAATCAAGGAAAGGGATGTGTTTTTTATGACTCATTTCCTCTAATTCTTCTGCGCTTGGTTTTCTTTCCCCAACCACAACTAAATAAAGAGAAGGTAAGATTGTTAATACAAGGCACATGGCTGAAAAGAGTCCACCCACAATGACGGTAGCAAGAGGTCTTTGAACATCGGATCCAACCCCTGTTCCCAAAGTGGCTGGGATTAAACCAAGTAACGCAAGTAACATGGTCATTAACATTGGGCGTAATTGGATTACGGCGGCTTTTTTTACGGCAGCTTTTGTTGAAATATCAGGTTCTTCGACAAGCAGATGGTTGGTTCTTGATACGAATAGAACACCCGCCATTGTAGCAATTCCAAAAAGTGAAATAAATCCAACACCCCCAGATACGTTAAAATAGTACCCTCGAAGTAGTAATGCATATATTCCACCTAATAAAGAAAGTGGAATACATGCTAGAGCTACATACACATACTTTAAGTTGCGATACAATAAGTACAAGACTCCGAAAATAATGAGAACCGTGATTGGGATCACAATACCAAGTTTTTTCCCAACACGAGATAGGTTTTCGTATTGCCCGCCAAAACGAATTTCATATCCGTCTGGGAGTTTGATTTTTTTCTTCACACGTTTTTGAAGTTCAGAAACAAATCCACCTTGGTCACGTCCTCGTATATTGGTTCGAACTGTGACAACCCTTCTTCCTTCCTGTCTGAAAATCATAGTAGGTCCATCAATAACTTCGATATCAGCTAACTGAGATAAAGGGATTCTTTCTCCTTTTGGCGATATGATAGGCATATTTTCAATTGCTTGTTTAGATGCGCGGTAATCTTTTGAAAATCGAACTACGATTCCGAAACGAGCCGGAGTTTTTGGTGGAATGTCAGATGGACCTTCATATAAGGTACTAATCCTTTGCATTCCGATCGCTGCTTCAATCATCTGTTGGATATCAATCACATTGATACCAAACCGAGCGGCAGCTTCTCTGTTGATGCTAATCGTAAGTTGAGGACTTTCTGCTTCTTGTTCAATGCCGTATTCACTGGCACCTTTCATCTCTTTGATTTCTTTTAAGACTTCATTTCCGATTCCACGCATGATTTTGAGGTCATTTCCAGAAACAAAAACGGCAAGGTCAGCAATGGTCCCCATAATGGCTTCGGATAAGTTGTCCATGATTGGCTGAGAGAAACTGATCCTTGCTCCAGGTAAAGTTGCTTCCAAATCATTTTTCATTCGGAGTAGAAGCTCTTGTTTAGTGATTTTTTCTTTCCATTTACTATAATCTTTTAAACCAATTAGAACCTCTAATCGGTTAGGTGGAAGTGGATCAGTCCCATCATCATTCCTTCCTAATTGAGAAATCACAACACTGACTTGTTCATTTTTATATACAGTCTGCCTTATTTTAGGCATAAATTTTCTTGCTTCGGGTAAGGAAATTCCAACAGGAAAAAAGATTCGAATGTTAAATCCACCTTCATCCATCTCAGGGAGAAATTCAGTTCCTAAAGAAAACATTCCTATTGCAAGAAAGATGGTCACTACACTGAAGGTATATCGAACTGCTTTTTTTGACCTGTCGACAATGAACTCGATGAGTCGTTTGTATCTTGCTTCAATCCAATCATAAAAAGGATTGTGCCACTCGATGGGACCTGGGTTTTTTGATTCAAAATAATGTTTGTAAATAATCGACATGATCACTGGGATCACTGCCATTGCAAATACAAGTGCACCTAATATGGCAAAGGAGATTGTGAATGCCATAGGTTTGAACAATCTTCCTTCAATCCTTTCAAATGAAAATATTGGTAAATATGCCAAGATGATGATGAGAATTGAAAATAAAATTTCGGTTCCCACTTCCGATGCGGCATCTCTTGTGAATGCCAGGATTCCATGTGATTTTTCTTCTGGAGTTGCATCTCGATATCGCCGCATGATGTTTTCCACCATGATCACAGCACCATCAACGATGATACCAAAGTCAATTGCACCGAGTGAAAGTAAACTGGCAGGGATTCCTGTCATGTTCATGAGTAAAAAGGCAAATAACATGGCAAAAGGAATGGTTGCAACAACGACAAGGGAGGCTCGCACGCTTCCGATAAAGAATATCAAAACCAAACTTACGACGACAACACCTTCCACCAAAGTTTTACCAATGGTTCTAAGTGTATAATTAACTAAATCTGTTCGATCATAAGTATTTCTGAGTTGAACACCTTTGGGAAGATAGTTTTCATTAATCTCTTTTACTTTCTCTCGAATTCGTTCTCCCATTTCATTCGGATCACCCCAACGTCTCATCGCCACCAAACCTTGGACAGACGAGTCAACATCAATTAATCCTTCTTCATCGTTTTGAACGGTATAACCTAAAACACCACTTGGGATTGGATGAGATATCTCGACGGAACCTAAGTCACGGATGAAGACTGGAACTCCATTAACTGTTTTTACAACAATATTTTCGATGTGTTTTGGATCTCTAATGGCACCGAGTGATCGAATAGGAAAACCTTGTTCCCCTTGAAGGAGTAAATTTCCACCTGTGTTTAAATTGTTTTCTTGGATGGCTCTAATGACATCACCAATTGTCAATTTATACCGAATGAGTTTGTCAGGTGAAGTGACAACATGGTATTGTTTTGGCAAACCTCCAAAGGTGACAACATCGGCGATCCCTGGGATTTGTAACATCTTTGGCATCACGATCCAATCTTGGATGGTACGTAATTCCATAGGGGTATGATTTTCAGATGACTCTAAAACATATCGATAAATTTCACCCACTGGTGAACTCATTGGTCCCAGTGCTGGATGGACATCTTCTGGTATGTCTGCATCAGCAACTCGTTCCATAAGTCGCATACGTGCAAAATAATCATCAGTTCCATCTTCAAATACGAATTGAAACACAACTAATCCGTTGATCGTTCTGGACCGTCTAACTGCAACTTTTGGAATTGCATTTAATACGCGTTCAATGGGGAGAGTGACTCTTTCTTCCACTTCTACGGCAGCTTTTCCTGGAAATTTCGCAATCAAACGAACTTGTGTATCCGCTATGTCAGAATAGGCTTCTTTTCGGATGTCAATCCAAGCCCAAATTCCAAATAATACGGCAACAATTGCCGTTATGATTGTAGTAATACGATTTCTGAGAGCTGTTTCAATAAAATCTTTAATCATGATATTCCCTCGTATTGAAGAGGTAACCCATCTGTAATAATAGTTGTGGGTTTCTATAGTCCCCTTGGCCAACTCCTCCGCCTAACTGCAGAAAAAAGTTGCCCAGTAAAAAGTCATAAGTGATTCCAATGTATCTTTGAGTAAGATGGACCTTTTGCCTCTCTCTACTTTCATATTCTAAATATGTGGCAACATTAGAATCGATCGAATTGATATAAGAACGAATCAAAAGATCTTCCTGGCTTGGATCCCTTCGATTGTATCCTGGAATGTTTAAACCTGTTGGGTAGGATGACTGTCCACCTCGTCCAACTTCGGGCGCAAAGGGACTCACTTCAAAATATCCACCTACAAGCGAGATACTGTGAGCGATGACAGGTGTTTTCCAGAATGTATATCCTAAATCAATTTGGCCACCTTTCCAGTGCGGCCCCCAAACTCCACCTGACCCACGTAATACGATATCTTTCCAGTAATAACCTAAATTAAAATTGATACTTGCAGGAGAACCAATCGTTGCACCATAGATCCAAAAATTGGTAGATTTTGGTAATTTTTTTTCATCTAAACTGTTTTGGTTTAATGTTTCATCAGCACCAAAAGCAGATTCCGTTGGCTTAGATGGCGTCCAATCCGGTTTGATTTCATTCCCGTTTTTATCTTTAGGAAAAGGAGAAGTTTGAGAGTATAAACTTGATCCCGTAATGAAAAGAATTAAAATGCTTAAGATCAAATTTTTCATTTTAGAAACCAAAACTTAATCCTTTTAACAAAATGGAACCTTGGATTGCTACTTTTTCGCCAGGTGCTAGACCTTCAATGATGTTCACACGTTCTTTTGTTGAAATACCAAGAACCACTTCTCGCCTTTTGAATGTTAATGGCTTTTCTTCGACAAATACATAGTTTTTCCCTTCGACTGTGACAATTGCCGTATAAGGTAAAACAACACTATCACCACCTGTTTGTTCTGGAAATTTTACAACTCCAAACATCCCTGGTTTCAAACGATACTTATCATTCACAACGATAATACGCATCTTTGCTGTTCTTGTGAGTGGATCTACGTTATCACCAATTGCTTCAGCAGTTCCTGTAAATTCTTCATCTGGAAAAGAAGCAAAAACTACTTTTACTTTTTTACCTTTTTTTAATGTAGAAATTTGAGATTCGGGAACATCCGTGATGATCCAAGCTTTCAAACTTCCTGCTGTGCTCAGTTCGCTTGGGTTTAATCCTTGTGCTCGAAGTTTACCCTCAAATTCTGCAAGTTCTGCTGCATCATTACCTGAATCAGTTTCTGATTCTACTAAATCTTTTTCTGTTGCAACACGATGAACAAACATATCTTTGATACGACTTAAGTTTTTATTGGAACGATGGAGTTTGTTTTTAGCGTGAATGTAACCCACATATAAGTCGTTTAACTCTGCTGATTCAAAGAGTATGATCCTTGATCCGTTGCTTACAGATGGTGAAGTAGATGCAATTAGCCTTGCAGGAGCTTCTAAACTGACAAACTCTCCTCCGCCGCCAATCACAGTGGACCTAACGATCTCAAGCCCTGGACTATTGGGTTTAAAAACGATTCGTAAACCTTCGTCAAATACTTCCGCTTTTTCTGGATGTTTGTGAATAGGTTTTGTAGATTTTGAAAACACCAAAAACAAAATCGCGGCTACGATTAATACAACTCCAGAGAGTAGTAGGATTCTTGCTTTTTGGTTTAATGATTTTAAGGTAATGAACATTTTATTCCTCGGATTTTGGAGTAGTTTGGTTTTCGGATTTAGGGATAAAGATTCCCTTACCAACGGCATAATTTACATTTTCAATGGCTTCCATTCGATCCGTTTGGAGTTTTAACATTTCCACTACACTGGAGCGATAGGTTTCAAAGAAGTCGGCAAACTCTAAGATGGTGATGTATTTCTTTTCATAACTCATAATCATATCTAAAGATAAACTACTATAATCTTTAATATATGCATCTATGAATCGTTTGTATAAAGCATCTTTGATACGTGCGGATTGGTAAGCAACTGCTACCTCATTTTCTACTTCCAAGATATTATTCTTTAATTCTTGTTTTCGAACCAAAATTGCTTTTTCAGCTGCTTGGATATTCCCTTGGTTACGATCAAATAAAGGGACCGTTAATTGAGCAGTGACACCCCAATAATTTTGAAACGCAGTTCCACCCCTGTTGTATACAGGACCAAATGATAAATCAGGAATCGCATTAGCATATTGTAGTTCTAGATTCGCTTCTTCATAACGTAATGTTTGTAAGGCTTTTTTTAAGTCAGGTCTGTTTTCACGTGCTATTTCGACGAGTTCTTCCAGTTTCACATTATTTGGAACAATCGAGTCCAATTGTTTTTCATTGATTTTGGGAGCAAATTCAACACGTGCATCTCGATAGGCATCATCGTTTAACAAAATTTTAAGTTCGGCTTCTTTTTCATATACCTTGATAGCCAAATCTTCTCTTTCTTTTTTTAGGAAGAAGAGAAGGGCTTTTAAGCGAAGGTGTTCTGCCTGTAGTAATGCCCTTCTTTTATAAGCAAGTTCAGACGATTCTACAGTTTTTTCAATAGATGCAATACTTTGGTCATAAAATACAACAGCCTTTTTATAAAAGTAGATTGTATAAAATGTTCTTCGGAGTTTTGTGATGAGAGCTCTCGTTAAATCATAAAATTCTTGTTCGGAGATTTTTGCATTTAGTTCGGCTACTTTGACTCGTTTATCGATTTTTCCGCCTAACAAAAAGACTTGTTGTACTTGGATTACAGATTGACCGGACCTTGTCGTATCAAAATACCTCTGCGTCGGTTCCGCAAAAATACTCTGGTCGATGGCGATGTTTGGGTTTGCGTATAACCCTGCTTGTAAGATACCAGCTTTTTTAACATCAATTTGGAATCGTGAAGCGATGAGAAGTAAGTTGTTCTTCCATAATAATGTTTCGGCGGTTTCCAAATCGATGTCTTTAGAAAACTTTTGGTCATCTGGATACAAACTGGATCCGAGAGATGTCCTTGGATTTTCATCCGTTAATTGTCTCCTCAGTGCCTCACTTGCTTGGGCCATTTTTGTTTCTTCCGATAGAATCGAAGTCACAAAGAGAAGTGATAGGTAGATACCCATTTTATAATAAACGTTCATAAGTTACCAAATTTTAAAAAACATAAGGGTGCATCGAATATGGGTATACCTCTACCTTGTTAGGTGAGCTTATACTTCCGGATTCTAGATGCCGAAAAAGGTTTAAACGAGAGAAATTGGAGGTGGAATGTTGAGTAAAAGGGAGGAGAGAAGGTTGGGACGATTGATCCCGATAGAAAGTAAATCGATATACGTAACGATTAATTCTTCTGAAATCTCATGACTTTTATAGTCAGTGAAGAAATCTAAAAAATCAGCTCGAGAACGACCTAAGGTAGCATTGTCGTCAATGGATGTGATCTGTGGGAGATCAATGGCCGCGTCATCTGTCGTCTCAAGGGCTTCAAGAGATTTAGAAAACGATTTTTTGATTTGGTGGAGGTTTGCTTCGAAATATTCTGAAACTGCTTCCGATGTGTTGTCAAAAGGGAATCCTATGGTTGCTACCAGTAGTAGTGCAATCAGTTTGTTTGACCAGGTCCCCGTCATATTATCCACAAATTTCCATTTCCTTCTGTACTCAATCTTTAAATCACGATTTATTATTCGTATATACTAACAAAATATACAATTTGTACAAATTCTAGGATGTAAGACGAGGGGAAGTGCAAAAAAAAGACTGCCCAGAGAGAGAAAACACTCTGGTACAGTCTGGAAAGTTTTGGCAAATGAGAAACAATTCTATTGGAAATAAATATAAAAACATCCTGTGCCCCTAACGGGACACAGGTAAAGCGGTAGAGAGGAGTTATACGGGTGGAGGTAGATTTAAATATTGGTGGGAAAGCAGGTGAGAATTCCACTGAGTGGCATCCTTCAAACTAGAAGTGAGGGAAGAAACCCAAACCTCTGTGACTCCTTTTCCATTCCAAGTGACGATGTCTTCTAAATCTTTTGTGCCAGTCCCTTCTTCTGAAGTGGATTTTTGAGAAGAAAGCAAATGAGAACCAGAAAGTTGCGATTTGCCCGACACTCGATTGGATTTGGCCCCTCGAGTGCGGATGAGAACATTTTCTTCCGAAAGGAAAGCACTGCCCAGAGAGAATGTGAGGAGTGTGACTCCCGCGATTTTCATGATCTTTCTGAACATAGTTACAGTTTAGACGGTCTCTGATTAAAATCTAGCATTTTTTTGGCCATTGCCTATATTTTAAGCAGATCGACCAAAAAATTTAGAAGGACCAACGGATTGTCTTGAATCAAAGCACTTTGCCGGGATTGAGAATCCCCTTGGGGTCAAAGGCCAGTTTGATGGCTCGCATCGTGTCCAATTCCGAGGCGGAACGAGAGAATCCAAGATAATCCTTTTTCAAAAGACCAATTCCATGTTCTGCGGAGATGGAACCTTTGAATTTTTGGATGAGTTGGAACATATCTGGGTCCACTTGTTTGCATTGTTGGAAAAAGTCGGCATCCGAGAGTTCTTTCGGTTTTACGATATTGAGGTGGAGGTTCCCGTCCCCAATATGCCCAAAGAGGGCAATGGAAAATCCTTGGTATTTGTTTGTGAGAAGGGTAGTCATCTCATCTAAAAATGCCTCCATATTGCGAAGGGGGAGGGAGATATCATTTTTATGAACGGTATAGGCGAGAGAGAGTGATTCCGAAATCCCTTCGCGGTACTTCCAAAAGGTTTCATTTTGCCTTGAGTTTTGTGCGATAGAACCATCTGTGATGAGTTCCTTTTCTGTAATGGATTCCAAAATCGAATAGAGTTTTTCCTCGTCAGATTCTCCACTCACTTCAAATTCCATGAGCACATAATACTTGCTCGGTGCTTGGAATGGATCCGGGACTCCTAAGTGTTCTTTTACTTTATCCAAACAATAATCAGTCAAAAATTCAAATGCAAGCAGAGGTAAATCAAAGTTATGTGTTTCACGAAAGATTTCTAAAATGTTTTTGTATTCAGGTACTGCTAAAAATATCACACGGATGTCTTTTGGTGGTTTTGTGAGTTTGACAACCGCTTCTGTGATGATCCCAAGTGTTCCTTCCGATCCAATAAACAAATGTTTTAAATCATAACCTGTATTGTTTTTCAGGATTTCACCGTTGAAGCGAAACACTTCTCCTTTTCCTGTCACAACGGTGAGACCTAAGACCCAATCTCGGATGAGGCCATACCGTACCACACGAACTCCACCTGCATTGGTGGCTATGTTTCCTCCAATATGGCTCGATCCAGTGGCAGCAAAATCAACGGGAAAATAAAATCCTCTCTCTTCTGCTTCTTTGTGTAAGTTTTTTGTGATCATACCAGCTTGGATGTGTAAGGTGCCAAGGAAGGGATCAAAATCTAAAACTTGGTTCATTTTGTTCAAAGAAATGACAATTTCATCATTTTTGGCAACGGCGCCACCAGCATACCCTGTTCTACCACCAGAAGGAACGATGGAAATTCCATTTTTATAAGCATAAGAAACGATGGAGGCCACATCGTCTGTGGTTTCAGGGAATACTAGAATTTGATAATTGGGTGGGTATACTTTGGTCCTGTCTGTTCCATAAGAATCAAACAAAGCATCATCCATCGTTCCATCTTTTTTTTGGATGACTTTTTTTTCTCCAATGAGTAACCCTAGTTCTGTTTTTGTTTTTGTAAAATCCATTTTGGTTCCTTTAGATATCAACCATGTCAATTTGTGCATTCACAGCAGGATCATCATCACCTGGTGCGAGCCTTGTATAAGATCCATCCGATTCCAACACACGTGCCTGCGTATTGTCTCGAAGGAGTAGTTCCAATATTTTTGCGATTCGTTTTTTATGTTTATCTTGTAAGATTGGGAACATAACTTCAATTCGGCGAAGAAAGTTTCTTGGCATACAATCTGCCGATGCTAGATACACCTCTGGTTTTCCACCATTTTCGAAACTATAAATCCTTGAGTGTTCTAAATACCTTCCCACAATCGAACGAACATTGATACGATCAGAAACGCCTGGAATTCCTGGGCGCAAACAACAAATTCCTCTAATGATTAGGTCAATTTTCACACCTGCCTGAGATGCTTCGTAGAGTTTGAGGATCACGTCTGGATCCACAAGTGAGTTCATTTTAAAGATCACACGTGCTTGTTTCCCAGATTTGGCGTTCTCTGTTTCCCTTTGGATGAGTCCTAAAAACTCTTCTTTTAAAAACGTAGGAGCCGCGTAAATTTTGGACAACCTTGGCATTTTGCCAGAACTCGTAATCGTATTAAAGAGAATGGCAACATCTTCTGTGATTTCCGGATTTGCTGTAAACAAGCTGATGTCCGTGTAATACCTTGCAGTGGTGGAATTGTAGTTTCCCGTGCCAAGGTGGACGTACCGATTCAGTTTGTCCTCTTCTCGTCTCACAATGAGTAACATCTTGCAGTGAATTTTGAGACCAACCACACCATAAACGACATGCACACCACTATCTTCTAGTTTTTTAGCCCAACGGATATTCCGCTCTTCATCGAACCTTGCTTTGAGCTCGACAAGAACTGTTACTTGTTTGCCATTTTCTGCAGCTTCACCTAAGTATTGTATGATGGGTGAATCTCCGGAAGTTCTATACAATGTCATTTTGATCGCAAGGACTTTTGGATCTTGGCTTGCAATCTTTAACATATCCTCAATGGATTTAAAACTTTCATATGGATGGTGTAGGAGATGATCGTTCTTTCGAATCTCTGAGAAGATAGACTCACTTTTTTTGGCTGCAAATCCAGATTTAGGTACTGGATACGAATACTTTAAGTGGCTTGTTTTTTCCAGTCCTTGGAAAAACATCATATCATTTAAACTAAGTAATGTGGGGATTTCCATCACTTGGTATTCTTCGAGTTCTAACAAATCACGAAGTAGTTCTTTGATGTGGCCTGCCCCAGAGTGTACATCGAGTCTTACTGCATCTCCCCACATTCTGTTTTTTAATTCATTCTTCATTGTAGTGAGAAGGTCACCAATGTTTTGTTCTTCGTTGATGGAGATATCCGCATCGCGCACAATTTTGAATGTATGGATTTGTTTCACATTCATTCCGTAGAACAAATCACCTAAATGCAGTTTGATGATTTCTTCTAGTGGGAAATATCGTCTTTTGTCACTTTCTTTGTTTGGAGGTAATTGTAAAAATCTTGGTAACACACTAGGTACCTGAACGATGGCAAAGAGTTCTTTGATTTTGTTTTTATCATCATCAGAATACAAAGTGATGCCAAGGTTCAGAGTTCGATTGAGAATATGTGGGAAAGGGTGAGATGGATCAATCGCAAGGGGAGTGAGTATGGACGAAACTTCACGTTTATAATAATTTTTTACGAACTGGATATCATCACCGGCAAGTTCACTTGGGTCTTGCACGACTACAATTTTGTTTTCTTTGAGTTCGATTAAGATCTCATCCAATGACTCGTATTGTTTTTGGACAAATTGACTGACTTTGGAGTAAAGTTCTGCAATGGTTTCAGAAGTTCGTTTTCCATTGAGACTCTTTTCTTCGATTCCAGCATTCTTTAAATTGAGAAGTCCCGCCACTCGCACCATAAAAAACTCATCCAAATTGGATTCTGTGATGCATAAAAATTTAAGGCGTTCTAAAAGAGGGTTTTCCTTATCAAAGGATTCTTCGAGTACTCGGTAGTTGAAGTCGACCCAGGAAAGTTCTCGGTCGAAGAAGATATTTTGGTTCCCCAGTTCTATTTTTTCTGTAGGGCTAGCAGTCATAATTCTAGGATTTGGGAAGGAAAAAATTCTGTAAATTCCTAATCCTTTTGTAGAATTCGACGACATTAGATTCAGAGGGATTTGGGACGATATGCCAGCATACACCATGCCGGGTCTGATGACTGGGCAAAACACAAACGATATCGTAAAAAAACTGGTCGATTTGGAACGCCGGCCCATCAAACGTTGGGAAACCGAAAATGAGTATGCCAAAATGCAGATTCAGATTTGGGGTGAGGTGAAAAATCTCACAACCAATTTACAAACCAAAACAAGGGCCCTTGTTTCCTTTACCGCTCCTTTTGCCACAAAATCCGTATCCTCATCCGTTGAGGGTGTCATTACCGGAGAAGCATCCCGTGCTGCCAAATCAGGTAATAAATCACTCGAAATCATACAAATGGCAAGTAAACACCAGTTATCTGGTGTAGAAATTGATACAGACATCCGACTCCCTGAAGGCAGTTTTACCGTATATTCTGGTAAATCCAAAGAAACAGTCACTTTCCCTGGTGGTGGGCTTTCGGATCTCTCCAGTGCGATCAAAAATATGGCTGGGACGATTGTAGAAGCATCGATCATTAAAATTGACAAAGATTCCTCCATCATCACCTTAACTTCTGTTAAAACTGGTAAAAAAAATGAACTCCAATTTTCAGACCCCAATGGGATTTTGAAATTGGCTGGCCTTGTGGGTGAGAACAAAGCGACAGAGGAAGATACCGAACAAAACCTTTCGTTGGATGGAACCAAAGCAAAAGCCTGGGACCCAACCAAATTTAAAAAATCGGAAGTGGAAACGGATAAACTCATCCAAACCGAAGAAGGGATTGTTTTAAAACCAGACACTGCGTATTCGATTCCAATTGCTGTGACTGAGATCAAAGAACGTGCTTACTTTGAAGTTGTAGTCGAGGGGGAAGCTCCTGCGGTGATGGAACTCGGGATGAGTTTTGAAAAAGAAGGAAGTGCCCGGAACAAATTCCTTCCTATTAATAAAACGGATTCAAAGTATAGTTTCCAAGCTGGCGATTTTGCGAGTGATAAAAATCTTACCGCTATCATCGTCTCCAATGCGGCCACAACTCCCATCCAAATCAAATCAGTGACACTCATCACACCACAGGCTCCCGGTACTGCGGAACCAGTAAAAGTTTTGCAAGAAGCAAAAGATCTAAAAATCAAAATTGATGGTGTTGAGATCACTCGTGAAACAAACGATGGGATCGCCGATGTATTGGAAGGAATTTCATTTAATGTCCATAAGGTGACAGAAGAACCTGTTACCTTAAAAATCCATGTGGACCATGCCAAAGGTTCTGCCCTCATCAAAGAATGGGTGGATGCTTATAATGAACTCATGAAGTTTTCAAAAGAAGTGACTTCTGTTGAAAAAAATGGAAAAATTTCTGATAAAAAAGAAAGTGATGATTCCAAGGCCGCAGATATCTCAAGAGACTTCTGGGATAACAAATCCAAATCAGGACTTCTTGCAGGTGAAAACTCAATTTTACGACTCATTGCTTCATTAAAAACAACTGCTAATTCTTATTACCCAGCAACCAAAGAAAATGGATTCCGAGTCCTAACAGACATTGGGATTTCCACAGGAGCCGTCGGATCCAATTGGGAAAAAATCCAAGATGGCCTCTTACAAATTGACCAAGAAAAACTCATCGCTGTTTTGTCTGAGAATCCAGATGGAGTGAGAGATTTATTTGCATCCGATCCGAATAACGATGCTAAGATGGAAGAAGGTGTTGGGATTCGGCTTCTGGAAATATTAAAACCTTATAACCAATATGCATCTGGGATTGTTACAAGTAAGGTAAAACTTTTAGAAGAAAGTGTCGCAGGGAATAATAAAAAAATCAAAGAACATGAGTCACATCTCATTAGTTTTGAAGCAAAATTAAAACAACGATTTCTCTACATGGAACAAGGTGTAGGGAAAAACAAATCAGTTGGAAATTACTTACAAAATAATATGTTTAGAGGGAACGGTGGGGAATGATGAATATTTTTATCAACAAACAACAATTAGATACTAAATTGGATGGTGAAACCAACCTCGGCCAAGTGTTGGATGAAATTCAAAAATGGATTGAGTCCAACGGAAAATACTTACGTCATTTTACCGTCAATGGAATGGAACGAAGCCGCTCTGAACTTGACCATGTTGGCATTGATGAAACAGAACGATTGGATTTATTTGTGGGTGAAGAACTGGATGTCATCGAAGATAGTTTAGTCGAAGTTGACAATTACGTAGACAAAGTAGGTTCCACTCTTGTTGGTCGCGATTCCTTAACTGAAAAAGAAGCAGAAGATCTGAAAGAAGGAATCCCATGGATCATCTCGATGATTCGTACCACAACCAAACTTTTGAACTTAAACCTAAATCTCATCCAACCAATGGGGAAAGGGAAAAACGTCGAAGAGATTCTTGAATCTTTACAAAACGGATCAATCATTCTCGATTCCACAAAAACAATTGAAGTATTTTTAGAAGACCTTCGCGATGTGAAATTGTTTTTAATGGACCTAAGCACAAGGCTTGCCGTGATGCGACTTGATGAATCTGAACTCGTTGAAATCATCTCTCGATTTGTAAAAGAAAAAGATAAAGTGATCAAAGACTTTATGTTGGTAAACGAAAATTTCCAATCAGGAAAGGATCATTTGGCATCTGAGATATTGAATGAAGCTGTGGGTCGCCTCACAGGGCTTATGTCAGCGCTTGCCTCCATCCAAACTCGTCACACAGAACTAAACTGGCAAGAACTGTCGTTTGAGGACAAAAAACTTTCTGATTTGATTGGGGAACTGAATACGACTCTTTCGAACATTGCTTCGGCGATGGAAAAAAATGACATTGTGTATGCGGGTGATATTTTGGAATACGAACTTCCAGATTTATTGGAATCTCTAATTCCCTTTTTATCGCTTGTTTTAGAAAAAGTAACCGTTTAACGTTTTTCCTTTTTGGGGATTTGGTTGGAAAGCCAATTCCCCAATCCAAACAATCCTCCCACACAAAACACAACACTCCCCCAAATTACATTGAGATTCATTCCTAACGATTTGGAATACATGGGATCGCCGTCTGTTAGAATTCCATATCCCAAAAGGATAGAACCCAAAATGAGAAACAAAGCAGATAATATGGAAGCAAGGGAAATCATGATCTTAAATCGTATATACCTTTGTCTTTAAGACAAGCCATAAATCCTTACCAAACCGTTGACAGATGGAATTGATTCGGTTTCCCTTTCCGTTATGGCATTATTTTTAGACTTAGACAACACCATTTTACCTTCCAAAGGCGCTTATGATTATGCCCTCAAACAATGTGCCATAGACTGGAAGGAACGTAAGTTAGGTGATGATTTTCTTGAGTTATACGAATCAGCTAGAAAACAAGTTAAATCCCAATTGAAACACCATAGTTCCAATCGTTTGCGGTTGTTATGTTTTAAGTTGATGTTTGAGATGTTACGATCAAATTTCAAAAAAAACTCTTCTTTAAACGTAGCAAGTTTAGAAGATCCAAAACTTGAAGCAAACATGGAAAATGGCTTCCAAACCCAAGACATCACAGAGATCTTTTGGATGGAGGAACGATATTTTTTTCACTTTCTCAGTTTCTATAAAGAGGAAAAAAATAAGGATGAATACCAAACCTCATTATTTCCGAAGTTAGTCTCTCTCTCCCAAGAATTTCCGATTTATCTAACAACAAATGAAACCCTTCGCACACAATTATTGAAGGTGCAAGGTTTTTTGCCTGCTGATTTTCGGTTCACCCTCATCACATCTGAAGAAGTAGGTTTTGAAAAACCTTCAAAAGAATTTTTCCAGTATGTGATGGAGAAAACAAAGGAAGATCCATCCGATTGTATTTTACTAGGTGATAATTGGGAAGATGATATCATCGGTGCAAGCTCTCATGGGATTTCATGCATTCATGTTCCCGAGATGTGGGGAAAGGGAGATGAAGTGAAAGAATGTAGCAATCCTCTGAATTCACCCACTGACAAAACCGCAAGTCCACATCCAGTGAGTATCTGGAAAGCTCCCAATATCCTTTCAGGTCTAAACTTTGCTAGGTTATGGCTTTTTCAGCGTCAAAAATAAAGTATTGTTCCAATTGATGGTTTTGAAACTGAGAGTAAACACAAGTTTGGTGAAGAAATAATAAGCTAACTTCACGTAAACGGCAAATTTACTTTTGCTTCCAGAGACAGATAAAATGGGCATGAGCACCTTGTATTCTGGCTTTATGAATCCACATTGTTTGCCAAGTTCTGCCAGGGTGGACATTTTGTAATTGTTCACATGGTCTTTGGCTTCCAAATAATGGACCCCTTCCTTCATTCCTCTCAGTTTGACTTTGAGGTTTGCTTTTGCCAATTGGATGGGGAAGTTTGGTGTTTGTAAAAATAATACCCCACCTGGTTTGAGAAGTCCATGTAAGTAGGTGAGTAACGAATGTGGTTTTGGAATGTGTTCAATCACATCCCAAAGCGTGATGATATCGAAACTTTCTTTGGGTAGTTTGGAATCTTGCACAAGACCTGCGTAGACAGTTTTCATCCCGTTTTGTTCGTTGGCAAACTTGACAGCTTGTTTGGAAATCTCATACCCCACAGCCGTCCAACCTGGTTTGTTTGTAAGCACTGCTTTCACAAAAAAACCAAGCCCACATCCCACATCCAAAAGATTCCCTTTTGGTTCGTTCAGATAGGTTCCTATAAAATCGGAATACACAGCTCTGTGGGCGTTGTCCCACCATTCCAAATCATACGTTTGTTCTGCGCCGTCCCAATACCCTTCGTAGTGTTCTTCTTGTTCGTAAGAAGAATACACATGACCACAATTTTGGCATTCCAAAATGGGAATGCCATTTTCATCAAAAACGGTTTTGGACTGGGGAGATTGGCAAAGGATACAAGATTTCATGTTCGATTCTGTCAGTCTAATCGTATAGAACAAGGGTCAAACTAAAAATCCTTGATACGGCTTGCCAAGAGCATGGGCAAAAAAAACATAGAGTGAAAAGAGAGGGACCGATGAAAATCAATTTCACCAAAATGGAAGGGATCGGCAATGACTACGTGTACATTGATGCCACGAAAAACGATATCCGACTCAGTCCAGAACAAATCCAAAAACTTTCCGATCGTAATTTTGGAATCGGCGGTGATGGTGTGATTTTCATTCGAAATTCCAACTCTGGTGAATTCCAAATGGATATGTACAACTCCGATGGAAGTTCCTCTGAGATGTGTGGGAATGGCGTACGCTGCGTGGGAAAATTTGTCTATGACCATGGTCTTACGAAAAACCAAAAGCCAACCATCGAAACGGGAAAAGGTGTCCTCACCTTAGATCTGAAAACTGGCACAAATGGAAAAGTGGAAATGGTGACTGTGGATATGGGAGAACCCATCCTAAAACCATCCCTTGTTCCAATAGTATGGAAAGGGGACGAACCAGTCATCAACCAAGTGATTGAAGTCCAAGGAAAACAATACCATTTTACGGCCGTTAGTATGGGGAATCCACATTGTGTGATTTATGTAGACGATGCCGATGATTTTCCAGTGCGCGAAATTGGACCCATCATTGAAAATCATCCATTCTTCCCGAGACGCGTGAATGTTGAATTTGTATCCATCAAAGGAAAAGACCATCTTTACCAAAGGACTTGGGAAAGAGGAACAGGCGAAACCTTGGCTTGCGGAACGGGAGCTTGTGCTGTGACCGTTGCCTCCATCCTCAATGGCAAAACCGGACGTTCTGTACGAATTGATCTACGTGGTGGAACCCTTCACATCGAATGGCAGGAAAATGGATCTGTTTTTATGACAGGCCCCGCCAAAGAAGTGTTCTCTGGAGAAGTAGAGATTTAAATATCTTTAAGCAATCTTTAACAACAGTTGGTTACTTTTTTAAGTAATCAACTTTTTGTAATTCGCCCATTCGCCGTTTGGTTTCCTCGGAAACGGCCACCATACCCTTGTCAAGCGGTAGGTGAGCAAAGGTTTCATACTTGATCACTTCTCCAAACACTACATTGATTTTTTTGTAAACAACGCGCCGTTTGATATCACAAACTTCTTTTGGCATTCCCATAAAGGCACGAACCAGTGGGGGAATCGGGTAGTCTGTGATGGTTTCTTCTTCGGGGATGATGACGGTTGGGAGAATGTCAACTTTGTTACGTAAACTAAAGGCAGCAAATCCCGAATGGAAATTGGCAAGAGGAGCAGAAAAATCATTTTGCACCATGTAGTCATGCCCTTCAGGAAAAATCCCAAGCACATCTCCATTCTTAAAAACCTGTTGTACCTTTTTGATGCTGGCCATGGAGATGTTTCCATCAATGGCCATGGGAATGGTTCCTGTTTTTTCCACTAAGTCTTTGAAGAGAGGGATCCGTGTTGTGTATTCGGCCGCAATCCAAGAGATGAACCTAGGGAATACAGATCCAATCACAAAGGGATCCATATCACTTCTATGATTGCAAGTGAGGATGAGTTTGCCTGTCGGTACGATGTTATGGTAACCGTAGACAGTTGTGCTGACAGCCAAATTAAAAAACGGAGTCACAAACTTTTTGATGTTCTCAACGTTTTTTTTGACTTGGTCTACGGTATTTTCCATTTCAATCTCCTAAGATTTTTTGCCACCAAGATTTGTCGGGCGACCCACTGCTTGGTTTTCTTGGTTCCGCATTTGGGTTCTCCCCACTCATGTCTCTCGGGTCACTGGAAGGAGCATTTGGCATGCGTCTTTTCCCTACGTGGGGGCTTGGAACGGTGCGTTTGATTTCCTCCAATTCTTTTTGGGCAGAAGCATTGGATTTGATAAAGGCGCGGATTTCATCCCATTGGGGATCAAAATCATTTCCATACATGGCATAATTCATAAGATCAATACGATCAAAATCGGGCATGTTCAAGATTGAAAGTGATGCCCGAACAAATTCAATCCAATTTTTATTTGGGCACTCTAGAATGAGGGAGGCCAAATCCGAAAATAATAAAGTGAGAGATAGAATCGAGTCCAAGAGACATAAGATCAAAAAAACAAACCAGAACACAAATCCATTGCCAAAAAACGTAATTCCATTTCCGGTCCAACCGAATAAGGAGAAAATTTTCCATTTATGTGAAGATTTGTTTTGCGAACCGAACGAGGGGAAAGAAGCATAGAGATGATGCAGAAACGAGTATTGTTATTATTCTTTTTTTTCCTGTTCTTTCAGAACTCAATGTGTTTGAAGATGTGGATTGTTTCTTCCAAAATGAGGACCACTGAGGATGCAAGGGACCATAAAACCTACCAAAAAACGAGGAGTTTCCTCAAGGCAAAACAATGGTTGGAATACAAACTGGACCCTGAACTTTCCAAAATTGAATTTGAAAACCAAGAGGCAGGGGAACTCCGAGGGATTGGTCTCATCAAATGTTACGTTCCCTATGGGATTGGGGAAGTGGATGCCAATGAACATGAATTTGAATACATTGTGAAGGTGCGAGATGGGCATGCTGAGATGCAGATCAACAAAATCTTTTCCTTTATCCGGGATCCCAATGATATCATTCTGAATTATGGGCCCAAAAATGAAAAGGTGGCTAAGGTCACGATCCGATCTTGTTTTCGCCCACTCCTAGACGATTTTTTTGAATTTATAAAATGAGGGATTCGGTTCAGTAACCGAGTGGGTTTCCGACCGTACTCCCAGTGGAGCCAAAGGTATTGGTTCCTGTGGGAGAGTCAGTCAGCCCATAGTCGTTTAGGTTTTGCGAATTTCCATTTTGGATGGATGAGTTGGGGGAGTTGGATTGTGAAGATCCTTGGTTTGAATTTGCATTTGAATACCCATCATCTTTGAGTAGATCCAAAATGTCTTGCGCGTTGACCAACTTGATCTCGTTACAGGAACTGAAGTACATACAGAATCCTAGTAAACTTAAAACAAATCTCATAATCACCATTTTGACTCGTTTCAAAAATGGATTCAACCCTTTATTCGGTTTTTTTGACCTAACCCAAGGCCACAGGATAGGAATAAATTTTCTCTTTCGATTCTCTGCCTTTCAGTTCAAATTCACCTTCTGACTGCAATCGAGATCGGATCACATCAGGTAATAGATTGGCCGTGTTTTCAGTGATCAGTAGATTTTTTTGTAATCCCTTACAAAGTCCTTCGACCCTTGAGGCAGTGTTCACGGTATCACCAATGACTGTGAATTCCATACGATTGGCGGAACCAATGTTTCCCACAAGCAAACTACCAGTATGGATCCCAATTCCCATTTTGAGTTCGGTTAAACCTTCCCCTAAGAATTGTTTGTTGAGAAGGTCTAAATTCTTTTGCATTTGAAGAGCAGTTTGAAAGGCACGATCCACATGGTCGGTCATGGGCATTGGTGTTCCAAAAACAGCCAAAATTGCATCTCCGATGAATTTGTTAATAAATCCACCATGGATTTCGATGGCAT
The DNA here is from genome assembly GCF_000017685.1 of Leptospira biflexa serovar Patoc strain 'Patoc 1 (Paris)'. NCBI lineage: Bacteria > Pseudomonadati > Spirochaetota > Leptospiria > Leptospirales > Leptospiraceae > Leptospira > Leptospira biflexa. The sequence continues at coordinate 591,182 of NC_010602.1, forward strand.
TACTCATTTCTTGGAAGTACCGATTGAGGATATACAAAACTTCTTCAGGGGTTCTTTTTTCTGATAGTTTTGTAAAATCCCTTAAGTCCGAAAAGAGGATCGTGGCATCAACCACTTTTCCACCTAAACTATGTTCATTGGAGAGAAGGTAATCCCTTACTCTTGGATCTACAATTCTCCCAAAAGTATCCTTAATCCTTTCTCTTTCCGCAAGGCCTTCTGCCATTTCATTGACAGCATCTCCGAGAAGTCCCAGTTCGTCGGAACTAAAGATAGTGACTCTTGTATCAAACTTTTGTTCTTTGATGAGTTCTGTTGCTTCTTCAATTTTGTTGAGTGGATGTTGTAAACTAATGGCAAAGGTAACTGAAAATATAAAAGAAAAGAAAAGCATAATTGCGATCACTTCGAATAATACATCGTTATGAACCAATTGGTGTAAATCGAATAGATTTTGATTTGTCCTAAGCAATAATCCAAAAATCAAAAGTACGATAGGAAATAATGTGGATGCTGTCCAAAAAATAATTTGTTTTGTAACAATGGAAAATTGTTTTCCTTTTGCGTATTTTCCAAGTCCACCATCAGGGAACACACATGGAATGATCAATTTTTTATTGAGAAAATTGGTTGCAGAATAAGAAAAGGCAAACAAAAAAAGTCCCCAAAATGCAAACAAAATCGTGACAGTCAAGATACTTTGTGGTGGTGCTTCCGGATAAAGAGTATCAATGCGTAAAACTGATAAAATGGTGGAAAGTTCCCAACCAAAAAAACCAAACAAACTGATGATGATGGGAGAGTGCACAATTCGATGGCGAGCTTTCTCTTCCGATAGATAATTACATTTGTCTTTTTTGAAGAGATAATTGGCAACAGGCAAACTATAAAAAAATAAAATGAATGTAATGATTGGAAATGGTGCCCAGGTTAACGCAAATAAGGTGAAGTCTTGAGTCACTCTTGTTGCTTCGAAAAGAATTAAAAATTTTTCAGGTAAGAAGGCTGTGGAAGTATAGTTGGCAAAGATTAAAGTGAAGAAACAGGCAGAGAATGGGACAATAAAATAAATGAGTAAGAAGGCTAGGAATTGAAGTCTTTGTTTTGGCACCATGGGATTCAAATCTTACTTACCTAGTTTCCTTTTTCAATGTTCTTTTTGTCAAGATTCGTTGGACTTGGATGTGTTTTGCATCCGTTAATGGAAAAAACAAAAAGATGATGGAACCAAAAATAAAGAAAAAACCCACACCAGGTCCAAAGATGAGAGCCAGTCTGAATCCAACTTCTGGTGTTTGTGTTGTCATTCCATTTTGAAATCCAATGATATCGAGTAAAAAACCTGTGATGGCAATTCCGAAGGCTTGAGAGAATTTCACACCCATTTTCCAAATACCAAAGTATAACCCCTCTCGCTTTTCGCCTGTTTGGAATTCATCGTAGTCAACCACATCAGTGAGAATGGAATCCATGATCAATATGGAACCAGCAAAGATTCCTCCAAAAAAAGCAGCGATGAGAGGAGGCCTGAGTTCACCATAAGGAAACAAAGGATACACTATGACGGTAAGGAGTCCTAATCCAAAAACTCCAAAGAATGCAGGGATTTTTTTCCCAATTTTTTTTGAGATCCAAACCCAGAATCCAATGGATAACATCAGCACGAGAAAAAATGGCAAAAGGATATTGATGACCACTTGGGATTCTTTTAAACCCAATCGGTATTCATAATAATAGAGTGCAATTGCGGAATTAAAGGTTCTGCCGATGGTTGCGATGACAAAAGCAAATAACAAAACTAAAAACATTTTGTTTTTTAATACAGAGCCAAATGAGATAAAGAACGGAAGTTGTTTTGATCGATCAGTTTGGATTTTGTCTTTTCCTTTTGTCACCCAAAAAGTGATAATGGAAGAGACTAAAATCACAAGTGATACAATTTCACCGGCAACAGTGCGAGATGTGATGATGTTTTCTTTTGCCGTTTCATCACCTAGTGATTGTAAGATAGCTGCGGGAACAATCATCCCGATTAACATTCCGATATTACTAAAAAACAATCTCCAACCAAATACCGATGTTCGTTCATCTCGTTCAAAGCTCAGTTCACCACCGAGTGCGATATGAGGAACTGAGATAATGGTCATTGCTGTATTGACTAAAAGATAAACACTGAGTAGGTAAATGAACTTACCTAATTGTGAGGCAATTTCTGGTGGGGAAAAGAGTAGGAGAACTGCAATGGATAATAAGATGCCACCAATGAAAATATAAGGACGTCTTCTACCAAACCTTGTCCTCGTATGATCGGAAATCCTACCCATCAGTGGATCGCTGATTGCATCCCAAATCACGGAAATGGACAATGCAATACCAGCCAAACTTGCGTTTAAACCAACAATTTCAGTGTAGAATTTGAGGAGATAAATCTGAGTGAAAAGTTGAACGGCTGTTATGCCAGTTTCGGCAAATCCATAACCCATTTTGACGGGAGTTTTGAGTTTAGAATGGTTCATTCATGTTTCCAAGTATTGGACGGTTCGAACCTTACCAATTGGGAAATAAATTGAAGTTTAGTGGGAAACGGTCGAAGGATTTGAATCATTTTTTAAGATGTTCAATTCGATTCAAAAGAAATACGTATGATCGATACATCGTCGATGAATTGGCCAAGAGAATCCACTTCTTTGACAATGGATTCCAAATTTCCTTTTGTATTTTCCACAATTTCCAAAAAGTTCTCATCTTCCGATAACACTTCCCATTCCCCTTCCTGGTTTTTACTTAGGAGATCATCCTTACCGTCAGAACCGATGAAAAGTATGTCCTTTGATTGGAGTTGAAACTCATTGACTTCGCTTATGGGAAAAGCACCGAGTGTTCCCAGTTTTCGATAGGAAATAATGGGAAACAAATAATTTGCTTTGTCATTTCGATACAAAACAATCATCGGATGTTCTGCATTTAGAAAATATAGTTTTCCTGTCACTTCTTCGATGAGACCCATAGTGAGTGAAACTAACATGGTTCCATCAAATGTTTCAAAAACCAGCTGGAGTTCTTGTAGATTCGATCGTAACCAATCTTCAGGAGTTACATTTTTAAATCCTGGATCGGTTTTGGTCCTTTGGACAATGGATTGGAATACGGATCCAAAAACCAAAGCGCCCCCGGCACCTTGCATTGATTTGCCCATGGCATCTGCATTCACAAACAATAAAAATTTTCTATCTTGCAAGTAAATGGTATGAGATATATTGATATCTCCACCGATTTCGTATCTCTGGTTTTTAAATTCAAAGACTTTTTTTTGACGGAGGAAATGTTCGACAAAAAAACTATTACTATTGATATCTTTGATGGCAAAGGGATTCAGAAGTTGGTAAATTAAAAAATAATCTCCATCTTGTTGGACTTTCAATTTACTGATGTCCATGAGTGTTTTGTTTAGCTCATCAGTTCTTAAGGTTACTTTTTCCTCTAATCCTTCATTTAAGTTTCGGATTTCAGCATACAAGTTTTTCAGAGTGCCGATCACAGAATTGAGATAAAATGCTTGTTTGGCGAAGTCATCACTTGATTTGGGAGTAACGATGACATCAAAATTTCCTTTTGCGAGTTCCCCTAGAGAACGACTGGTTTCATTCAAACCTTCATTGACTGACTTGGCAACAACATAGGAACAAACAATGAGTGGGATGACAAAGATAAAAGAGACCGTGACAATGGGGATCATCGGATCCTCAACAGCAATCTCACCAGTCGTCAACGAATACAATATATAAGAGAAGATAACAAAGGGGAGAGTTGCCAAACTAAAAAATGCAACCAAGATTCTTGTGAAATAATTGAATTTTGGAATGTCTTTTTCTTGCAGTTCCACATTCTTAAATTGTGGTAAGTCAAATAAATTACGTATCGAACTTTCACTGATAAAGTAATAGGTAACAAACGAAATAGGAGCAATCATCACAAATGTAAAGATCGCAGATCGTGCTACTGAAGGCGTGTATTCTACAAGATAAAAAAACAATAAACTGATAGGGATTACACCAGATAACCAGCGTATTACGATGATGATTGCTTCGATTAATGGATAACGAAATAATAGAATTTTTACTGATTTTGCGTATTCTTTTTCTTCGGAAGTAAATGACGAATTTAAGTCCGAAGGAAGTTTCATCTTCTCAATTTTGGCAAATAAGTATTTGAGTAATAAGTGGCGGATGAAAGTTCCGAGTAAACCAATCCCGGTTGCAAATACGAGACATAAGGCGATAAAAATTTTCCAATGATTTGGTTCCATCTTTTGGGTGATGATGGCATAATATACTGCAAAGGGTACGGGTACAGTATGCGTGAAAGCTTCTAGTTTTAAGGTTAGATCCCAAAATAAAGTTTTTCTGTTCATAGCAGTCACGCGGGTCATGATACCATGGAACGATACTATAAGAGTATCTTTAAATCAAGAGATTCGGAAATTTTAATCTTAGAATTTGTTTCCATTTTTTTGTGCGTTCGATTTCGCCAGGGAAGAATGATTCCCATTCACTGAGAATTTCCTTTGCTCTCTCCTCATTCCCTTTGTGAAGGTACAAACGAATCAAATGGAATGTATTTTTGAATGCCTTGGGCTCTCTTAATCGTATGCGTTCTGAGATTTCGATGGCTTGGTCAATGTTTCCTGCCTTTCGCAGTAAGATGGAACTAAGTTCCATAAAACTAAGATCATAAGGATGGCTTTCCAAATACACTTCTGCATGTTCTGTTGCCTCAACGTATTCTTTTCGTTTGAAATGTAGTTTTGCTAGCAATTTGTGAAATCGTTTGTTTGTGATGGGTTGTGCCAAAATTTGTTTTTGCAGGGAATCGATCGCTGCGTCAATATTTCCAACTTCCACCATTTTTTTGGCAGTTTGGTAAGATTTGGAAAATCCAGGATTTTTAACGATCTCTCCATTGCCTTTGTAATAAACTCTGATGAGAGATAAATCATCAGTGATTTCTCCGTTTCTCGTGAGTACTTTAAATATTGGATCTAACTCACCTTTCCCTTGTTCGACGTAAGAAAGGATTAAATTTTCATTTTGGTTGATTTGCCTTTGGTTCGTTTCACTCTGTTCGTTGAAGAGCAATAAATCATCACGTCCATCTGAACCACTGATAATGGTATCACCAGGCAACAAACGAAAGGTTTTGATGAAAATTCCTGAATTTAATCCTTTGGTTCCAAGTTTTCGATAACTGAGTTCATTCTCTAAAAAACTTGCCTTCTCATCTCTGTACAAAATGAGCCATGGGTGTTCTGCATTGATAAAATATAAAAAGCCAGTTTCTTCTTCGATAAGACCAATCACAAGTGAAACGAGCATACTCCCATCAAATCCTTCAAAAATTTTATGCATTTCAATGAAGGCATTTTTCAGCCATCGTTCTGGAGATTGGTTGAAAGTACTTGAGGATAAATTTGTCCGTTCGATGATTGATTGGAAAACGGCACCTAACACAAGTGCACCCCCGGCACCTTGCATGGATTTTCCCATGGCGTCTGAGTTCACAAAAACAGAAAATTTTTTCCCTTGTAAAATCACATTATGGGCAATGTTCAAATCACCTCCGATTTCATATTCCTTTCCCTTAAATTCAAATTTTTTCTTTTGTTTTAAGAGGAATTCAATGGATATAACATCACTGCTGACTTGATTTTTTCCCAAAGGTTTGAGGAGTAGGTGAGTTAAAAAATAATCACCATCTTGTTGGAATTTTAATTTTTTCACTTCATCGAGTGAGTTTTCTAATTCGATGGTTCGTTCTTTGACTTTACTTTCTAATCCAACATTTAATGTGAAAATTTCTGTATACATAGTATTGAGTTGTTGGATGACTCGATTGAGATGAAACGATTGTTGTCCAAAATCATCACCTGAGGATGGCATGGATACGACCGAAAAATTTCCTTTGGATAATTCGTCCAAGATATGACTTGTTTCGCTTAATCCTTGTCTCACTGCCTTTGCTACTAAATAGGCAACAAATACCAGAGGAAAAATAAAGATGATTCCAATGATGAGAACTTGTAAGGAAGGATTCGATACATGTAAGTTCCCATTGGCACTGGAAATGAGCATATATCCTAAAACAGTTACGGGTAGGGCTGCGAGAGCAAAAAAGGATATCAATATCCTTTTGAAATAATCAAATTTTGGGATTTCATTTGGTTCGATGGTTATGGGACGAATCAAGGGAAGTTTGAATAAATTACGGAATGCATTTTCGGTAATGAAGTAATAAGCCACAAAGGAAATGGGGGGGATCATCACCATATAAAGGAGAAATGTTGTCCATAATGTAGGTCTGTAGAGATCAAAGAAAGGAGAGATTACAAAAATAAGTCCAACACCAACGAACCAACGTAATATGATGATAAATCCTTCATAAAAAGGATACCGGTATAAAAATAGTTTTAATTCTTTTGCCTTTGCTTTGCTTCCAATCGTGTAACTATCCTTGGTTTTTTCATTCTGAAGATTTTCAAATTGATTGGATATTTTTTTTAGGACCAAATACCTCCAGAGGCATCCTCCTAGCACCATCAGGGTGCCACTTGTGACACATAAAACCAAAAATAACAACCATTCGCTTATGCTATATTCTTGTGTGATGGAAGCCATATAAATGGCAAAAGGAACGGGAACTAAATGAGTGAAGGCTTCTAATCGAATTGTGAGTGGTAAAAATATAGTTTTAAACATGAAGGCGGATGAATATTGTAGGTGATTTTAAGAAAAATAATCAATTGTCAAGTCATTGCAAAAGAATCATTCTTAGTTTGATTCTATTTTACTTGCTCCGTAAGGGCTTTACCTAAATACTTTCTATAGCTACTGTATACTGGAACCAATCATCCATGCGCCAGAATCTTCCTATTACCAATCATGAAGTGGAATTCCAAGAAGGAACAAAGATCACTTCCAAAACGGATTTGAAAGGGATCATCACTTATGTCAATGAAGACTTCTTAAAAATTAGTGGATATACGAATGAAGAGTTGATTGGACAACCTCACAACCTCATCCGTCATCCAGAGATGCCACAAGAAGCATTCCGTGACCTTTGGGAGACAGTGAAGGCCCAAAACTCATGGGTTGGCCTTGTCAAAAATCGATGCAAAAATGGGGATTTTTATTGGGTCGATGCCAATGTATCTCCCATTTACGAAGATGGAAAACACATCGGTTATATGTCGGTTCGCACAAAGGCAACCAGGGAGCAAATCCAAAACGCAGAAATATTATATGCAAAAATGAATCTCGGGAACTGGCAAAAAAGTTCTAAACTAAAATTTTTATCTGCTCTTTCTTCTCGCACCGTTTATTTGATACAAACGATCGTTAGTTTACTTTTGTTAGTTGGATTTTTTTCTCTCCAAGTTTTTGAATTACCCGATTCTCAAAAACCCATCTTATTTGGAATTGGATTTGTTCTTTTTACTATCACTTCTTTATTTGGGTATTGGAAAATTGCAAAAAATAGACATTCTTTTTTAAAGGTCATCCAATACCTACAAAACTTATACAAAGGTCATTTGAAATTCGATGTAGAGTTAGAAAATGGTGGTGATTACGAGGAAGTTTTACATCTCCTTAAAAAAACTCAATTTGAATTTCGTGGGATGATTTCGCAACTCATTGGTAACGCTGAGATCGTCAAATCGCAAATTAAGGGTCTCACAAAAGCCGTCGAACACATCCATGTTGCGTTCCAAGAATTATCACTGGCGATGCATTCCCTCGCTGATTCTAGTAATGTCACTCGCGAAAGTTCTGAAAGTATCTTCCACCAAATGGATGCACTCAACCACCTCATCCAAAGCATACGATCCGAGTCCATTGCTGTTAAGTTAGAATCAACAACTGCCCACCAGATTGCTATGGAAGGAAAAAATCGTTCGGACAAAGCAATGGCTCAATTCTTTAAAGCCAAAAATCAAATTTTCAAAACTTCTGAATCCATCAAAGATTTGGGAGAAAAAACGAAAGCCATCCGTAAAATTACAGAAACCATTGCCGCCATCTCTGAAAAAACCAACTTACTTTCGTTAAATGCATCAATTGAATCTGCTAGAGCTGGAGATGCAGGGAAGGGTTTTGCGGTTGTTGCGGGTGAGGTTGGACTTCTTGCGGAACAATCGAAAAAATCTGCCAAAGAAATTTCAGTTTTTATCAATGAACTAACATCAAAGATATTACAAACCGTAACAGACATTGAAGAAGGATTGAGCGAAGTGGAACTTGGTTCTAGTGAATTTGAAACAGTGCAAACAGAGATGGAAAAGATTCTAACAAATTCTGTTGTTACGAAAGAAAGTTCCGAAAAAATTAGCAGTTCGACGGAAGGAACGCAAGAAAAATCAACAAGTGTTCTTTCCAATATGGAAAAAATCCAAAACCAATTGACTCATACTTCTTCGATTGTAGAAGAATTATCTGCCGCCGCAAGCGAACAACAACATACGGTTGCGGCCATCGAAGAATCCATTTCCAATTTGGACAAGGTGGCGGACAGGCTTGATTCCGTTGCCTTTCGGTTTCAGTTTTAGTAAGGATCTAATTCAATCTAAAGGATTATTTGATGGCAACACAGAACCCAGAAACCAAGTCGAAGATGAGTTTCCATGTGGAGACAACAAGACTCGATTCCCATGCAAGTGCATCAGTCTGTAAGTCAGCAGAAATTCGTTTGGATACTGATATGGCAGGGAATCCAAATGCGTTCAACCCGGCAGAACTATTACTGGCAGCTCTCTCCGCTTGCATCATCAAAGGTGTGGAACGGGTCACGCCAATCCTCCATTTCCAGCTAAAAGGAATCCAAGTCATAGTGGATGGAATCAGACAAGATGTTCCTCCCAAAATGGAATCCATTCGTTATCAGATCATCGTCGATACGGAAGAAACAGATGACCGTCTGCGACTGTTACATGAAAATATAAAAAAATATGGGACTGTGTTTAATACGATAGCGCCTGGTACAGATTTAGTAGGGGAAATTCGAAGGAAATAAAAAAACCTGAAGATGAATTCCAGGTTTTATGGAAGGGATTTCGTTTGTTGCGATTGTCTTTTTTTAAGCGTTTCCTTTGAAATCTTTTCTACGAATTTCTATTTTCCATTCGATCAGAAAAATAAAATCAATTCCTTATTCCTCATCCTCTTTCCAACCCACAGAATAGATCACAGCAGTGGAGATGGTAAAAAGAGAATAATAAGCAACCCATACCCATACGAGTTGTGTAGGAGCAAAGTTTGTTAAGGACAAGGTCCATAACATGGGAGAAACAAATCCAATGATGGATACCAAGATTCCCACGAGAAATCCTCCCACAAGGCCTTGGGGTAGAAACTCTTTCATCAATGCATAGAGAAACCCAAAAGCAAGTGTGAACGTTAAATCGCTGAACACAGGTCCAAGCCAAAAAACATCTGTTATGGGAACAAACATCGACTTCAATGTTGGGTCAAAGTAAAACTTTGCAAAAAACAACATTCGAACCGGGATGGATACGGCTTCCCAAAACGAAAAGGCGAGAAGGAACCGGACGAGTATCCGATTCCATTTTTCTGTATTCAGCGAATTCACTGGATTACTTTCCTAAGATGAACACGAAGTTCGTAGTAGCAGATCCACCAATGTTGAGCATAAGACCGTTCTTTGCTCCTTTCACTTGGTAGTCGCCTGCGGTATTCGTGACTTGTTTGTAAAGGTCAAGCATCATACGAACACCGGATGCACCTACTGGGTGACCCACACCGATGAGTCCGCCGGATGGATTGATTGGTTTTTTACCACCGAAGTCAATCGTTCCTTCTTCGATCGCGACGTGTTCTTTTCCTGGTTCTGAGATTCCGAAAGCAGAAATCGCAGCATACTCAGAAGAAGTAAAACAGTCATGTGTTTCAAACACATCAATGTTTTTTACATCGAGGTCAGCACGTTTGTAAGCATCTTTTACTGTTTGGCGAGTCCATGGAAGGATGTATTTGTCCCCAACGGATTCTTGTTTTTTTGCTTCAAAGGTAATCGGCGCCACTCGGTGACCCCATCCTTTCACACGAGGGATGTCATCAATTTTACGGCCTGTTTTTTTAGCGTATTCTTTGGTGTAGTCTTTAGAAGCAAGGATGGTAACAGCAGCACCGTCTGTGACTTGGGAACAGTCAGTGATACAAAGCCTTCCACCAACTGCCATATTGTTTGCACCACCACGAGCCATTGCATGTTCTTTGTTCATGAACCAAGTGCGAGTTTGAGCTTTTGGGTTCCGTTTTGCGTTTGCGTAATTGATACGAGAAATTTCAGCAAGTGCATCCATAAATCGTTCTTCTTTCAGTTCGTATCTTTCTAAGATCACATCTGCTAGTTTTCCGAAAAGTTTAGGGAAAGGAAATTGAACCCCTTTCGCTTCTTTATCATAATACGCAGCAGTTCCAAGAAAGTCACCACCCACAGAAGAAGAAACGGTTTTCATCACTTCCACACCTAGAACGATCGCTAGATCATAATCTTCGGCACGGATGTGTGTGATGGCAGCATCAAGGGCAACAGATCCAGAAGCACAAGCTGCTTCGTAACGTGCACCAGGCACACCAAAAAGAGCAGGGTTTACTTCTGTTAAAAAAGCACCCAAGTGACCTTGGTTCGCATACTGTTCTGCATCAAAGTTACCAACGAAAACAGCTACTTTGTTTTCTTTGTTCAATCGTTTGATTTCATCATAACTGATGCCAACTTTTTCAAGAGCATCATCTAACACTTCACGCATCATGGACATGAAGGTTTTTCCTTCTTTGGTCCAGTTTCTTTGGAAGTCGGTTTGTTCCCCGCCTAGTACGAATACTTTTTCACTCATATGATACTCCTAATTAACCTTTGAAGAGAGACCGTGCATCAAGTTTGTCGCCAAGTTCGTAGAACTTTTTGCCTTCTTTAGCATCTTTTAAAAGTTTTGGAACTGGTATTTTAGACGCTTCCATTAACTTAATTGTTTCTTTTGGTCCACCAAGGAAATCAACGAAGGCAGAAGCAGGTACCCAGTTAAAACCGAAACCCATTGCTCCGTCAGTGTTTTCTTTTGTATCCACAACTTCTCCTACGAGAGAGAGCGAATAACTGATGTAACGTGAAATGAAGTAACGAGCGATCTCTGCTTCAAATCCAGATGCATTTTTCACAACGTCCATAGCACCTTTGTAGTTTGATTCTTTGATTTTTTGGCGAGCTTCTTTGATAAAAGGAATATCAAATTTTGGGTACGGATCGTACTCGCCAGTTTTGATATTATAAACAAACTTCTCACGTTTTCCGTCAGCGTGTTTCACCACTTTTGTGAGACCACCACCCGATTTCATACCAAGTTTACCAGCATCGATTAACTTTTGGAAGTAACCTGGAAGTTTGAAAGTTTCGTGTGCTTCGTCTTTTGTATTGTCATAGATATTGTCTACGATGGCTTTGTGAACATCAAGTCCTACGAAGTCAGCAGTTGCCAAAGGCCCCATAGCACGGCCCGTGTAACCAGACATGATTTCGTCCATAAGGGCGATTCCACCTTTGTCAGCATACTTTTCTGCAAAGTGAGCCACTTCGTTCATCAACTGGAATCCAATGCGGTTTCCAGCGAAAGCAGGAGTGTCATTTGTATACACAACAGCACGGCCGAGTACTTTGTCTAAGTATTCACCTAACGCTTGTGTGACTTTTTTATCGTTTCCAGAGTGAGTGACGAGTTCACAAAGGATCATTTTGTAAGGAGGGTTAAAAAAATGGGTTCCGTAATAATGTTTTTGGCCATCTTCGTCGTATGCTTTTGCCAAACGACCAATGGATAAACCAGAAGACACAGTGGACACAATGGTTCCTGGACGGCGAGCCTTTGCAATACGAGTATTGATCGGTTCTTTGACTTCGTAACTTTCCGCCACGAGTTCGAATACCCAATCTGACTCTGCGACAGCTTTTTCCAGATCCGCATCGTAGGAACCAGGGATCATTCTAGCGCGAATTGTATCCGTTTTGACGGATGCGACAGCGGCTTCGATACCCTGTTTTGCTTTTTCTACATCTCTAGCGAGCATATGGACTTTAGCACCACCGAAGGCAGCAATGACGCCTGCACTTCCAGAACCCATGGCTCCGTTGGCACCTAAAATCGTGACAGTTTTGATTTCTCTCATGAAGGAATTTCCGAATCTAATTTTTACTTACCGTTCTAGAAAGCCGAGGTGACAGGAAAATCGTTTTTTTTTGTCAGATTTGTTACAAAAGAGGGGCGGTGGGGGTGGTGCGAGGGTATGGTACTCCCCGCCCGATTTGAGGGTGGGGAACTAGACCCGCCGCCCAATGGTTTCCCTTTACCACAACCCCCAAATTTTGGCACGCGACTTCCCAAAATCCCCGATTTTCTTTTTAAAAAGTTCATACTTGCTCATTGGGGCGCCCGGGCGGGCCTCATCCGGGGTGCGCTTCCGCTCCCGTCCAAAGCCATGGGAAGCCATGGCTTTGGACCAAGCCCTCCTGGTCCCTGGCGCTGGGAATTTTTGGGATCAAGTGAAATTTCGGTTTTTATTGGAATCATTTCCCTTTCGGCATCATTGGTGACTTGATTTCATTTTTTAGGATCGAACCAATGGTTTTGGTAAAATTTGTAAACCAGAGAAATTACAAACGAAAGTTAAATGTATCTGTATTTTATGAAAAATGAATTTGATTTTGGTTTTACAATAATATCTGTTATTTGTAGAAAACCATTTGACCTAACATAGGTTTATGTTGCACTTTGACAGATGAATTTGAAAGAAAAACCCTCTAGTAAATGGATTATCATTATTTCAGTTTCTTGCTTAGGAATATTATTAAATTGTATTTCCTTTGTGAAGTATGAAAATCCAAATTTAAAAAATACACCAACACCTGAGTTACAAGAAAAGAAAACGGTTCTTTTGAAGTATTATGGTGACTACCTGCGGTATGGAAAACATAGCACTTATTTTCAAGATTTAATTGTTCTCAAAGAATCCATGATTGAAACAATTAAAGATACAAATTTATTTCTGAATGTAATTACAAACGAGAACGAAGCACATGATTATGTTATGTATATTGAGTCAGATTTAGACGATAAAAGTTCTTTAGGTTGGGCCTTTTTTTCTGGATTAACTTTTATGGTTTTCCCACTCATAGTGGATGTGGATGTGGATGTAAAAATTTCTCTCTATGATTTGAAAAACAAACAATTATCGGCAAACCAAGAGAAAATTCATTTGGATCTTTATGGGGGCTGGTTACTCATTCCTGCTACACCTTTTTTCTTTTCACCTTCCGTAGAAAGAAAAGCTTATAAAAATATTATTTTTTCCTCCATAAATCAATGGAAAACAAAAGGAATCATCAAATGAAATTTATTATTTTTTCTATTTTTGTTTTATTGAATTTTGTATCTTGTGCTGACCTACAGCCACTCCAATATAAAAAATCCAATGTAGGGAAGTTTAATTTGACTTTAGAAGTCATTGAACCTGGGATCACTAAAGAATTTCATAATAAAATCAAATCTCATATTTCTATGCGGGCCGTCCTTCGCAAAGGATTGATCGAGGCTGAATTATTCAAATCAATTGTGAATTTTAATGGGGATCTTCAGCTACGCGTCCTCAATAATGAAAAAGAGGAAATTCAGGAATCCAATTTCTTGGACTTTCGGCATAAGTTAAAGCTAACATTTATCGTATTGAAGGACAAAAAAGAGATTTATAAAAAGGATTTTATTGCTGATGAAATCGCAACTGCTTCCGAAAAATTCATGGCTGTGGAAAGGATTCGTTTTGCAACAGAAAAAGCGACCTATCGTTGTTTAGAACAATTTTTAGAGGACATATCCAAACAAAAACTTTGAACTAAAAAAAATCCATGCGCCACTTGCACTGAATTGATTGAAGTGTCGGTAGGAGCGGAAATCCTTTCGCCATGCGAAAGATTGGAGCGGATGACGCGGTCGTTCATCGATAGTTTTTACGTGATCGATTGGATTCGAGGCGCCCAAAAAGGAAAATCAATCACTCCTTTTTGGGACTGAAAGGTGGCTCCCCGTTTTATTTTTTTTGCACCCCTCGTTCCAGAAATTCTGTAAACTCGATTTGCCTGTTAATGAATGTTAGGTTGTATCTACTTTCATACAAAAGTAAGGCACTGGCGATAAATAAACAAATGCCTCCGATGATGGCAATGATTGTAGGCAACCAAGATAGGTCTTTTGCAAATGCAAGTGTGAATGCGAGTGTCAAACTCGAGATGATGAATAAAGAAGTCGCCAAATACAAAAATGCCATAGAACGTTGGATGAGGACAGCTCGTTTTTTTTGAACGGATAGTTGATGGCGTAGATAAACCATTCTTTCTTCTTGGAAATTTTTTTTACCGTCGAGGATCATCTCTACTTCTGATTTCAAAAGATTCACCCGATCAAAAATCCTACCTAGTCTGTTGGCAGTAGAAAAGATCAAACTAGCGCAGGCAGAAACCAAAACTGCTGGTGTGATCATTCCAGATAAAATTTCAGAATTTGTAAATGATTCAAACATAAAGTTTCCTCATAAGGAGAATTGATTCTTTCACTTTATCTGAGAAAATAATTCTGAAAAGTAAATTAATTCGAAATCTTTTGGATTTGAAATTCTTTTTATCTTTTGAAAGTCAATTTGAGCTTCTTCATATTCTCTGGAAAGATAATGTAACCATTGTTTTATTCTTCCAACTCTACTAACAGCTTCCACATCAGGTTCCATTGATAACCAATAAGACGAGAGAACTTCTTTGGTTTTCTGCCAACTCATTCGTTCCTCTAGTTTTTTTTTAATGAGAAGGGCAATGGATGGATTTGTCACAGCACCCCGCCCAATCATAATGTCATCGCAACCAGAAATCTTTTGGCATTGGATTGCATCTTGCACTGTCCAGATTTCTCCATTCGCAATGACATTGATTTTTAAAATGGATTTGATTTTGGCAATCCACTCCCAATAGGCAGGAGGTTTGTAGCCATCTGTTTTTGTCCTTGCATGGACCACAATTTCTTTGGCACCACCTTCTTCTAATGCCTTAGCACAGTCTAGCGCCAGTTCGGTGGATTCGTAACCAAGTCGCATTTTTGCCGTCACTGGAATATTCTCTGGCACAACATTTCGAACGGCTTTTACGATTGAATACATAAGGTTCGGTTCTTTCAAAAGGGCTGCACCGCCACGATTCCGATTGACCGTAGGGGCAGGGCACCCAAAGTTTATGTCGATTCCATATGCTCCAAGGGATGCCACCAAATGTGCGTTATCTGCCATTCGATTTGGATCGGAACCAAGGATCTGAATTTTAACAGGAGTATCGGATTTTGTTCGGGATGAGTTTTTGAGCTCAGGTGCCGTTCGAAAAAATCGATGTGGAGGGAGGAGTGTATCATTCACACGAATGAATTCGCTAACACATTCATCGTATCCACCAATCTGTGTTAAAATTTCTCGCAATCGAAAGTCCAAAAGTCCTTCCATTGGAGCCAGTATGATTCTCAAATGTTTTTTATCCTGTCAATTTCCTGATGATCGCACGTCCAATCATTCTCACTTTTGTAGCAAATGGTAATCGTTGTAGATTGGTTCCAACAATGCCCTTCGTAAATCTGGTTTTTTTGCTATAATCGATACTCACATCCAAAATAACAGGTTTCCCTTCTTTTGCCAAGCTGAATGCGATTTGAAGAGACTCTTTTATCTTATCATTGGTCTCTAAACGAATGTATGCTGCACCTGTTGCCAAAGCAATGTGTTCAAATTCTGTTGTCCCAAGGATGGTGCAGGTTTTTCGATTGTAAGGAATTTCTTGTGCTTGGGCAATTTGTGCTAACTCTCCATCATTGAAGACAACAAACACAACACCAATTTTATTTTTTGATGCTGTCACTATTTCCATACAAGTCATTAAAAAAGCTCCATCACCAATGATTCCTATGACATCTTTATCTGGGTTTGCAAGTTTGGTTGCAATGGTAGCGGGTACTGCATAACCCATACAGTTAAAATCAGTTGGTGAGATAAAGTGACGAGGTTTATGGATGGGCATCAGTTCGGCGGTTAAAAATGTATGGTTTCCATCATCGACAACAACAAATCCATCATCAGGCAATCGGTTTCTCAGGTTTAAAAAAAACTGACAAGGGTTTACCTTGTTTTTACTATCATGTAACAGCCATTCATCAATGTATTGCTGTTTGTTTATTTTGATTGTCTCTGTTAATGATACCATTCTGGAGTTTGTATCTCCTGTTCTGAATACCAATCTTTCTTTTAGTTTTTGTAGTAGGATTGGTAGAATGATTTTTGAATCACCTTCAATCGAAATTTTACTTGGATAGTTTTGATTGAATACATCCGGATTGATATCAATGTGAATTAAATTTTTTGGAACCTTGGTACCAAAACTTGCCGTTGCAATTTCAGAAAACCTTGTGCCGATGGCGAGCAAACAATCACAGTGAAGAAACGCATTTGTGGCAGCAGGAACAGCTGCTTCGCCAAAACTCATCCCACAAAATAATGGATGGTTGCCCGGAAAGGAACTTAATCCCTGTAAGGTTGTAGCAACCGGAGCAACTAACAATTCTGCCAATTCGATACTCTCTTTTGTTGTATCAACGGCTCCCCAACCTAAAAAAATACCGGGAGCCTTCGCTTCCAAAAGAAGTTCCACGGCTTCGGCAATGGATTGTACCTGCGGTGGACTTGGATCAATTGTTTGTTTGTTGCAATACGTATGATAGGATTGGATTGACGGCACATTTTCGGCATACAATTGAATATTGACTGGGATTTCCACAAAAACGGGTCCTGGTTCTCCTGAAGTTGCAATTTGATATGCTTGGTAAATCGTTTCGATGATTTCCGAATGTGATTTGATCTTGAAGGTTTGTTTCGTGATCGGTTTTAATAACGAGTGTTGGTCCATGTCATGTAATTGGTATTTAAATTTGGAATCACTTCGCACACCTCCTGATATCACTAACATAGGAATGCCATCCAAATAGGCTTCCCCAATTCCACTTGCAGCATGAGTGACTCCCGCTGCAGGCACAATGACCAGTGTTCCTATCGAATGACTCGTTCTGCTGATCGCATCTGCCATAAAGGCACCACATCCTTCATGTGTAACAAGTATTGGTTGGATTGAATTGGAATTGTTGAGTTCATCATAAATTTCTGTATTGTGAACTCCAGGGATTCCGAATGTATAACGCACTCCAATTTCTTCGAGTGCAAAACGTAATAACCATGCGCCAGTTTTTTTCATAACAGTATCTCCTTAAATATCACGAACATCTATTTTAAACTACAGATTGATTTTGCTGCACTTCGTGCCGTAAGGATACACCCTGATAAAAATGTTCCTTCCAACGACTTGAAGCCACTCGCTCCCCCACCACCAAACCCTGCAGCTTCACCGATCGCATACAAACCTGGTATTGGGTTTCCCAAAGGATCTAAAACACGGCTCTCTAAATCCGTTTGGATTCCACCTAAACTTTTCCTTGTGATGAGTCGTAACTTAATGGCAATGAGTGGCCCTGAGTTTGCATTGAGAATCGGTTTTGGAGAGCAGGTGCGAAATTTTTCAGATCGCCAAGCTCGCGCTTGTTGGATCTTTCTGATTTGCTCATCATTCCAAAAAGATTTCCCTCGTTTGATCATTTCATCATAAGAACGAATTACGTCATGGATCACATCATAATCAATGGAACTGTCTTGGTTTAAATGATTCATTTCTTTTACCAATGTTTGTAAATCATCTGCAACGATGAAGTGATCACTTTCTTTTTTAAGTTGGTGAATCAATCGATGGTTTCCAAAGAGGATCTCTTTCAGAAAGGAAAATAGTTTTCGATCCCTGATCATTGGATTGTGTTCCGATCCGGAGACTGCTAATTCCTTTGATGCAATCTTCCAGTTTAACACTTGCCAAGTGTATGGTTTTTCCAAACTTGAAATGCGACGGCAAAGTTCATTTGTGTCATACCCTGTCACTAGTGGCTCTGGTCCAATTCGATTGCCAGTATGATCCAACCATAATGCTGATTTACAAGGGATCAAACTCAATCCATGGTGATCAAATTCAGGTTTTGGATGTGGAATTCCAGCAGCATAATTCCACATTTTATCTAAGTGAGTGACATTCCCACCAAGCCGACTCACAGCTGTATGTACTAACCCATCTGCAAACGGATGTGATCCATTTAACATTTCGTTAGGTGCTTTCCCCCAAGGTTTGTACCAATTGTTTCTTACGGCTTCTAAGTTTCCTGTTATTCCACCAGTTGCCACAATGGTAAAATCAGAATGAAACCTGAATTTTTGATTTTTGATTCCTTCTTTTTCAGCAGTGCAACCTATGATTTTTTCGTTTTCTTTGATGAGATCAGTAACTTTGCATTCAAAAATGATTTCTAATTTGCGAACGTTTTGGTGTTGGAGTAATAGTTCTTGGAACCGTTCTACTAATCTATGCCCTGTACCCCAAAGAACATGGTATCTGGGAACGGAATTTCCGCTTTGGTACATTCCTCTTTCCACCCAATTCACAGCTGGAAAAAATTTTAATCCAAATCCATAAAGCCAGTGGTATACCTGTCCTAAACTTTCATTCACATACATCTCGGCCCAAAGTTTCGGGAATCGATCTTCTTTTTTGAAATTGGCAAAGGAATGCCAGTCTTTTAAAGCGATTGATGGTGAATCTTTAATCCCTAATCTTCTTTGTAGTGGGGTATTTACCAATGCCATTCCACCAAAGGAAAGTTTTGCGAGTCCACCAAAATGTTCTTTTGTGTTCCGATCTATGAGTAAAACCTTCAAACCTTTATTTAAACATTCGTATGCGGCAACCATCCCTGCAATTCCAGCGCCGATGATCGTCACATCGTATTTTTTGATCTCCATTTACGATTCTCCTTTTTTAAATTCTTCATAATCCATTTAGGTACGACTGTAAGGAATGATTACTTCCGATACGGTATATCGAATTTTTGTAACAAAGTGTAACATGATTTAGGAATAGATTACGATTTGTTTTTTTATATAGATAAAAAAATGTAAAATGAGATGAATCAATCTTCTTCATGTATGTGTTTCCATTAAAACAAGAATCATTCTAGCGAGAGAATTGATTTAGATCAAGAATATGTTATGTGTTAGGTGTAGTTTCTCGTTCCTTTTCCGATTTTGATTCTGATTTTTTTGAATTAGAAACGTTTCATTGTATTCGGCCTTGAGAAGAAAAATCAAAATGATTCATTTTATAATTAGAATCAATAAAAAATTGATTGTTCTTTGTTAGGGAATCTGGATGATTTTCAAATTAACTATGAAAATTCAGAATTTTGTTTTTCTTTCGATTCTATCATTGAATGGATGTTCGACGAAGGAAGTCGCAATTCCAAAGGAAAATTTAAACAACGCATTGTCTTTTCCGGTTTATGCAGAGACACTTGATTCGAACGAATTCCTTTTGCCCATCATAAAGGAAACAAGCCGTCCTTCAAAAGAAGGACAAATATACTATGCGATCTTAAAAGAAAATGAGAAGGGCAAAATCCTTCGAAGCATCGCCATTCTCGTTGAAGACAAATCAATGAATTTAAAACCTGAGGAATATTTACACTATCCTATTTATTATGCAAATCATATCTCCAGACGATTTCGATTTTGGCATCACTATGACTCTTCCTATGATATACGCAGAGCCGCAGACAACTCTCCAGTGTATATGCCCGTATATGCATCGGCAAGTGTTGTCACTCTCGCTGCCTTTGGGATTGCTTATGTTGCCTCCACAGGCACTGCCTTTATAGTGGGATTAGGAAAAGGAACTTATGAATTTACAGAAGATATCTTAGAAGGAGTGATCATCTCGAATGAAGAGATTGTATTGGCTTACAGTGATTATGTATACGATGAAAATGAAAGATTAAAAACTATTTTCACTTATTTGCCTTATCGTTCTATTTCAAAATCTGTCATTCCCTTGTATGACAGAGAAGGCAAAAAACAAATTGGAAAAATGTTTCCCTCTTCCAAACCCATTTTACTCTCACAAATGGATTTTTCTTATACAAAATCAAATCGGAATCCAAAGTCAGTCACCTTCATTGAATTTTTACCGAAAACAAACAAAAAGGTAATTTCTCTTCCCATTCGAGACTGAAATGAAAAAGAAATTTTATATGCGACCTAGTTTTTATCTTCACTCCCTATATCTTTGTTTCGTTTTGGGACATCTATTCCTTGTCATGAGTCTCTCATCAAAAACTTGGTCTGATTTGGAAAATGAACAAGAAGTCAAAATTTATGGTAGCGAACGAAGTGCAAAGTTCAAAGCGAGTAATATTTTTTATGATATAGAGGATTGGAATGATCACTATTCGGTTCGTGCATTGGGAATTTATCGTTATTATGACTATCCGCTCTCAAAATCCAAAACATTGTTTCCTTTTTATTACCACATCCAAAGTAAAAAAGACAATCGTGAATACAAACGTATCATCAATGTGAACGTCACAAAAGAAAATGATTCGGTACATAAATCTTTTTTCCCATTTGTGTTTTGGGGGAATCTATCCAATAGTTCTTACTTAATTACCATTCCATTTTTCTTTCAAAACAATTCCGAGAACGGAAACAGTTTTGGTTTTCCAATTTTGCCACTGATTTATTACAAACATAGAGAAAAATTAAGTGATACCAATGATCATTACACAAGGTTCCTAACTTTGTTACACTATGAAACAAATGAAAAACGTGGTTTAACGGATGTATCATTCACTCCGATCTTTTATTATTCAAAAGAAAATTATTTGTTTTTGCCTTTATTGTTGTATTATCAAGATTTTCGATCAGCAACCCAAAAATATTGGATGGGACCGCTTTACTACTCAAAAGACCAAACAAAAGAAGAAAGGTTGTTTGTGTTTTTTCCATTTGTTGGGAGTTATGTTTCTCCGAAAAAAGAAATCGATTTTATATTCCCAGTGTATTTAAACATAAAAGATACAGAAGAAGATTATCATATCAATTTGTTTTGGTATACCAAAGTTCAAAGCGCAAACGTCAATCTTGCGACCAATGATGGAAATGTTTACCTCGACTACGACTTTGGTTTGTTTTATAATTTGGTAGGAATTTCAAAACGTAGCAAAATTTTGATAGGAAGTTCACAAAAACGGAATGATTTAAATAATTCCACAAAACCAGAGTTAAAGAAAAAAAGAGAATTCAATCGGGAAAACAGTGATCAATATTCCGGTTACCAATTATTGTTTGGCATTTTTTCTTATGAAAAGGCAGATACTAAAAAACATATCCGATTATTGCCTTTTGCTTGGTTCACTTGGGATGAGTCATCAGAAGATAAAGTAGTTTTGATTCCTCCTTTTTTCCCAATCTGGCTTAGTTATGTTTCAGACGATTTGGAATATAAAATTATTTTTCCCTTTTATGGAAAACAAAAAGATAAAACATCTGAGATACAATCTTACTTGATAAACGGTTATATCAAAGAGGAATACGAGCTGGACAATCGTGTGGAAAGGTCTTATTTTTGGCCTTTTGTCAATGTTTACGAGTCGGATATAAACTCAGGTCATCGAGTATTACCGTTCTATGTTTACAATTACACAAAAAATGAAAAAGGTTTTAAAAGTAATGCCTATACATTAATTTCAAATTATAAAAAAGTATCGAATCCGAATTACGAAGGGAAAGAGTTTTTGATTTGGCCAGTTTGGATTTCGTATCATTCCTATTCGTTTAAGAATGAAGATACAAAAACTACGTTTTGGTTGACTCCATTTTTTTATAGGAGGGTAAGTGACTCAAGTTCTAGAACAAATATCTTCTGGTTCATTGATTGGGAATTTGAATCTTACAAACCCATCCTATCAAAAAATCAAAATCAAACAAGTCCAACCATCAAAAAAGAAACTTTGTCTCATCTTCTCATATTTCCTTTTTATTATTCGGAATCAAGTTTTTCCATTTTGCCAGTTTCTTTCAACTTTTGGAATCAAGAAGAATTTACGACCTTCACTTTGCTAAATTATTACCATTCAAAAAAAGAAGGACACTATTATAATTTTTTGTATTTATTAGAGTCGGAAAATTCCACAACCAATTACCAATTACGAAGTTTTTGGGATTATTTATTTAGTTTCCAGAAAAAACCAAAAGAAATTCAACGACTGACTTTGCTTTGGTTGGGATACGACAATACAAGTGATAAAAAAACGATTAATTTTTTTCCTTTGGTTCGCACGACTGAGTCTTTGGAGGAAACTTCAAAACTATATGGTCCCTTTCTCTATTACCAATCGATTTCAGAAGAAGAAATCACTAAATTGGCTTTAGCAGGTATTGGTTATTACCATAATCAAACCAAATCAGACAATCAATATTCTACTTATGTGTTGTTAGGTGTTCTTTACCAAGAAAAAACAGAATTGGAAAGAGGGTTCGTTAAACGAGGAAGTCTTTGGGGATGGCTTTGGGAATACCAAACAGAAGACAACGGGTATGAAAAGTTTTCCATTCTAAAATTGTTTTCTTATTCGAAAGAAACAGATGGGACAAAAAAAATTCTAGGGATCAGTATTTAATTTAACATGTTACAATCTAAGCCAAAACTTCTGGCGATATCCGGTGGAATCAGCCCCACTTCTTATAATCAAAAGATACTACAGTATATAAAACATCAATTCTCTTCCCATTGTGAACTGATTCTATTTCATGAAATTGATCAGTTCCCTTTTTTTGTTTCTGGTTTATCGGATGAAAAAATTCCAGAAGTCGTAAAACATTTTTTGCGAGAGGTAAAAAATGCAGATGGAGTTATCATTTGTTCGCCTGAATACGTTTTTAGTATTCCAGGAGTTTTAAAAAATGCATTGGAATGGGTCGTATCCTCGGTTGTATTTACCGATAAACCAGTTGCATTGATCACTGCAGCTTCCGTTGGTGAGAAGGCACATGAATCGTTGTTATTGGTTTTAAAAACAATTGGTGCACAATTGTCTGAGAACACAAATTTACTTGTCTCTGGCGTAAAAGGAAAGGTCTCTTTGGATGGTCAAATCACGGATAGACCAACTGAACTTGCCATCAACCAACTAATGGAAGCCTTTTTGCAATCTCTAGCGATTAAGGCTGAATAAAAAGTAAAATTCTATTTTCAATATTCTAATAGATTCAATCTGATTTTTTATCTTCACATAAAGATTGGATCCATTGTTTTACTCTAATCGTATATTATCAACCAAAGGAAACAGATATATTTAGTTCTTTGATTTAGATACTGACGCAAACGGAAGGTGATGAATTGTTACAAGAAAATCCAGATTCTATTCTACAAGTATTATTACATCCATCTCCATTCACCAAATTACCATCATCGCAAGCTTCGTAAGATAACTTCACTCCATTTCCACAAATATTGCAATCTGCGGTGACGTCAGTGATATTACTTGTTCCAATTGTACCTGTTGCCTTATTTGTGATTGCCCTGGAGCATGGCTCGGAAGTAATTCAGGTTATGCGATTGGAAGGAACACATGTAAGGATTGGACTGGTAGTCTTGGTAACTACAATGGTTCTAAATTTCGTACTCAATATTCTGACAATTCCCTCATGGGAGGAAATCATTTTGAAGCAACCAAGTGAAATGATATTGTGTTGAGTGTTGAAGTTCAAAATTTGAATTACATCCAACCCTAAGTCAAAAAACTGGATTAGAAATCGATCGCTACTTATGGTTGAATCAAAATTCAAAACGTTCTTTTTTTTATTTAGACAACTCGTTTTCCTTCCTTTTTTCCTATCTTTGATTTCGTGTTCTGATGGATCTTTCAACAATGCGTGCGATACCAAAACGAAGGCATATTTTGAAACTTCCTTAATTGCGGTTGCAGCTGGACAAAAAACACATCCTTGTTATCCAGGAAGTCAAATTGTAAGCGAACCTGGTATCAATCTAAGTGACAACTTCGTGACGTTAACAGAAGCACGTGGGACCTCGAGCAATGGCTCATCCTATACGGTTCAAGTTTTTTTGGGAACGGAACCAAAGGATGATGTAAATGTGCAAGTGATTGTTGGTAATCCTTCCTATGTTCTTGTTTCTCAATCGAATTTACTATTTTCAAAATCCAATTGGAATCAGAACCAAAGTACAGTCATCACCGCAGTGAATGATACTGTGATCAACGGGAATCATTCCACATTGATTCGATTTTTACCAAATACAAATGATACATCCATTCCATTGAATGAAAAGTTGATTCAGGTTGAAATTGTAGATAATGATAAGATTTTATTTCCGACAAGTGTAGGACAAACAGGCACATTAGGCGGGGTATCTGGCGCGGATGGCGTTTGTCAGTCCAATGCAAATTGCCCCAGTGGTAAACTCTGTAAGGCAATGTTGGGAGACAGTATCAATCTATTTCGTAGAGCATCTGTAACAGCAAACGTTGGAGATGGGCAAATTGATTGGGTTTTAAAGCCAAATACTAGTTATTATAGGCCAAATCGGACTGATCTAATTGCAACAACTAACAATGTTTCTTTGTTTACTTTCAACCTTTCGTTAGCTGTTTCTGGTACTAGTTCCACCACTTGGACGGGGATCAATCCAAATTGGACAAATAATGGAAACGATTGTACGGGTTGGACCGTAACAGGGACGTCTGGTTATGGTGGGGATACTGGTAGCAATACAACTTCAGCATTAGGATTTAATACTTTCGGATGTACTAGCTCCCTCATGTTATATTGTGTAGAACAGTAATTAGATTCCCTTTTTTAGTTGAATTCCATTCCATCTGGAAACAATTACGGTGATATGAAACGGAAATCACTCATTTTACTCACTTTAATTTTGCTCATTGTGGTTCATTGCCGCAAAAAAACAGAAGAGATCCTTCTACCCGAAAAACTATACATAATTCCATTTGCGAATAACACCGTTTCCATTTACCATTCCTTAGATACCTTGGAAAGAGTGAGCGCCTTTGAAAAAGACAAATATTGGGTTGTCAGTGGGATTTTGAAATTAGTTCCTAAAAATCAAGGTGATAAGGTAATCTCATTTTTATTTGGTGATTGTGATTCAAGATTTAAATGTACGGATGGAAAATTTTATATCAAATTAAATACAATCCAATATAACGCTGATGCAGGGTTGGATTTACAAACAAATTTGGTCGCGCCTTTTTCTCCAGTCTACATTGCCAAAAAAGACCAAGTAGATTCCATTATAGAAGGTATCCAATTTTATAACCAACCTTCATCAGAATATCCATCGAAAGGATTAAGCGATTCATTTGTTGATCATATGGTTCAAGTCAACAAATCCCTTGCTTATCATGATAAAAATGAATTTCTAATTCCATTTTATGTTTTACAAAGAATGATCGTTACCAAAGGAAATGTAAACTTTCCAGAATTGGATTTAACAACATATAAAATTTCCTCCACCTTACAGTCACTAATGGATGCTAAAAAAAATGGAGATTTATCATCATTTGTTTTCCCAACTCCCGTGTCCGACAAACAGATGAAAGTATTAGAGGAGTTAGTTGAGGAAACTCGTAAAGAACGTATCTTTAATTTAATGAATGTAGAAAAATCATGGCAAACCATTCAAAGAGAATATAAAGAATTAGGAATTGTTCCTGATGCAAAACAAAAAGTTTTGGAATCGATTTTAAAAACAGCAGAATACAAAGTGGTCGGTCGTGAGGGAATCACACAAATTAATGGTATTGATTCCAAACAAGAAAATGGAGTAAAACTCCAAAAAAATAAAACAACTGGAAATTTAGAAATTGTCTCCAGTAACACAGCTTTAAATACATTTGAAATTGCCCAATCGGAAATCCTTCCCAATACAGAAGATTCGGTGAAACTTCGTTTAACAAGTCCAACTGGCGAAGAGTTAAATCTTGAATCCATGGGAATTCCAAAAGCATTTAAAGGCGCGGAAACATTAAAGGAATATGTAAAAAACATTCCCAAGACAATTGATGAAATTCAATCTAATGCAAACAATGTCCAACAGGCAGCAATGAATGCTGCACTTCGATTTGGAGTTGGAAAGTTTGACCGAGAAGCAGGGAAATATATCTACGAAATCCAAAATGTGAATGTGGTATTGGCATTATTTAAAAACAATTCTGTGTTCAACGCGAGTGATAGTGAATATTCACAAGAGGTTTCGAGTCGATTTGGAGAAACGATTATTACGAAGTTTTATCAGAAATATGATAAGGCAACAAAAGTACAAACCTTGTTTTTAAATTATGAAAATGAAGGATGTGCGAGAGAATGTAGTACCTATCCTGTTCCAGATAACTTATGTTTTACTACTGGGGATAGCCTGATTGTCAAGTTTACACCAAGTGATTTAGAAGCTTTATCTGAAGTTGATGTTAAGTTTAGTGCAGCAAAGTCGGAATATTGTAACTATCCATTCGGAAATCCAGAATAGTTTTTGTTTCGCTTTAAAGCGTTTGTATTTTTACTGATCTGCAATTCATTTAGTTGCAGTGAATCTAAAATACTAAATCCAATGTCCAATGGAAAATTTCCGTTGGACATTTCATCCAATCATTGGAATTCCACGAAGGATTGTGAACGTTGCCACAAATCCATCAGCCAATCCCATCAAAAATCAGCACATGCCAACGCTTGGAAAGATCCAATTTTCCAAATAGCGTTTCAAAAAGAACCTAGACAATGGTGTATGAATTGCCATGCCCCACTTCATACTTTTGGACCCAAATTTGAATTCTCAAAGCTAATACAGTCACAACCAAACAAGGAAACCTGGGCCGAAGGTGTTAACTGTGCCGTTTGCCATGTGAGGGACAATGAAATTTATGGGAAACACAATCGAGATGATATCAAAGACCACCGTGTGATTCGAGATGAAGTATTTTCGAATAACTCATTGTGTAACAATTGCCATCTCTTCCATTTCCCACAAAAACATTTTCCTGAAGTAGAATATACGAATGTAATCATGCAAGGAACGGGATCTGAATCGGATAGGTTGATCTCAAAAGTAACAAAAACCGAGCTTTGTGTCAATTGTCACCTTAAAAACAATCATAAACTCAATGGTACCGTTTTTGATTTGGATTGGATGGATAATTGGAAAGTAGATGTTGCTACAACCGCAAAGGACAAAGAACATTTAGTCCAGTTAACCTTGAAATTCCCTAAAATGGGACACAAATTTCCCACAGGTGATTTATTTCGCTCTCTGGTGTTTCGAATTTTTGATAAAAATCAGAATGTGATCTCTGAATATCGTTTTGAAAGAAAAATGCGTTTGGTCGATTTGTATGAAATCCGTGATACACGGTTATCCCCAAATTCGGATACAAAGTTTACGAAGTCCTTCTTAGTGAAAGAGATACCTGATCAATGTGAATTGGTTTACCATCTCCAATTACCTATCGAGCATGAGCTCATTGGACATTTAAGTGAGTTTGGCCTCAAACGTAAGATTTTTCGCGACAATTGTTTTAAAAAAACGAATAAAATGTAGATTGACAAAATATATCTAATAGATATAGCTGATAAATATATCTATTAGATATATAGGTGGCTTAAGTTGAATCAAAACATTTTAGTAGTTCTTGGACATCCCAATCCTAATTCTTATTGTGCCCAATTAGCAGAAACATATTCTGAAGCAGCGAAAAAATCTGGTGATAGTGTTACCTTATTAAAGATAGGTGAACTAAATTTTGATTATAATTTAAACCATGGATATTCAAAAGATAAAAAACAAGAGTTAGAACCAGACATCATAAAAAGTCAGATGTTAATCCAAAATGCAGATCATTTAGTTTTTGTTTATCCTAGTTGGTGGGCAAGTATGCCTGCTATGTTAAAGGCATGGATAGACAGGGTCTTTTTACCTGGATTTGCTTTTTCGTATCAAAAACATTCCCCATTTCCAAAACAACTACTCAAAGGGAAAACGGCACGTATACTCATCACAATGGATGCTCCTACCTGGTATTACAAATGGTTCAATCGAAGTCCAGGGGTTCAGTTATTAAAACATGGAACCTTAGAGTTCTGCGGAATCAAACCTGTGAAGGTAACTTATTTTGACCAAATTCGATTTCGTAAACAAAATACCTTAGATAAGTGGATCAAAAAATCAGAACGAATGGGCTCTCGAGGTGAATGATATGTTGGGGAAATTCAAAAATGCAAATTCATTTAAAGAATCGGGAAGTTATTTTGATTACAAAGGTCGTTCCATCTTCTACGGAACAATAGGGAAAGGTGAGACTTTACTTTTGTTACATGGTTATCCTTTTAATAGTTATGACTGGAATTGGGTTTTGGAAGATTTTTCGAATCATTTCAATTTGGTATATCTCGATTTTTTAGGGATGGGATTTTCAGAAAAACCAAAAAATCATAAGTATTCATTTGAGGAATATGTTGATATCATCAATTCTCTAATGAAAGAGTTAAACATAAAAGAAGTTCAAATTTTAGCCCATGATTTGGCGGTGAGTGTCGTACAAGAAATGTTGGCTACGGATCAAAATTTAAACTTTAAAATTAAGTCCGTAGCGTTTATGAATGGAGGATTGTTTACAGACGTTTACAAACCAAGGTTGATCCAAAGGTTACTATCACAAACACCAAATATTGTTGGGAAATTTATTAGTAAAAAAATGAGTCGTAGATCGGTAGAGAGTTCTCTCCAAAAAGTATTCGGTCCCAATACACAACCGAATGAAATATTATTAGAGGAATATTGGAATATTCTAAATTATAATGATGGTAAAAATATTGCCTATTTGATTGGTCGTTTGGTATTTGAGAAAGTGCATTACCAAACTAGATGGATCCAAGCGCAAAAAAATACGAATATTCCTTTTTGTTATATTTGTGGGCCATTTGATCCAAATTCTGGAACTCATATGGCAATTCGTTTTAAAAAAGAATATCCATTTGCCCCCGTGTTTTATTTATCTAGTTTCATAGGGCACTGGCCTCAAATTGAGGCGCCTGCGGAAGTGGTTTCCGCCTATCTACAATTCCAGAAGGAGATAATTTCGAATCCCAGTTAAGATGAAACGAGAAAGCAAAACACAATATGCACTTTTAGGAATTTTATCACAATGTGAGATGAATGGATATGAAATTCGTAAATACATCGAATCAACAATCAGCTTTTTTTGGAGCGAAAGTTTTGGTCAGATTTATCCAACCTTAAGTAAGTTGGAGGAAGATGGTTTCATAAAAGAATGGGAAAAGACAGATACCAATGGTAAGAAAAAAAAAGTATTCAAAGTCACTCGCTCTGGATTAGAGGAATTTAGACGATGGATGGACCAATCTCCGATACAATCGAACAAAAGGAATGAACTTCTATTTAAAGTTTTTTTTGGAAGGCACATGAATCCAAAGTTACTTGTAGAACAACTTGATTCAGAAATCAAAAAACAGAAAGACGACTTAAAAACATTGAAAGTATTCCAAAAAGAACTAAAAACTGACTGGGACAATCATCCAGACAATGAATATTGGAACCTTACCTTAGAATATGCCGAAAAACAAACTCATTTGAATCTGGAATGGATTCAAAAAGTGAAAGGAAAAATCCAAGAAAAACAATAAAAATCAGAAACGTAAATCGTTATTTCATTGATTTACGCTAATGAATCTTTATAAAAAAATATAGAATGAAAACGAATTTGATTCGTCAGGCAATAAACTATGTCTTATCATTTTTGTTATTTTCATTTTCTTTTCAAAGTTTATTTGCCGAAGAAAAAGTTACCTTACACCTCAAATGGTTCCATCAATTTCAATTTGCTGGCTACTATGCAGCATATGAAAAAGGGTTCTACAAGGATGTAGGATTGGATGTTGAAATCATTGAAAGCACAGTCGGAATAAAGGGGATACATGAGAAGGTAGTAAAGACAACAGGTCAATATGGTGTAGGTAGTAATGAGATATTACTTCATAGACATATGGGAAAACCAGTTGTTGTGTTGGGTGTAATCTTTCAACATTCTCCCTCCGTTTTATTTTTTAAAAAATCTTCTAATGTTCAAAGTATTCATGATTTAGTTGGCAAACGAGTGATGTTAACTCCTTGGATGGAAGAAATCGTCGTCTACCTCAAAAAAGAAGGAATTAATACATCGGATCTTCAGATATTAGAACACAGATTCAATCCACGAGATTTAATTGAGGGGAGAGTAGATGCTTTTTCCGGATATGCGACGACTCAGGCATATGATTTTAAGAAAGCCGGATTTCAATTCATAGCGTATTCTCCAAGGTTAGCTGGAATTGATTTTTATGGAGATAATTTTTTTACAAGTGAAGATGAACTAAAAAAACACCCTAATCGTGTAAAAGTTTTTAGAGAAGCTACGTTACGGGGTTGGCAATATGCGATGAGCCACCAAGAAGAAATCGCAGATCTCATATATAATAAATATTCTAAAAAAAATCCAAAGGAACGATTGTTATTTGAAGCAGAACAAATGACACCTCTCATCCAACCTGTATTGGTAGAGATGGGATATATGAATCCTGGCCGTTGGAAACACATCAATGATATTTATCATGAACTTGGTATGTTGCCAAAAAACATGAATCTGAAAGGATTTTTGTACGACCCGAATCCTCCTACTAATTATGAATGGTTATACTATTCTTTTTTTATAATTTTATCTGCTGTTGGGATTATTTGGCTAATACAGTGGAAAAGGCTTAATAAACAATATTCCGAAAATTTAAAAAACCAGGTAAAACAAAGAACAGAAGAATTAAGGCAATCAAATGAAAGTTTACAAATTTTAAATCAAAGTTTGGTGAACACGTTAAAAGAACTTACTGAAGCACAAGATCGATTGTTGGCTTCGGAAAAATTGGCAGTGCTCGGTCAATTGGCTGCAGGAATGGCTCACGAATTGAATACTCCATTGGGTGCTATCGTTTCATCAAATTTGTCTCTTTTGGATTTTCTTAAGAATAAGTTACATTCTGTGATCTCAACCATCATTCATTTTAATGAGGAAGATTCAAAACGTTATCATTTGGTTTTAGCTGAAAGTCTGGAAAATCAAACTTACATTGAAGGCAAATTGGAACGTAATCTGAAAAAAGAAATACATCTGAAATTCTCTCATTTAGAAAAAATGGATTTGTATGGAAGCCACTTACAAATGGTAATTGAAACTGGACTATTTCGGAAACCAAATCAAATTGAATATATATTAGAAAGCGAAAGATCTTTGGAAATTTTACAAGTTGTATCAAGTATCAATTCAGCATATCGATGTAATCAAATTATTTCAGTTGCGTCAGAAAAGGCGACACATGTAATTCGTGCCCTTAAAAATTATTTGGTTTCGGAAAAAGAAACAACTAGCGATGAATCGATAATCGATTTGGAGTCCGAAATAGAGACTATTTTGTCTTTGTATCATTATAATTTAAGCAAAGTAACAGTTGTTAAAAACTATGGTACTGATACAAAATGTATAGGCAATCGCGACAAACTAAATCAAGTTTGGATCAATTTGATCAATAACGGTTTGCATGCAATGTCCTATACTGGAACGTTAGAAATTAAAATTCAATCAATCCAAAAATGGATCAAAGTTTCCGTAATTGACTCAGGAGTCGGAGTTCCCGATGGTATAAAGGAGAAGATATTTGAGCCTTTTTTTACGACTAAACCAAACGGGGAAGGGATGGGTTTAGGTTTGGATATTTGTAGAAAAATGATCATTCAGATGGGTGGAAAAATTGAACTTGAACCAGTCAGTCAAGGAGCTTGTTTTTCTGTTTGGTTGCCAAAAGCAAAATTTTAATTAAACTTGAATGAAATCATTATCAAAATTCCTAATATTATCTTAATCACCGATGGAACCATTAAAAGAAATATATTCTGTAGATTGGGTGAAAAACCTAAGTCAAATAGTAACGCAAGTTGATTCAAAGATCCAACCAGAGGAATTCCAGAAAAAAATATTCGATTCACACTGGAAAAAGTATGAATTGAAAGAAAGAATCAATCGAATTGCAGATGTGTTTTTGATTTTTTGGAATCTTCCATTATCTAAAATCGAACCAAAACTATTGAGATTAATTGAGCTATTAAAGAAAAATGGCGTGAGTGACTTTAACTTTCCTTATATCTTCGTTAATGATATCGTCACAAAATCTGGACTGAATGATTTCGAAACATCGATGAGAGTTTTTGAAAAAACAACAGTTTTTTCAAGTGCTGAATTTGCAATTCGCTTCTATTACCAAAATTACTTTGAAAAAACTTTGAAACAAATGGAAAAATGGTCAAAACACAATGATGCATTTGTTAGGCGACTTGCGAGTGAAGGTAGCCGTCCTTTATTACCTTGGGGAATCGGTATCCCTGCAATAAAAAATAAACCGGAAATTCATATTAAAATTTTAGAGAACTTGTGGAATGATGAAAATGAGATAGTGCGTCGGAGTGTGTCAAATCATTTGAATGATATTTCCAAAATCCAACCAGAACTTGTTATCAAATTTTGTGAATCTAGATTTGGTGTTTCAAGTGATTTGGATAAAAGTTTAAAACATGCATTGAGAGGATTATTAAAAAAAGGAAATGAAGTCGCTTTGTCTTTTTTTGATTATGACACTAACTGGAAACCGAAAAATTTGAAGTTAGATTTAAAAAAGAAAAAAGTAAAAATAGGTGAGTCATTGCCGTTTCAAATTCGCTTTGGTAATCCTACGAATAAAAAAACAAAAATAAGAATAGAATATAAAATCGGTTTTTTATTAGCAAATGGAAAATATGGAACCAAAGTGTTTCAGTTAGGTGAAAGAATGGTGGATGCGAAAGAAGAGATCACCATCAATAAAACCCACCCTTTTCGGCCAATCACAACCCGAGTGTTTTATCCAGGAACACAAAACATCTCCATCGTAATGAATGGAAACGAATTAATACAATCAGAATTTGAATTGGTTAAAGGATAATAGAATCGATGAAGCTGATACAAATCATTGTCTTAATAATGCTAATGGCTGTGCAAATTTCCTGTTCTGTATTCTATTCTACGGAGCGTCGAAATATCGATTTAGGAAAGGAAAATTACAATCGATCATTGAGTTATGAACTCATTGGGTGGGATGAAGAATTGGATCGTAGGCGAGTTACTTATATTCTATCTGCATTAGAAAAATCAGGTAAATTTGCATCGGTTAGGCACTATGATCAAACAAGAGCAGATTTACATCTTCAAATCATCTTGGAATCTAGTCCTAAATTCAAATTCTTTTTAGGTGAATCGACAGAACCTGTTTCTTATCTTGCCGAAAGAAATCAAAATCGATTTTTAATCTATTTAACAAACAGATTCTTAGCAATTAGCACATTCTTTGTGATTCCTGATATTGATCGAGATGATGATCATTTGTTATTTCGACTAAGAAAAAATGGTAATATTCAGAAGGAATATCGATATCCAATTGAATCCTATCAAGTGTTTGGTTGGGTTTCACTTTTATTCATGTGGGTAGATGATCGAAATGAATGGAATTCGATTCTTTCAGAGAAAGTATCGGAATTTTTAGGAGATGCGAAAAATGACCTATAAAATGATGCGTTTACTCTGTTGTTTGAGTCCTTTGTTTTTATTACTTCAATGTGCTGCTTTTCCGGATCCAGTGACTTCAAAGAATCGAAATTTGAAATTAAATAGTGAAAAAAAGGTAAATTTAATTTTTACAGGTTTTTATCGTTACGAAAAGGAGAAGGAGGAAATTATTGAAAACATTAAAAAACAAGGATTTTTTTATGATCAAACATCTCCTATCACCTTAGAAGTAATATTACAAAAAAAAGATATAAAATACCGATACCCTCTCATTCACAAACTTCATTTTTTACTTACTTTTTTATCAGGAGGAATCATTCCATCACATATTAGAACAGAACATACTCTAACATTCCGATATTCAAAATCTGAGATCATTTTGATGGAAAATGAATATTCGATAGGTATGGATCAATGGCGTGGAATTCCTGTTATACTCCTCATGATTACACATTGGCCGAATCGTATTTACAAAGAACAATTAGTGGAAACAACACGATTGGAGTTTATTGAATGAACAAGTTTTATATATTTTTATTTTATTTTGTACTAAGTTTTTTTTCATGTATGGGTTTTTTTTATAAGTTAACACCAAATCAAAAAAATGACTTTTTTCTTTTGAATGATGTGAAACGGACTTATTTGGTTCATTATCCGAAAAATTGGAATGGTTTGCCTATACCAATGTTAGTTGCTTTGCATGGACGATTTGGAACTGGAATTTCCATGATGAAACAAACTAAATTAAATGAACTAGCAGATGCAAAAGGATTTATTGTAATATTTCCTGATGGATATAAAAGAAGTTGGGCAGATGGAAGGGGGAGTTCACCCGCAGATGAGAATTCTATCAATGATGTTGTATTTATCGAATCGATTGTCAAAAGGATGGTGGCAGAAGGATCTGTAAATCCAAGTTCTGTTTTTTTAGTGGGTCATTCTAACGGTGGTTTTATGGCA
The DNA here is from genome assembly GCF_000017685.1 of Leptospira biflexa serovar Patoc strain 'Patoc 1 (Paris)'. Lineage (NCBI taxonomy): Bacteria > Pseudomonadati > Spirochaetota > Leptospiria > Leptospirales > Leptospiraceae > Leptospira > Leptospira biflexa. Next base: position 625,932 of record NC_010602.1, read on the forward strand.
CAGAGACTTGCGGTTGAAAAACCAGAATTATGGAAAGGTGTTATGAGTGTCGCAGCGCAGTTATCTGTATTTTTATTGAAATCAAAACATAAGTATAAAACAATTCCTGTTTCGATGGGAATTATGGCTGGGACGGCGGATCCACTTGTCCCATATAGCGGTGGATATGTGAGGGATGGAAAAGAAATTTTGTCAGTCACGGATAGTATCCTCCGATGGAAAGAATGGAGTGGATGTAATGATTCGGTTCAAAAGAATACTAAAGAGTTTCAAGAAGAAAACGATGTAATAAAGATTGATTTTGAACGATTTGATTCATGTGAAGAGAATAAAGTTGTGGAACTCATACGGTTGAACGGATTAGGTCATAGTTGGCCTGGAGAAACACCAATGATTCCTTTTATCAATCAAGGAAAAACTACGAAAGTAATTGATGGGTCAATGTTGGTTTGGGAATTTATGGAAAGTATAAAATGACCCAAGTAGCCGTTGTGACTGGTGCTTCTCGTGGAATTGGCCTCTCAATATCCAAGGTATTACTCGAGTTAGGTTATACAGTTTATGGAATCTGTAGAAACCCAGAAACATGTAATTTTTACGAAGAAAATTTCCATTTGATCAAAGGTGACTTAAAAGATCCTAAAACGATTCCCATATTTTTGGAACAAATTCCCAATAGAGACAAAATTCGTATCCTTGTGAATAATGCAGGACTCTCGTACTTCGCACCCATTGAGGAATTATCATCGGATAAAATTTCAGAAATGACTCAGGTTCTTTTGAATGCACCCATGATACTTTCAAGTTCACTGACAAGGATTTTGAAACAAAACGAAGGAAGAATCTTCTTTATTGGTTCTGTATCTGGATTTCAAATTTCTCCTTGGGGGAATGTGTATGGCTCACTGAAAGCAGGATTACACCAATTTGCTAGATTATTGTATGATGAACTTCGTAAATATTCAGTGAAGGTTCATTTGGTGATTCCAGATATTACCAAAACTGATTTTTATCATGATTTGAACATTGAGCCAGACTCAGATCCAAGATCATATTTAATACCAGATCAGATTGCTAATGTAGTGAAGCAGATACTATTGGATCAGAGTGGATTGGTTGTACCGGAAATTGTAGTGAGACCTGAAGTTTTTAAACTGAAACGTAAGAAGTTTCAAAAATAAATCATTCCCCAATTGATTGGGCATCGTCAGTGAAAGTGTTTAATGGCACTTGTCCTAAACTCTCTTCATTCGAAGCTGATGCACCATCATTTGATAAAGAAGGTAATGACTTTGAAATCATTGAATCTTCGTCTTGTTTGCGTTTGATGGCACGGATTTTTCCATCCGTTTCATACAATCTTTCGATTACTTTTTTTAGTAATAAAAATAAGAACTCGGGACTTTCTTGGCTCATCTGAACAAAAGTAGTTCTGTTGATGATACCAAGTTTTGCTGATTCTGAGACAACTACGATGGAAGCAGCTCTCGGGCTATTATTGATGATAGCCATTTCTCCAAAAAATTCACCAGGAAGAATACTTCTAAGTTTTGTATGTTTTCCATCAATTTGTTTGTATATGTCCAATTGACCTTCAAACAAAAAAAACATGGCGCCATTAGAAGGAACACCTTCTTTAAAAAGGACTTCCCCTCGTTTGATGTTGATCATACTAAGTTTAGCGAGCGATTCTTTAAGTCCCATCACTTACCTCAGTTAGATCTTTTAGCTTTTGTTCTGCTTCAATTAGTCTTTCTACATAGGTTTGTAACAATGCATAAACAAACATCGGATTTGAATTGGCGATGCGTATTAAGTTTTGTTTGTCTAAGATACCTAACTGTGCACGATCTGATTCGATGAAGACTGTCATCGCTCTCGCGTGGGAAGAAATGAGTGCGATCTCACCAAAAAACTCTCCTGTCGAAAGTTTCCTTACTTCATGAAAATTGCCTTGATCAGGTGCTCCCATCCCAACAGACAATGTTCCACTTAAGATAAAATACATTTTTTCGTTAGATGGATCACCTTCACGAACTATAATTTCACCTCGTTTGAATGTCTTTGTTGGGACAGTATTAACAAAGTCGAATATATTGATACGATTATCTTTTTTGGGAATGGACATTAAAGACCGCGATAAATTTCTATGAGTTCAGGAATTTTTTTATCATCTGCATAATCTAGAGCAGACTTACCAGTTTTATCTTTTAGCTTAGGATCTCCACCATTCAAAACAAAAACCTTTGCTAATTCCAGGATGGCATCACTTTTACCAGGATCAAACTGAATTGCTAGTTCGGAAAGTATAGTTTTCCCTAATTTATCCTGTTGGTTTAAGTTCGCTCGTCTTTCTACTAGGAAAAGTACTAACTTTTTATACGATTCCGTTTGTTTGGTTTCCTTGGACGCTAAAAACTTTTGCATGGCCTTGTGTAATACCGTGAAACCATTGTTATCTGTTAGGTTGGGATCGGCACCAATCGTCAATAAAGTTGACATCGTTTCCATTCGGTTGCGATTGAGTGCGATATGCAGTGCACTTAATCCTCGTTTGTTTTTTGAATTCGGATTTACACCTTTACTTATTAGTAATTTGATCGTTTCATCGATAAACTTCTGATCTTTTTTTTCTACTTCCAATTTACAGACTGTGGTAATTAGATTTTCATCTTCATCATTTAAAGTTAGTAGATTTGCACCACTTGAAACCAAAAGTTTAAAAGCTTCTGCATCTTTTCTTTCAATAGTTGAAAAAATAAGACTGTCTCCATTCTTTAGTTTATGGTTTGGATTTGCTTTTTTAGATAAGAGAAGTTTGGCGATTCCAATTTGTTTATTATCGAGCGCAAGAGAAAGTGACGTTTCGTTTGTTTTACTATTTTCAATGTCAACAGGAAGACCTTTTTTTAATAATAGGTCTACGATCTTAATTCCAGGTTTTCTCGCTGCTAAATGAATTGGCAAATAACCCGAAAGATTGGGAGTCTGAACGTCGGCATTTTTTTGTATCAAAAGTTCTGCGATGGCCCACTTCGAGGCTTCAATCGATTCTTCCAGAGGATTTTTATTGGTTGTTAATGTTTGGTTTGGATTTGCACCAGAATCCAAAACTAATTTTAGCAAATTTATATCATTTTTACTTAGGGCAAGTTCAAACAATGTTTTCCCACTCAAGTTTTTGGAATCTACATTCAAACCTTTTTTGATTAGTAAGTTTGTGACTGTTAGGTTTCTCTTTTCTACAGAATAAAATAGTAAAGATTCACCTTCGGGAGTTTTTGCATTCACATCTGCTCCGCGATTTAATAAAGTTTCGACACCTGCCGTGAATCCTTTTTCGATTGCAAACACGATTGGTAGAATGGATTTAGTATCTTCCGTATTTGGATTGGCATTTGCATCGAGAGCTAAAGTTAATAATTTGATGTTCTTTTGTTCGATTGAAACAAATAGAGGTGTCCTTCCTGTTAAATCAGGTAAATTAATATCAGCACCATTTTGTAATAAGTAATTGATTGAGTCAATTTTGCCTTTTTCAAATGCCAGATAAATTGGAGATTTCCTTGGATTGTTTCTTAAGTTAACATCTGCTTTACTTTCAACGAGTAACTTTTGCACAGCTAAATTTGATTTTAAAATTGCGACATGTAATGCTGTATTCCCATCTGCATCATATGCATTTAAATCAGCACCTTTTTCGACCAATGATTTGATTTGGTTAGTGAATCGTGAAGTCACTACATAATGTAATAATGTTTTTCCAGATAAATCACGTTTGTTTAAATCGGCACCTTGGTTGAGTAAAAATTCAAATTGTTTGGGTCGGTTTTTTTCTACTGCGAGAATGAGTAATGATTTACCAGACTCGTCTGTGGAATTGATATCTCCACCATTTGTGATTCCCGTTTCAAATTCCTTTGGATTTCCTTTGAGAAGGATTTTCACCATATCGATGGTTGGTGTTACATCCGAAGCCGGTGGAATCGTTTCCTCCGCGAGCAGGGTTAGATTCGTGAAAAAGAAAAGAGAAAGAAGAAGATTGATGTAGCTGATTTTAATTTTCATTTGGGTAAATAAGCTCCTGGATCCAACGCTTGTTGGTCAGGGCCTTTCCTAACTTCAAAATGTAAATGAGGACCGGTAGACTTACCTGTGTTTCCTACCTGACCAATGATATCACCGGAGCGGACTGTGTCACCTTCTTTTACTTGTCGCTCACTTTGATGCGCATAATAGGTAAAAATATTATTTTTATGGCTTATGATTGTTAATACCCCATAACCACCGCTAGTTGTAATGGTTCGCCATACTTTCCCATCGCTAACAGCTTTGATGGGAGTGCCAATCGGTGCAGGTAAATCAATTCCTGAATGGAATGCCCCTATTTTTCCTGTGACTGGATCAACTCTTGTTCCAAAACTTGAAGACACATAGCGTTCGTTATCGACTGGGATTTGGAAATATTTTGAAATATCATCACTATCGACAAGTGGACCACGTTCTTTGGATACAAATCCACCAAAGACCCATCCTTCCCATTCATCATTCCAATTCACATAGATCCATTTTGATCGAACACCCGCGATGGTTTCGATTTCTTTTTTTATATCTAATATTTTTAATTTTTCATCGCCTGGGATTGAAGTAATGACAGAACCATAATCATTTGGTTCGTCTCTCATTCTTAAATTTGTTGATCTAACAAATCGTTTTTCACCTGTTTTTAATTCATCTGGATTCTCTTGTGGAAACGATGTTTCTCCAGGTTGTATTTCATAAGAAACTACTTCGGATGTGCTCAAATACCCACCAAACACCCAACCATTCCCATATGCGGATGAGACTTGATACCAATTGGAAGAAATGCCATCGATTGTTTCTTCGTTAGTTGTGGAACTTTCAATGGAAACTTTTTGGCCTTTGGGTAACCTTGCGATCACATACCCATTTACATCAGGTTCCCCTCGCATATTTAGGGAACTTGCATTCACCCACATTTCTTTGCCTTTTTTGACATCTGTTACATTAGCGTTTGTGGTTCGGGAAGGTAAAGCAGACAGGTCTAAGGAATTTCCTTCTGTGTTTCTAGATTTTACAGTAGGTTTCGTAGGTTGTAATAAATCTTGTGTGATGTATCCTTCTTTTTTTGATTTTGTTCGAACCAAAACCCAATGAGAACCTTCTTTTTTGTCAGTCACATCTTGCTTTAATACTAAAACAACTTCCAAAGGATCACCTTTTTTGATTTTTACCTGCGAACGTGCATTAGGTTGGATTGAGGGTTCGAGTTGTAGGTAAAAATGATCGGATGCAATTGCTGTAATGGATTTTGGTTTTTTATCTAGAGCTCCAGGAGCATTGTTGTGATCGGATATACCCTCTGCCATTTTTAAGTCGATAGGGGAGGAAGATATTTTTAATCCAGGAAAACGGCTTTGTACTTTTGAGACAAAGTCGTTGTATTTTTGTAAGATTTCTTCTTGTTTTTTTTGATTGGTTTTGATGAGTCCAGATTGTCTTTCTTTGTCTCGGTCTTCCAAATTCGATTGTGACCAAATAGAAATGTTACATAATGTTAGAATCAATGTGAGAAAGACAGTTTGTAGAGTTTTCATAAAACAAACTTAAAATAACCAAATCATTTGGCTTTGGTCAAGGTTTTTTGTTCAGTCCTCTTCAGGCAGGAGTGGCGTGAGAAAAAAAGAGATAAACTCTAGTTTTCCTCGCATGGAAGACTTTTCATAGATCGATGCTGTTTGGTTTTCAATGGTTCGAAGGCTTTTTTTCCTGACAGCCGCGATTTGTTTTTGTGAAAAACCTCTTAACAAAAGAATAGCAATTTCTGTTTCGACATCGGTTAGATTCCAATCTGTCATTTGCGCTTTTGCTTCCGCCCAAAATCCTTTTTCTGGATTGATTAGGATTCGATTGGTTCGTTTTAAATCATGGATTTGTGTTTTTGCCTGTCTGTTTTCGACCGCTTCTTTTTTCAATTCTTTGTACAAGATAAAAACAACCAGAAAAGAAGATAGGGCTATGAATGATTCAATCGTTGCAATGAGAACTCGGAACCTGTCAAAGTATTCGGGAGGTTTTGAGAGAGTATAAATTTCCTCAATGATCCAAACAAGTAGAGATAAAACATAAAATACTAAAAATAGGATACGGACTTTACGAGTTTCCATCTTCTATTTCATTTTCAAACTTCTTATTTGGAGAAGCAAGTATGTTTCATAGGTAATTCCCACATTTGCGGTATTCCTCTATTGGAAATTGGACCAGTGTATGCGATCCTGATACCATGAAACGAGGGATCTTTGCCATTTTGTTACTTTGCCTTGGTCTTATTTTTGGCCATTGTACCAATTCTAAAAATTCAGAATCACGGATACAGTGTATGGATCGGTGTATGAAGGAACAATTTATTTGTGCGATTGCACTTGCACCTCAATTGGACAATCCAGTCGCAACTACCACTGCCTGTGTTTCCTTGTATGTGATTTGTTATGAAAAATGTCCAGTTGCTTCTACCAGCTCCACAACAACGACAAGAAGTAGGAGTAGTTCCTCAAGTTCTAGTTCGGGCAATCGTGGGGGGAGTTCTTCTAGTTCGAGTGCAAGTTCGGCTACTGGAAGTAATTAAAATCTATGACGACTATGATCCAGTTTGTCGGTAGATGATTTTGGCACCTATTCGTAAATTTTTATATAAGTCTAAAAAGATTTGGTTCGGAACCATTCCTTCTGGATCTCGTGAAAATTCGGGACGGAGTCTTTTTAAAAAATACATCCCCATTTCTCCTTTATTTTTTGCCTTTACTTTTCCTCTATATTCACATTCAAAAAAACGTTTCACTTTATCATAAGTAGTTTCTGATAAATTAATTTCACCTGCATCACTTGAACTTTCCATTCGACTCGCAGTATTGACCGCATCACCCCAAACGTCGTAAGCAAATTTTGATTTCCCGACAACTCCTGCAACAACTGGTCCAGTATGAATCCCTACTCGAATCTCCCAGAAATCTTGGCCTAACATTTGTTTAAAGGATCTAATCTGTGTCATAAACGATTTGATTTCCATCGCAAATAAACAGGCGTCAACTGGATGAGTAAAATTTCCTTGTGGAATGCCACCGGCAGCCATGTAGGAATCACCAATTGTTTTCAATTTTTCAAAGTTATGTCGTACGGCGATGTCATCAAATTGTGAAAAACATCCATCTAATTGTTCAATTAAATCTTCTGGAGATAATGATTCCGCTGCCTTTGTGAAGTTTTTAAAGTCTGTAAATAGAATACTGACTGATTCATATTCCATAGGAACAACTTCACCTTTTTCGATGAGTTCGTCTGCTAAGTCACCTGGTAAAATGTTTCGGATGAAATGAAGTGTTTTTTCACGTTCCTTTTCAAGGTCTCGTCTTAAATTTGCGTTATGAATTGCACCGGCAACTTGTTCACAAAAGGAAATGATTTCCTGGAATTCATTTTGAGACCAAGGTGATTCTTTCGTTAGGCGAGTGACACAAACTATGCCGATGGTGTTACCTTGTACGACGAGTGGGATATGGCCAAATAACTCTAATTTAAAACTTTCGACAATAGATGTATCGATAACTGTTAATTCTTTCCAACGACTGGATTTTTTTAAATAAATTGGTTTTTGTTTTGAGTAAGAACGATATAAGGATCCAATGGATGGTATCAATTTAGGTCGAAATGTTCTTAAAAAATTCGAAACAAGTAGGCCTTTATTAAAAACCTCCGCACCTTCCATAAGGGGGACAAGCGAGTTTGATTTTGGATCCACTAATAAAATGAATCCAAGTTCCACTCTATGATTGACCTTTAGATAATGAAAGACCTCTCTTGTGATGTCTTCAATTTCAGAAAAGGAATTGATCTTACGATTGAATTTATGCAGATTTTCTAGTTTTAATCGATTTAATTCTATATTTTCTTTTTCTTTTTGGATGGTAGAATTTACTGTTTTTAATTCATCCAAAAGATAACCTGTTTCGATTGTTCCTGCTATGTAATCAGCGATGATCTTTATTTGATTTAACTGTTGTTCGTTTAATTCAAAAATCCCGGAATAATCCAGTAAATCCAAAGTACCTATGAATTTGTTTCTAAGGTAAAGCGGAACAATGAGTAAAGATTTTAAATTTGCTGATTTTTTATTTTCTAGTTCTACACCTTCTGTTTTGTAGGATTCAAAATCTTGGATGTAAAAACTCCTTTTCCTTTTTCGAACATAGGCATGAGCATAAACTGTCACATAAGAATCTGAGACAGGTATATTTCTTCCCATGATTTCTGATTTTACCTGCTCTGTAAGTTCATCTGGAAAATTACTGTGAAAAAACTCTAGTTCATCTAACTCCTTTTTATAAACATACAAAAGATAATGTGGAACTTTAAATTTTTCGCGCACATAAAAACCCAAAATGTTGAGGATTTCCTTTAGATCTGTTGCGGAGTTAATTTCTCGGAGTAAACTATCTAAATCTGAAAGTTGGCCATACGAATCTACAAGTTTATTTGAAAACTCTTCGGAAATCGTTTTTGTCGTGAGTAGTTCTTTTTCTTTTTTTTCTAAATCTTCATTTAGAATTTTTACTTCTGATTTTAAAACTGTGATCGTGTTTGAATTTTCTTCATTTTGTTTGTATAATTTTGAAATCCAATAAAGGATTCCTAAAAACAAAAACCCAATCAAATATAAGGTATAAATCATTTGATTAGAATTTTTGCTCCACGTTTTTGTTGTGTATACAATCTTTCGAATTTATCATTTGGCAAAAAACCAGAATCATCAGCCAAATCTGATTTTAAAGTTAACAACTCATAAATGGGGAATTGTTCGCCTTCATAAGTGTTTACCATCCTTTGGTTATCGATATGGAATAAACGTTTCACTTTTTCCATCGTTTCTTGTGAGATGTTGATGGAGACACCAACTCCACCCCTTCGGATAGCTTGTGTTTGTGTAACGGTTTTGCCCCAAACATCGTAATTGAATTTTGATTTTCCTATCACACCAGCGACCACTGGACCTGAGTGAATGGCAATGGTAATTCCATTTGGTTTAAAAGGGATGTCTTTAAAATCTTCCATCATCCGATTGACTTCGTTTTTGATTTGTAAGGCGGCAAGGCAAGCATCCACTGCATGTGTGAAATTTCCAACAGGTAACCCACCAGCTGCCAAATACATATCACCTGTCATCCTTAACTTTTCCATTCCCTTTGTTTTGATGATTTCATCAAATCTAGAAAAGTATAAATCGAGTCCTTCGATTAATTCTTCTGGTGTGAGTAATCCTGTGATTTGAGAAAAACCTGGAAAACTTGTCATGAGCAATGTCACATTTTCGAATTCTACAGGATTGACTCTTCCTTTCTTTTGTAATTCTTCCGCGACGTTTTTTGGTAAGATATTGAGTAAAAGTGAATCGGATCTTTGTTTTTCCTCTTCGATTTTTTTCATTAAAAAGTGATTGTTGATCGCACTCGCAATGTGCTCAGATACACCCACGATGGAATCTACTTCTTCACTGGAAAAATGAATTGATTCATCATTGATTCCATACATTGCCATCGCTACCACTTCATCGTTATTGACGAGTGGAGAGATTAAAAATCCTTTCATGCCTGATTTTTCGGTGATTTGTTTGTCGATCTCATAAGGCATTGATTTTGGAACATGTTTCATATAAAAATGTCTTTTTCTTTTGTAACATTTATACACAAATCCACTTTCTTCTTTTAATGGGAAACGTAAGGTTTTGAAGAAATTTACATTCTCATCATTTAACAAATCAAAGCCAGAGTGATTCAAATATCGTAATTCATTGAATTCTTTGTCTAAAAAATATAAGACACAGTTCTCAATTTTGTAGTTTTTGCGAATGAATCCAAAAATTTCAGCGAGGATATTTTCTAAATTGTTTTGTGAGTTGATTGTTTTTGCAAACTCATTCATCTTTTGAATTTCAGCTTTTGCTTTTTCTGATCTTTTTCGTTCTTCTTCCGTCAATTGGAGTAATAACGAATTTTGAATCGCGCCCGCTATTTGATCACAAAATCCAGAAATACGTCTGAGTACTTCTCGACTCACATCCATCGGTTTTTGGTAAGAAGTGAAATACGCGATACCAATCACTTCGTTCTGCACGACAAGTGGGACTGCAATAAAGGAAGATAAACTTAGTTTTGAAAATATTTGTTCGTCTAACTCTGAATCGTATTTTTTGGGAGGTTTGGGAACAAAAAGTGCCTTTTTTCGTAAATAAGTTTTGTAGATGATGCCGCCCCTTTCATTCAACGGAACTCGAAACGATTTTGCAAAATGTAATTGTTCTTCGGTGGCATACGTTGGAATGGTCGTTTTATATGTATAAAGTTCTTTCTTTTTTGTGTCTATCAATTGGATGAGTGTAGCTTCGATTTCAAAACTTTTGAGTATGTAATCAAACATCTCATCAATGATTTGGGATAAACTTGATTCCGAATTGATTTTTTTAGTGAATTCATTGAGTTTGACAACTTCATTTTTTGCTTCTTCCATTTGCAAACGTGCGTTATCTGCAATGAACTTTTCACGATTCATTTCTTCCACAAGAATGGAATTGGTAACAGCAGTGGCGATATTTTCTGCAGTATTTTCAACCAACTGTAATTGTGCTTTGGAAAAACTGACTCCTTTTTGTTCGCTAAAAATCGCTAACATGGCAATGACTTTCCCCTGTGAGCTCAGTGGAATGATCATACCTGGATGATTGCCGATCTGTTGGATGAATTTTTGGTTGGACTCATTCAATCGAGATTCCCATACCTTTGCGAAACGGAATGGTCGATTCCGTTTGTAAACATGGTAAAATAAGCCAGCGCTGGTATCTAATGGAAAGTTCATACCACGGAATTTATTTTCTAATTGTAATGCAGAAGTTGAGGACACAACAGACGTATGGTATTGGAGTTTCCCGTTTTCGGAATCAACTAACAACAAGATCATGGAATCACAGAAGACTTCTTCTTTTAAATAGTCGAATGCTTTGTTGAGGATGCTGTCTAACTCAAGTGATGTATTGAGTGTTTTTGCAAACTCATTGAGTCTTTCAATATTTGCTTTTGAGATTTCTAATTCCTGTGTCCTTTCGACAACTATGTCCTCTAAGCCAACTTTTAGAATATTAAGTTCTTTGTTTGAGATTTCTAAACTTTCTTTGAGTTTTTCAATTGATAAATATGCCCTTGTGAATCCGTAAGATAGAATGTATCCTTGGAATAATATAAAACCCAAAAAGCCAAATGGCGTGATATTCATTGTATTGATGACATTGTTTTGGTATAAAATATCATGAACAACTGTTCCAAAAACAAAACTGAATCCAATCAGAGATAAGCCGGCTCCAACAGTATCGGATCGGTAGGCCATGATGATGGCGATGGTAATCCTTACACAGACCAAAATGAGAAAAATTTGGAAATAGTGGATTTGCGCGGTGAAGACAGAGACTGGTAAAAATAATGAACTTAAAAAAGGAGTGATTAAGATGTACAATACATACATCGTTTTTTGTCCAACAGTGTTTGGGAATACCAATCGATAAAAATAAGCAAAGACAATCGTTGCAATATAAATTGTTGCAAATTCAAGTCGGATGAGGGCATCCATTGGAAGGGATGGTAGGATATCTAAAATATTCCTCTCACCGATGGTTAAGAGCCGCATAACAATGAGTAAGCTAAAAAGTGCAATGAATAAACTTGCCTTGTCTTGCCTTCGCATTAGGAACAAACCAAGGTGGTAAAGTGCCCATAGGAAAATACTCCCAGCTAAAAAGGAAGTGATTTGGTAACTACGATTGACTTTGTCGTATAACTTCCGTCTTTCGCCTATCTCCATACTTTCCCAAAATCCGCCTTTGGAATAATGGAAATTTGAGATTTCATATACGATTTCTGTCTCACCTGAGACAGGTTCTAAATCGACCAATATCGATTTGTAAGAAGGTTCAAAATATTCTGGATTGATCCCAAAACTACCTTGTTCCACCACCAATTTGCCATTGATGTATAATCTATACGCAGATGATAAATCCAAATTATGAAAGGCTAACGTTGGCGTATTTTCAGGAAAAATCACCTTTAGTTTATATGTCGCATAACCATATCCACTTAAAGTTTCTCCAAACCAATCCACACCTTTCCAATTGGAAGGGACAACTTGGTAAATGAATTTGGGTTCTTTTCCTAGTTCTGTTTCAATTTGGATGCCACTTAGAGTCTCTTTCCAATAGAATTCCCATTCGCCATCTAAATTGATGTTCCCATCACGGAGGAAATCCCAAGAAGATAAGTCAATTTTTCCTTTTTCAGCGATTGGTTTGTTTCGATTGACTCCTCCGCATGTTAAAACTGGGACAAGTAGGATCAACATGACAATCAAATGGAAAAATTTCTTCATAGTTAGGCTACACAGCCTATGAGGATAAGATGGAAATGAAAAGGAAAAATTTAAGAATAACTCACTTTTATTTGCGATGATAAAAAGTGTTTTTGTAAAGCGGTGGTCATCACCTCTAAAATTTCTTTTGTTTCTTCATTTGAATAGGAAACTATTTTATCTTTTTTTTCAAAAGCATGAAATAAAATCGAAGAGTCCTTTCGTATATCGACGATTTGTTTCAAAAAATCTATGTTCATTCGAAATCCACCCACACTCAATTCACTAATCCCTTCTGGGTTTAGTTCTTTCCCTAATGTTTCGGCTAACGACTGGTAATGGGTTTTCCAATCAGGGACCCGGAGGATGGGATCGATACAAATCCTTACTTTCCATCCCGCTTGGATGGCTTTTTGAATGGTTTTGATGCGAGCTTGTAAAGAAGGAGTTCCGTGTTCAATGGAATCGATCACATTCTGAGGGCTAATCGTCCATGCGAGGACTATATTCGGATTGGGAGTTAGGTGAGAGATGGATTGGAAATTAGTCGATTTGGTTCGAATTTCCATGGTCAAATTTGGTTTATCGTTTGCAAATTGAATCCAACTTTCTGTTGCTTTGAAAAAAGATTCAAGTGCCAACAAATCCGTGTCATACGACAAGGCTAAATACAACGATCCATTCTTCTCCAAAAATTGTTTGGTTTCGCTAAAAAAATCTTCCCAATTCACAAATAAAACAAGATTTGCAGAAGGAAACATCCCTTGTAAGTAACAGTATTCGCAATCGTAAATACAATTGAGAGCAAGTGTATTATAATAAAAATGTGGGTGTGAGAAGTTCGGAGAGAAATCACTTCCAGGGTATAAATATTGGTCTTTTTTTTCTGCTAAGATCAGTTTCGGTGATAGTTTTTGGATTCTGAAATTTTGTGAGTTCCGGTTAAAACTATCTTTGTAATGGCGGATGGGAATTTTGATCGCATTCGGAAATTTTGATACAATTTCTTTTGTCCGAAAATGATCCCAAATCCCTTCTTCAATATAGATATGAGAAAAAGATTTAAACATGGAGATTTTTTTTCCAATCATCGATGAAACGTTTTAGATCGGTTTTAGATTTGAGTGTGGGAATGATTTCCATGTTTGGGAATGGGATTTGAGAATTTGGATATCGTAAATGGAAAAAACGTAAAGATCTTTTTAAATCATGTTTCATGGTTTCTGTTAGGCGAAGATCTGAAATTTGCGAAAGAATATTGGGCCAGAGTTTGCGATCGAATCCATCGTCAGTGATCCAAGGAATTGGTTGTATCCATTCTTCATACAAATTAGGCATCACTTTCTCCATGAGGGTTTCCACGGTTTCTTGTTGGCAAAAGGAACCTTCCAGATGGTCTGAAATGACTTTTCCAATCGCCAGGTTTTCTAACGGAAAGTAAAGTGAAGCAGCTTCGAAAAAACCGGAACCTTCCATATCAACAAGGGATATTGTCTTTAAGTCTTCATCGTTTAATACCAAAAAATGATTTTCATTTTTAATCTTGGCAATAGGTCGATCAAAAGTAGTTAAGTTGGTTTCTCTTGTGAACTGCGAAGATACAATCCTTTCGAGATAATAGTCTTTTTTAGATGCATGGTCAGAGATTTTATGGATCCAGAAATATTCACCTACGTCCCAATTCGGATTTGCGGATCCTGCAATGCCTACATTCCAAATTTTCATTTGGTTTCTTTCATCTCTTGTGAACCGATGTGCAAACTCAGACACGGCAAGGGCCATTGCCACTTTCCCAGTTCCTGCGATGACGATGTACATTGATTCATTCTGATAAATTCGAAATTTACCAGAATGAGGGACTGGTTTTGCTTTTGTTTTTTGGATCCAAGGTTTTGCTTCAGAAAGAACAGCAAAAAACAATGATGGCATAGTCTAAGGTTGGAGCAGGGGGTTCTTGTGCAAAGAAAAGTTTTGTTTGCTATTTTTCTATTTGTCAGTTTTAGTCTGATTGCTGGAGGAAAAAAAATGACTTTCCATGATTTAAAAACCATCACCATCCAAGGAAAAGAAATTTCGCTCGGAGAATACAAAGGCCACCCAGTGCTTGTGGTCAATGTTGCATCTAAATGTGGTTATACGCCACAATATGAAGGATTGGAAAAACTCCACTTAGCATACAAAGACAAAGGTTTGAAAGTCGTTGGTTTTCCATCCAATGATTTCGGTGGCCAAGAGCCAGGAACGGAAGCCCAAATTGCAGAATTTTGTAAGCTCAATTTTGGTGTTAGTTTTGATCTAATGAAAAAAACCAAAGTGCTTGGAAATGACAAGGATCCAGTTTACCAATTTCTTACAGAGAACGCAAAAGAAAAAGGGGATGTAAAATGGAACTTTGAAAAGTTTCTCATCGATAAAAATGGAAATATAGTGAACCGATTCCCTTCTTCTACCAAACCAGAAAGTGTCGAACTCAAACAAGCCATTGAAAGCATCTTATAAGAGAATTCTTTTCTTTTTAGTTGTAACATTTTCTGTTTACGGATTGTTTGGACAAGAAAGTCCAAACAATGTGCAAATTGTACGGACAAAAACTCCTGAGATCGTATCATTGGAAGAGATCTTAAAAGAAGTGAGTCAACATGATGTACTTGTGTTAGGCGAGGAACATGACAATACTGTCTTACATCGATTTTATGAAGATTTGGTTCGGCAACTTCAAACACGGCAAACATTCAGTATATCTTTGGAAATGTTGGAAAAAGACCAACAATTTGTCGTTGATGAATACTTAAACGGAACCATTTCCGAATCACAATTTTTGTCGTCCATTGTCCATTGGAAAAATTTCAAAACAGATTATTTGCCAATTGTGAATCTTTCAAAAGAAAAAAAATCTAGAGTCATTGCTGCCAATCCTCCCAGAAGGTATGTGAACCTTATCTCCAAAAAAGGACTTTCTGCGTATAAAGATTTATCGAAAGAAGCGCAAAGTTTACTACCACAAGCATACACACTTGAAAAATACCTAACCAAAGAATACAAACAAAGGTTAACCGAACTTTTTGGAGGGACAGAACATAACTCTGCTCACCAAATCAATATTGAGTTTATGGCCCTCGGGCAAGCCACCTGGGACCAAGGAATGGCAGAAGCAATTTCTTCCGAAATTTACAAAACGGGTCAAAAAGTAGTGCATTTGAACGGACGGTTTCATTCGGATCGAAATGGGGGAGTGGTGACTAGGTTACGGGAAATGGGCCATTCGGTCCTTGTTCTCTCTGGATTTCAAAAAGGAAGGGAATCGGCCGAAGATTTTGTGAAAATCGCTGATTTTGTAATTTTAACAAATGACCGATAAGAGTAGGGAGAACCTATGTCGGCACCGTCTCTTAAATACCTTTGTCCTCACTGCCAGAAAGCATCTCGTTTGCCAGAACCAACTCCGAAAGAAGGAAAATTCCAGCTAACGTGTGCTCACTGTTCCGAGAAGGTAGTTTTACAGTTTATTGACTATCGATTTGAGATTGTCCAAGTTTTGCCGAGTGCCATCGATGAATCCAAACAATCCTACCAAAGTTTTAAGATTCCAGTTCCAGGCATTTCCGCACAATCGAAAGAGAATTTTCCTTCCCGTTCCCCTTCCAAACCTTTCTTTGAAAAAAAAATAATCTGGGAAAAAGAATCGAAGAAACCAAATCCAAAACCGTTTGCTTTTTCGAAACGGATTCCTGTTTTGAAAAAAGATCCCAGTAAATTTTCCTATTGGAAAGTTGGGTTTACCATCACCTCGATCACTTTGTTTTTATTCATTGTTAGTTTTTCCTATTTTGTTGCGGGTGTCCTTGTTACCAAAAAGGAAGTTCCTCTCTATTTGGAATCTTTGTCAAAAAATATTCCCACAAAAATCTTGGATCGAAATGGACAGGTAGTGAGTGAGATTTTCCAAAAACGTACTTCCACCTTACATTTGCAAGACTATCCAGAAGATATGATCTCCATTTTGCTTAATATTGAAGATCAAAAGTTTTTTTTCCATGGTGGGATTGATTATTCTGCCATACTACGAGCCTTTTTTAAAAACATTGTGAATTTGAGTTACAAACAAGGTGCGTCGACCATCACCCAACAGTTAGCAAGGATTATCTTGGATGACCGTCGCAAAAGTTTGAATCGAAAATGGAGGGAAGCACAACTTGCCTTTGCTCTTGAATCCGTTTTAACCAAAGAACAAATCCTTGAGACCTATATGAACCATGTGTATTTGGGCCATGGTGCCTTTGGATTTGGAGAAGGGATCAAGTTTTATTTTCAGAAAAATCCTATGGAGTTATCCAAAGAAGAAATGGTGTTACTCGCTTCTTTGCCATCCGCTCCTAACAAGTATTCACCGTTAAAAAACCCTGAGGATTCATATACTCGTGTTCGTGCCATATTAAATATGTTTCGTAACCGTGGGATTTATCCGAATTTGGATCGGGATAAGTTGATTGGTTTGTATCACAATTTATCGACACGTTCTCCAAATGAAACTGTCTTCGGTTCAAGGCATGACATCGCACCATATGTAACAGAACATGTTCGCTCGGTACTTTCATCACTCGAAGGGGAAAAAAATATTTATGAAAGTGGTGGGTATACAGTGGAAACCACTTTGGATCGAAATGCCCAAGAAGTAATCGGTCCAATCGTCAGGGAATATTTAGCCAAAAACAAACGTTCTGGCAAAATCCAAAAACGACGGATTCGATTAAAACCAGAGTCACCATTGGATCTTGCCTTTCGCCAAAAGATGGAAGAAGTTTCTCTTCTTAATGAATTTGTTTGGAATCCAGACCAATTGGAATCAGATAAAGACCAAAGTATCGTCCAGGCGGCCATTGTGGGGATTCAACCTAACACTGGACAGGTGCTGTTTTTGCATGGTGGGGATGAATTTAATTCACAAAACCAGTTCAATCGTGCCACTCAGATGCGTAGGCAGACAGGAAGCTCCATTAAAGCTGTGTTATATGCTTCCGCAATTGATTCAGGGTCCATCCATGCTGGTATGAAAATCCTAGATGCTCCTTTGTATTACCGTGGAGGTGGGGGAAAGGAATGGGCTCCGGAGAATTTAGGTGGGAGTTTTGATGGAGAGATCTCTCTACGCACTGCCCTTGTGAAATCTAAAAACACAGCAGCCGTACAAGTCGCAGAGCGACTTGGGAGTGCGGGCATTGAAAAGTATTTTACGAAGTTCTTTTTTCCAAATGATGCTGAGAAAAAAAATCGATACCGTGGTGACCTTTCCTTGGCATTGGGAACACTTGAAATTTCACCACTGGAAATGGCTTCTGCCTTCACTAGTTTTGTGAACCAGGGGAATGTCAAACGACCATACCTCATCCAAAGGATTAAAAATGCCAAAGGAAATGTATTGTATGAAGTTGGTGCCAGTGATGAGTTCAAATTAAAATTACCAGAAGAACGCCAAGTGATTCGGCCTGACACGGCTGAAGTGATGGTGTCATTACTTCGAGATAGTGGAAGGGCGAGTGGTGTACGGAACGGCGGTTATACGGGAGATCTCATCGGTAAAACAGGTACCACCAATGATTATAAAGATGCATGGTTTGTGGGTGCACGGCCAGATCTATCGCTTGCCGTTTGGGTGGGGTATGATAACCCAAAATTTGGAATGGGACCGAGTGGACTCGGCGGAGCGGTCGCGGCTCCTCTTTGGGGAGAGATCCTAGCGACCATCGACAAAAAAAGTATCCTTCCCAAAATCCAATTTAGTTTGCCTGTCTATGCCAAAGCATATAAAATTTGTACCTTAACAGGCAAACAGGCTTCCCCCACATGTCCGAGTACTCAAGAATTGTATTTATCCGATTATCCACCAGAAGGTCCTTGTAATGATGATCATAAATCGACATCCTCAGATCACAAAGATTTAATGAAGGGTTTGTATTAATTGAATTCCTTACGAAGTAATTTTCCAAATACCACCAACTTATTACTGTTTGCCTGTATCCTTTTACTCGTTGGAGTCTTGCAACCAATCAATGCGAGTGGATTCTATGAAGAAGCCTATGAGATGGAACAAACGAATACCTTGTTTGCGATTCCTTTATATGAAAAAGCACTCAGCCAAAAACCAACGGGTAAATTACAAAAGGCCGTGGTTTCTCGTTTGTTTTTTTTGTATAAAAAACATTCCAAATTATTAGATGCCTTGTTTTTAGGAAGTAGGTATCCTTCACATATCCCTTCAAAAGACAGAGCCTGGATTTGGAACCAACTCTCTGAAATTTACAAACCCATTTCTATTTCCGACTTATCCTCGACGTATGTCTTCGCTGCAAAAGCAAATAGCGAAAATACACAAGAGCTTTCCGATCATTTAAGAAATTTAAATCTTCCCAAATTGTATGAATTTGCATCTATACTTCTATTAAAACGCAAACAATACAAACTGATCCTCATTCTCTATGAAGAAAATCCAACTATGTTCCTTTCTCCTTTGTTTGTAGGAATCTCAGAATTCAAATTAGGAACCGAACAAGGAAAAGAGTTTTTAAAAAAAGTATTGGCTGATTCAGAGAAAGAAAGATCGGACCAAGAAAAATCTGATATTTTGTATTTGATGGGTGTCCATTATAGACAATCCAATGAACACGAGTTATCTGCTCGGTATTTTCGCATGAGTGGGAGTTTTTATGCAAAACAAAGAGCAGATTTGGAAGCCAGTAAATCAATGGTTTTACAGGGGAAACAAAAAGAAATGTGCTCCACGTTTAAATTTGGTGCCTCTCCATTTGATGAGATCGAAACCATTTTGTATTACCATTGTTCCCCCACTGGATCCCAGAATCTAAGACCAATTTTACCTAGCATTCGCATCCTATCGGAAAGAGAGGGGAATGAGTTTTTACAAATATTGTTCCCAAAGGAAAGTTAATGGAATTATATTCTAAAATTCGATGGTCATTACTCTTCTTAGGTGGTGTCTTCGTTTCCATCTATCCTTTGTTCGCAAATTTTTTAGTCACGCCGGAAGAGATCCTTCGTTTGGAATTTCCTTCGAATGTTCGAAACCAAATCCGTTTTTGTAAACAAAATCCCATCCAAGTGTATGGCAGAAATCCAATTGGATCAGGGTCCATCTGCGTTACTGTTTTGGAAGGGGAAGTGGCAATAGAATCTTTTTTCACAGAGGACTTAGAAGAAACATCCGAAACTCAGTGGGCATTTTATGATTCGGTGGGCAAACAAATCTTTCCTTCTGTTAGTTGGGAGGGAAGTGAGCCAATGGTCTTTGTATCTCTTGTGCGATCCAAACGTGGTCAATTTGGCGTGCAGTTGCAAAGGAAAAAAGAAGGTGCCTATTATTTTTACCGAACCAAACTTTCGAATTGGGTGATTCTGTAAGGCTGCTTTTTACGAAAGCTTCGCGGGGTCGAAGACAAGCTCCTCTGTAAAAAACATCCTACCTATAAATTCTTAACTTCCTGCTAACAAAAGATCCAAACTAAAAAAAGTTTCTTAATACCGTTCTTTCTGTTCCAAAATCGTTCGAATTCCGCTCAAAACGGTTGGCACGGAAGATTTCATAGAAAAAGAAGTCGATCCATATGCTAATTTTCGAATATTTGTTCGTTTATATGAGAAAGCGAAAGATCCGAATGGAAAATACAGTTTGTAAAAAGAGAACCTTCATCGTTTTCTCGTTTTTTGGCAGATCAATATTGATTGCGTGCCTCTATAAAACCATCGAAGAACGGAAATGTGAAAAAAAATCGGAATACGTCCCACATTTCGGGTATTAGGGGGAATTGTGAAGCAAATTCGAACTAGATTATGTTTGGTGTTCATTGTGGCTCTAACCAACTGTATGGTTGGTAAAAAGGAAGATGCGTGTAAATACTATCTGGATAGGGATTTTAAATCATACTGTGAACAACTAGTTCTTTTATCGCCTACAATATTGAAAGAGGATAAAAATTTAGGACAAGCTATCGCTTCCAACTTTGTGTTAGTCGGTTGCGCCACCTACCTCAAAAAGAAAAAGGAATGTGAAAGAGAAGAAAACCAATACTTGCCCGGCTTGTATGGGATGAATTTCATTTTTGGAACAGCTTACATTTTTGTTAGAAAGGAGATGGTTTAAAAGTGGATTGAATGGATTTATAAATCATTTAAATCACAGGAATACGAAACTTTTTAATATTCATTAAAATTGGTAAAGGAATTAGAAATGGAAAAATTCAGGAATAAGGCATTGATTCTAATCACTATATTGAATGGATGTTTTTTTTGGATGTAATTTTAAGGAATAGTGTAAAAGTCATATCCCTAATGATAATTATGATGTTTGTTTTTTCTTACTTCAGAATTATCATAACGCTGACGAAGAACGGAAACAGAATATCAGAGTAGACTTGATTTTAACAAATTGCCTAATTACGTACCAGGACATACAAAAATGTAAAAAAGAACCAACGGCATGGCCAATACCAGCTGTTATCCATAAACGCTAAGATGTATATCTGAAGATATGGGTAAAATAAGAAAACAAAGGAAAAATTCAAAGAAAGAGACAATCATCTCCTCTTCAATCGCTTGACTTTTGAATGAAATAAACCAAACTATTGGTATGTCTGCGATAGAAGTTCTAAATTTTAATTTTATTCAAAACGCATTGAAAAAATATAAAGAGGAACTTGATTCCTTGGGTGTTGAAACGATTCACCTATTCGGATCAGTCGCTAGAGATGAAGCTAAAAAAAATAGTGATATTGATTTCCTGGTAAAATTCAAGCCTGGCAAGAAAAATTTTGATAATTTTATGAATCTAACTTTTCTACTCGAAGATCTTTTTAAGGTAAAAGTGGATCTACTCACAGTTGATTCTATTTCGGGTTCAATTAAAAATTCAGTTGAGAGTGAGTCAGTATTAATTGAAGTCTGATATCGATTATATTAAACATATCTTTGATGAAATTTTGTTTATTAAAAGCGAATTAACTAAAACTAACGAAGTTTTATTCCTGAATGATAATGTTTTAAAAAGAGCCTTTGTTCGCAGTATTGAAATTATTGGTGAGGCCTCCAATAAACTCTCCGATTCATTTAAGAAAAAATATAATGAACCTGAATGGAGAAAATTCTCTGCAACTAGAAACCATTTAATTCATGGTTATTTTATTGTTGATTATGAAATTGTATGGGACCTGGTTCAAAACAAAATCCCAATTCTTGAATCACAAATAAAACAAATTATACAAAAAGAAAAAACTCTTTTTGATTAAAAAAAGTGAATATGCATATCCTGAGACTTACCGTTTCGTTTTGAGGTATGCCCTAGCTTGTCCTTTGGTAAGTCCAGAAGCAATCGTTGATTGAATTCCATTTTGTGACAGTTTGACTGAACTAAAGTATCCTTCTTTCTAACCATTGGAAGCTTCAGAAATTCATTTCTAAATAAAGGCTTATGGTTGCGGAGATATTTTATAAGCAGGGAACGGACAAGCTCGGATACTGTCCTGTTCGCCCACCCTTCACTCCGCCATCCTGGCTACGTTCGCGCGGGCCAGTCACCGCTCGCTTTTCCGCATCCATGCGGAAACTTCTCCCTATGGGTCGAAGTCGCTCGGGTTCTATTCGAATCCTTCAGTTTGTTGTTAGTTGGAGATTTTGTTTCGTTGAATCGAAACTTAGTTTGGGCAGGGAAGGATTCGAACCTTCGAAGGTAAAACCAGCAGATTTACAGTCTGCCCTCGTTGGCCACTTGAGTACCTACCCGAAGAAGTTGCATGGAGCCGCCTGAGGGATTTGAACCTCCGACCGGCTGTTTACAAAACAGCTGCTCTACCACTGAGCTAAGGCGGCATGCATATCCAATTTTTGTGAAAAGCTGTTAAGGTCAAATAAAAATTCTTTGAGTGGTGGTGGATTCTTCCAGAATGACCCTAGATGGCACTGTTTTTTGTGAATTCATTGATGACCCTATCCATTCTAGGATTTTATACAGGTTATTTTTTTCGAAAGGCAAACGTGAAAAAACATCGAATTTTCAATTCGATGGGAATTCTGTCAAATTTAACGGCCGCTGTTTATCTACTATGCATCAAGTATCTGTTAGGTGGGATATCGGAATTTGAAATTTATCCCACGGCTCCAGAATTTGTCATCCATATCCATCGGTTTTTTGCTGCCATTAGCCTAATTTTGATGCTCGGGATGGGTTATACTGGTTGGAAAAGAATTCGTAATCTACATGTAAAATTGCATTACATCTTTTTGCCATTGTACACGATTGTTTATATCTCTGGTCTGTTTTTATTTCAATCAAAACCGCTTTAAGGAATGTTCATGGAAAAAGTTGAAGTCGCAAAGAAATTTGCAAAAGATATCCGAATCCAAGTAATCAAAATGGTTACAGCTGCCAATTCTGGCCACCCAGGTGGACCACTTGGACTTGCTGATATCTACGCTGCACTTTACACTTCCATTTTAAACCACGATCCTAAAAATCCAGAATTGCCAGAAAGAGATCGATTGATTTTATCCAACGGACACGTTTGCGCCGTTCGTTATGCCGCAATGGGACTTTCTGGTTACTTCCCAGTGGAAGACCTTCTCACGTTTCGTAATATCAATTCCTACTTACAAGGCCACCCATCCACTCGTTATATGAAAGGGATTGAGTCTAGTTCTGGTTCCCTTGGACAAGGTTTATCTGTATCGGTTGGACTTGCCCTTGGTGCAAAACTAAAAAAAGAGACATATAAAATTTATACATGCATTTCTGATGGGGAATGTGGTGAAGGGATGACTTGGGAAGCAGCACAATCTGCTGTTCACTTCAAAACGGATAAC
The DNA here is from genome assembly GCF_000017685.1 of Leptospira biflexa serovar Patoc strain 'Patoc 1 (Paris)'. NCBI lineage: Bacteria > Pseudomonadati > Spirochaetota > Leptospiria > Leptospirales > Leptospiraceae > Leptospira > Leptospira biflexa. Next base: position 649,254 of record NC_010602.1, read on the forward strand.
CTCATTGCCTTTATGGATCGTAACTACATTCAAATTGATGGTAATACAGAAGAAGTCATGAAGTTAGAACCACTTGATAAAAAATTTGAAATGTTTGGTTGGAATGTGATCAATGCAGACGGACATAATATGGAAGAAATTTTTTCTGCATTTGCCAAAGCAAAACAACATACAGGTGGACCAACGCTGATTGTCTTTAGAACCATTTTAGGGAAAGGTGTTTCTTATATGGAAAACAATCCGAAATGGCATGGCACTCCACCAAATAAAGAACAAGAAGCACAAGCTCTTGCAGAATTAGCTTAAAGTTTTTGTTTCGATTGACTTTTTCATTTTAAGTTAGATAGTTTTAGCATGGGACAAAACTCTTTTCCTGATTTTTACCCGGATGATATCACTCGTTTATTGTATGATTGGGAAGTTGCTCCTGCAGAAAAAAAACGTTTTCTCTTAAAACTCATTGCATCTCGTATTCCTTGGCAAATTCAATTGGAATCTGCCTTGGATGAAGTGAAAGATCCATACCTTCGAGTACAAGCTCGGAATCTTAAATCAGAAATCCTTCGCCATCGTCTTAGGCATTCCTTCTTCAAACTCACGTTACGTGGGAATACAAATCATTATAAAGATTTGGAAGAGATGGTGGTCCAACTTTCTAATATTGGATTTCCTGATCAAAATTATGCAGAGATCAAACATGAATTGGATCGGATTGCACTTCGCATTTCTGAGTTATACGATGATCATTCTGGTTATTTAACAGACGAACTCAAAGTACAAATCCTTTGCCAAGTGATGTTCCAAGAAGAGGGTTTTGTTGGCAACATCCAAAGTTATAATGATCCAGGAAATTCTTATGTATTCCAAGTGATGAAAAGTCGACTTGGCATTCCCATTTCATTATCTGTTGTGTATCTACTGGTGGCGCAACGGCTTGGTCTTCCTTTATATGGAACAAACCTCCCACTCCATTTCCTATTACAGTATGAATCCGAAGGCTATTTTACCTACATCGATCCATTCCATGGTGGCGTTTTATTAGATAAATTCACTTGTGAAAAATTTTTAGAAGCGAATGGATATACCAATTCTCCCAAGTATTTCACGAAAGCATCCACACTTTCTATGATCAAACGGATGTGTCGTAATTTACTCCATATCTATCGCGACAATCAGTCCAAAGAAATGGAACATATGATTAAGGATCATCTTCAGATTCTCGAAAGTCGATCCACTCATGTGGAATAACGGATGAAGTCAAAGATTAAGATCCAATCTGTACTGTCCAAATTTGATAAAAATTTAGACAGTATCATTCACGAAGACATTCCCATCCTTAAAAAAATAAAAAAACAAGTCATCACATCCGGAGGAAAAAGAATTCGACCTTTCTCCCATTATCTCTTTTGTCAATTTATGAATGTAAAGGATGTTAGTTGGTTAGATGTTGGAAGTGTTGCCGAGCTGATCCATGCGGCAAGTTTGTTACATGATGATGTGGTTGACAATGCCCCCATTCGTCGTGGAAAACCAACCATTGGTGCTAGTTTCGGTAACAAAACGGCAATCCTTGCTGGAGATTATCTATTGGCTTGTGGGATTAGCCGACTGAACTCACTTGGCAATCCTGATCTTATGGAAATTTTTTCCCAAGTGTTAAGAGATCTTTCTGTGAGTGAACTTTTGCAGATGGAATGGGAAAAAAATCCAAATATCACATTAAAAATCTACGATCAAATCATTTATGGAAAAACGGCTTCCTTATTCGGTGTTTGTACGGAAGCAGCAGCTATATTGGCAAACCAATCAAAGGAAAAACGAAAAGAGTTTCGTCAATTCGGTGTTAGGTTAGGGAAGTTATTCCAAAAAAAAGATGATTGTTTGGATTATTTTGAAGATTCCAAGGCAAGTGGAAAGGAATTTTTAAAAGATTTTAAAAACGGTCTTTTTACCTATCCTGTTTTGGTATTACGCTCAAAACTAAACCTTTTGGAAAAACGGAAGTTAAACCGATTGTTCCAAAAAGAAATTCGTGATGTAAAAGATGAATCTATAATTTTGGATTTAATGAATTCCAAAAAAATTCCAGCCATCCTGCACAAAGAATTGGAATCCGAAAAAAATGATTTATTACGATTCCTCAATCAGTTTCCTAAATCAGAGGAACGAGAACTCTTTATAGAACAACTGAGTCGTCTTACTTGAGTTTGGTTTTTTAAGAAAAATGATTCATTCCGTGGCGTGAGGGTCGATGAGTTCGATCGCAGGTAATAGAATACAAAAACAAGTCCTTCCTGGTTCTGATTCCACTGTGATTTTCCCAAAATGTTTTTCGATGATGGACTTCGTGATTCCAAGTCCCATACCCGTACCTTCCCCTTGCTGTTTGGTCGTAAAAAATGGTTCAAATATTCTATTTTGAATTTCAATCGGGATTCCAGGCCCATTGTCAATGACCTTTACTTCTACGTGCCTTCCATTTTTTTCTGTACTGATGGTTAAATTCCCTTTCGTTTTCATCGCTTCCAATGCATTGAGAATGAGGTTTGTCCAAACACGCATTAGGTCTTCTGGCCAACCAAGGATTGTAGCATCAGTTAAAAATGTTTTTTTTAAGGAAACTTTACTTCGCATTCTGTACTGATAGATCGTAATCACAGTTTCAATGTTATCGAGTAAGGTGAAAATTTTCCTTTGTTCTGAATGTGTGACTCTTGAAAAGTTTTTGAGTGCGAGGATGATTTTGGACGAACGATCCACGGCAATTTGAATGATGGATAAGTGAAGGCGAAAGTTTTTTTCTTCTAAAATCAAATCAGTGAGTTTGTCTTTCCCTTGTTGTAATAAATGGATTTGATTCTCTTCTAATTTCGTGATCCCAACATCTAGAAATTTTTCTAAGGTTGCTTCTTCATAATCCAAACCATTGTCTTTTAGAATTTTTTTGAGTTCTGCTTTTTTCTCTTTTCGCTCTGTATAACTTGCCACAAGCCCAAAGTCGGATTGGTATTGGAACATACGAGTAAGTGTTTGGATTTGAGCAATGTCTAGTGTTGAGTAGATATTTTCTTTTGTGCCTAAGTGAATGGTTTCATTTTGTTTCGATTCCATTAAAGTTTCAATCGATGCTTTGATTGCACTGAGTGGGTTATTGATTTCATGTGCAACTCCTGCAACGAGTTTACCGAGCTCAGTCATCTTTTCCGAAAGTGCCAATTGATTTTCTGTTTGGCTTAATTGTAAAATGGCATTTTCTAATTTTTCTTTTTGTAACTGTAATTCTTTGGTTCTTTCTGAAACCATAAATTCCAATTCTTCGTTTACTTTTGTTACCGTTTGTTCTTTGATGATCCTTTCTTGGATCTGAAATTTTGAGATAACAATTGTAAAGATTGTCATCTGGATTGCGGCACCAATTTCATTGGCTGAACTTAGGAAAGGAAAGGATGGCAGGTAACCCGTGTTTGTGAAGATGAGTAAGGTCGTACTAATTTGCCTAACCAAAAAAGCAAAAAACAATACATTTGCATGTTCCTTTTTTTGAATTAAACAATAGATCGAATAAGCAAATGTAGCGGTTGATAACATCAAACTATTGGTATAGATAAATCGGAAATAGAGTTGTAAGTCGAAGATCGAGACACCCATCGAAAGAAACATCATATAAATGTATACCATTACATAACGATCAAAGTTGGGGTGTTTTGTTTTGGTATGTAAAAATTCCCTTAGGAATAATACAAATCCGATTGGGCTAAGTGAGAGTAGTCCTGGTACATATCGATAAAACCAATCAAAATCACTAAAGCCATATTCATAAAAAAGACCTGAACGTAAAACGTTAGTAAATAAAACAGTGAAGGTTGCAAAGGTTAATAGAAGTGAAATTTTTTCTCGCAGAAGTATGTATTGAGCTGCAGTAAACAAACACAAGAGAATACAAAGTCCCAAATAGAGACCTTGCCATAAGGACAAAGATTTGGTGTATTGGAATAATTCTGATTCTTTTCGAATTCTAAAATTGATTCGATGTGTGTCATCCGACTGGATTCGAAAACGATAAATTCCCTTTTCTTTTGCGGGAAATAAAAAACCACCTGTATAGGAAACGTCTGGATTTTTTTTTCTCAGAAGCCCTGTTTGGAATTGTTTGGTGATCTTACCATCTTGGATCAATTCACAATCGAGTTCCGATAACATTCCATTTTCAAAATGAAAATATCGATTTGGATCTTCTTCTAGTTTGATTTGATAGTAGTGGCTTTCTTTTGTAAATCCAAAGTAATAAATGGATAACGAAGGTGAACTTCCTTCTAGCGATGCATTGGGATTGGTTCCTAAATGGACTAATTTTTGTTCCCCTTCTGCCCATAACAGAAAGGGAAAACAGACGAGACTTACAACAAGGCGAAGCAAATCTAAGGAAACAATCGATTATTTATTGTGGGACAATATTCGGAGCATTACATTTCAATGTTCCACGAATGATCACTGATTTTGCATCACTGGTAGTATTTTGAACCAAACAAGTTCGATTGTCGTTTGTAAAACACTGCGTTGTTGATGTTCCTGAAGTACAATTCACACCATCCAAAGTATTACAAGAATTGAGAATGTTTGTCGTAGAGGAAGCAGATGTACTATAAGTTCCATTCAATGTGATTTCTAAATTGAAGAAGGAGATTTGTTGGGCACTTTGTAAAGCAGTGTCAATATTGATCCCTTGGTTGAACCATTCGACAGTCCCTTGGGTTCCTTGCACAGTTTTACCAAATAATCCTCCCGCAAGGACAAAACCTTGTTGTGGGTCAATTTTCCCTTGGATTTGTGTGCTGTCGTATGTGAACCGTAAATTGAGAGTCTCTTTGGTTTTAAAAATAAGTTGTGAGATGACCGTGAAGCGAGTGTTATTCGTAGTTGACCCAGTAGAACCGGTTGATCCAGGTGTTGTGCCTGTGGTTCCGGTTGACGCAGTTGCCGGAGTCGCTTGTCCACAGCTTGTTGTGATATCGCTATCGACCTCTCCTAAGAAGTAGAGCGATGGTTCCCCATCGGGAAAAATCGAGACTTCTGCTTTGTTTTCATTTTTGAGACCACAGCCCCAAAAAAAAGAAGAAAGGACCAAAAAAATGGAAATCAATCGGAGCATACCATCCAACCGTCCTAGGAATTCCTTATTGGGTCAAGAGGATTCAGAATTTCCTTGGGAAATTTGGTGGAAAATCTAAGATTGACAAATGCGGCTCCCATTTGGTCTAAATGCTGTGCTTTCGATCCAAGGACCAAGGTCGATTTATGTCTTTTCTCTCTTGATCGGTCTACTTTCCGGGTTTGGGGCATACGGGTTCAATTGGGCCCTCACATGGACTGAATCCTTCACCTTCGGTAATCTCATCGGATATGACCCAGGTACTCCCGCAGGTGACCTAAATTTCCATTCGGTGGGAACCGTAGCGGTTTTATCTCCCTTATGGATCTTATTTTTGCCTGCCATCGGCGGATTACTTGTTGGAATCATCACCAGTTTTTTTTGCCCAGAAGCGCAAGGGGGAGGAACCGATTCCCTCATCCATTCCTTTCATTTCAATGAAGGAAAAATTCATACAAAGGTTCCGTTTTTTAAAGCAATTGCCACCATACTCACATTAGGTTCTGGAGGATCGGGGGGGAAGGAAGGTCCTACAGCTCAAATCGGAGCAGGATTCGGATCAAGTCTCGCTAATTTTTTAGGAGCTGGGGCAAGGGCCAGGCGAACTCTGATGCTTGCAGGAACAGCAGGAGGTTTGGGTGCCATCTTTCGTGCTCCGTTAGGTGGTGCGATCACAGCCGTGGAGATGGTATACCAAGAAGACATTGAAAGTGATTCGCTTGTTCCTTGTATTTTATCTTCTGTGACTGCATATCTGACATATACGAGTATTGCTGGCAGCGGATCCATTTTTTCCGTTCAAGAATACAGTTTGAATGACTACAGGCATATTCCCCTCTACATCGTGCTTGGTCTTTTGTGTTATGTGGTGGGTTATTTTTTTGTGAAGGTATACCACTTCGTTCAGGATATATTTTCAAAACTACCATTGCCAAATTATTTGAAACCAGCGTTTGGTGGTCTTATCGTTGGCTGTATTGCATTACTTTTTCCAGAAGTGTTAGGTTCTGGTTTTGGTCTCATCCAAAGAATGATCAATGGGGAAGTGCTAACATCTACTAGTTTTGGCTTTTCGGGGCCGTTTTTTTTACTCGCAGTCGCTATCTTTAAAGTGTTTTCAACTTCTCTCACTGTAGGATCCGGAAGTTCGGGTGGTTTACTTGGACCTTCTTTTGCCATCGGAGGAATGTTAGGTGCATTTGTGGGTACAATGGCAAATGTTTTGTTTCCAGAACTGAATATCATTGTTTTCCCATTTTTACTTGTTGGGATGGGTTCCTTTTTTGCAGGAGTGGCAAGGGCTCCCATTGCTGGAATGATTATGGTTTGTGATATGATTGGAAGTTATGCTTTATTACCAGCGCTTATGATTGTTTCCATGATCGCAGTGGTACTCTCTCATAAAATTTCAATCTACCGCAATCAAATCAAAAATCGATTTTTATCACCATCTCATCATTGGGATATGAACCAAGACATAATGGATCGCATTCGGATTTTGGATCATTTTACTGAGTTTAGAAAGTATGCAATGGTTTCAGAACATTTATCGTTAACCCAATTGCAGTCGAATGCTCCCGGCATCCAAGCAAGTGATTTTATTTTGATTGGATCCAATGAGGAATACAAAGGAATTGTTTCCCTCAGAAAAAATAGAATCCTTCCAGAATATGAAGCAGAGCTTAAAAATTTAATTACCTGCGGTGAAATTGTACAAGATGTGCCAGCCGTGTCTCAATCAGATACTTTGGGCAAAGCCCTTCGTATTTTATTGGAATATGATGTCGACAAACTCGCTATTGTTGAAGACAATCGATGTTTAGGATATTTACGTTATATTGATTTATTCAATGCATATCAAAACGAAGTCAAAAATAAAAACAAACAAAGAAAAGCTGTATGATACATTCCATTGGCACGAATCATTCTAAAATTATAAAATTCCAATTTCGATTCTATCGAATTTTTAACGTTTTTGTCATTTTGTTCCTGTTTGCCAATTGTTTTGGTTCGGGTCAAGTGGTGGAAAAAAAACCTGACCAACACATTAAACCCATCACCATTCCACCACAGTATTTAAAACCGATTGTTGGTCGAGTGGAATGGGTTGAGTTTCCTAATTGGAAGTTGAAACTACGGGCACGGATTGATACAGGTGCTTTGTCCTGTTCTATCAATGCAGTGAATATTGAAAGGGTAACAGAAAACGGCGAGACTTATATCTTGTTTGATACGTTTGTCAATGAGAAACCTGTGCGATTAAAAAGTAAGTTTGTCAAAGAAGCAAAAGTAACAAGTACATCTGGTGTTTCAGAAAAAAGAATTATGATCAGCGAAGTGATCAAAATTGGAAAATATAAAGAAGAAACAATGATCAACTTGAATGATCGTACCAATCTCAATTATCCAATTCTAATCGGAAGGAATTTTTTGCGTGGAAAATTTTTAGTCGATGTGTCTTTGTCACACCAATTAGGGGATTAATTTGGATCGAAAAACATACATAACTGTTGTTATATTAATCATAGTACCAATTCTTTCTATCTTGTATAAACTGAATGTCGCGGAATTGTCACTTTTGCCTGTTTCAGTCGATGATACTGTGAATCTTCAGGTAGTGATCTCTCCAAAAGAAAATGTCGCCATATCCGAAGTGAGTTTTCCTATTCCAAAACAATTCATCCAAGCGAAAGTATTGAAATCCAATACCAGGACAGAAGACTTAGAATTTCGAGCCTTAAAAAAACAATATGGCCATTTGGGAATTTGGGAAGGCGAAGATTGGAATTCCTCTGTTGGTTATTACGCCAAAATCAAAATGTTGCCTTACGAAAACAAAGATCCTGAACCTGAGATTCCAAGTCCTTCCAAAAAAGTTCTTACAAAAGAGCCATATTATCTCTCTCTCAAACAATTTACGACTGAAGAGCTAACACTCGCTAAAAAATTATATGAACAAATCCATCCTTATGATAAGGATAATGTTTCCGCTGCGAAACAAATTTATTATTTTATCTCTGAAGAGATCATCAATACACATAAAGATATCACTTTGACTGATACCATTCGAATCAATAGTGGAAGTGCTTATACGCAAGCATTACTTTTTTCCTTACTTTGTCGGATGCGTGGTATTCAAGCAAGAACAGTTGCTGGATTTGATTTAAACAAACAATCAGAAAAAGACAATAAAAGTAAAATCACCTTTTGGAACGAAATCAGATTCCATGGGAAATGGTATTTTGTTTCCACTTACAAACATGTTTTCGCAAGCACCGCAAACGGTTTCCTACCTATTTGGAAATCAGTCGAAGATAAAAGGAACTTGGGAGAAGACCCAGCAACCTTTCGTTATACGGCTTATATTACCAAATCGAATGTCAATCGATACAATTTTAAGGAGTATAGTGAAGAGATTGCTTCAAGTAATAGTTTTTTAAAATACTATTCCTTATATAGTTTGCCCACTCCCTTACAAAATTTATTTCGATTGGTGATTTTAATTCCGATCGGAGCTCTTGTTTTGTCTGTGGCAAGGAACATGATTGGAATTCCCACATTTGGGATTTTTACACCCATATTACTTGCTATGTTCTTTTATGAAACCAACCTTTGGTTCGGAATCGGTTTTTTCCTTTTGATGATTGGACTTGGTTTTTTTGAGCGTTATGCTTTAGACAAGTTTTATTTACTCGCGGTACCAAGGCTTTCGATTTTACTCACAATCACTGTCCTCACACTCATCTTGTTTTCGATCTTAAACGAAGAGATCACAATTTTTAACCAAATGAGTGTGACTTTATTTCCGATTGTGATCACAACTATATTTGTAGAACGATTTTCCATCATGATCATTGAAGAAGGAGTGATGCATACCATGGTCACTTTACTCGGAACATTGTTGATCGCTCTCATTAGTTATATGATCTTTTTCTTTGGTTCACTTCAGATTTTGTTTTTCACTCATCCTGAACTTTTGCTCATCGTCATTGCCATTCAGATTTTCCTTGGGTTGTACAAAGGATATCGAGTGTCTGAGCTCTTTCGGTTTAAGGAAATTTTTAAATCGTGATTTCTATTTTCAATCAGTTTGAATCAGAAGGAATTCTTGGCATCAATCGAAGGATTGGTGAATTCATTCTACCAAACAACCCTCGAGAGTTTTATCCACTCGTGGATGATAAGTGGAAAACCGCCGAACTCACAAGACAGTTCCATGTTCCAATGCCTAAACATTATGGTGTGATTGATACTTTTGGTGGGATCCAAACAACAAAAGAGTTAGTGAAGGATCATCCTGGGTTTGTTGTCAAACCTGCCAATGGCGGGATGGGCAATGGAATTTTAGTGATCAGTCGAACGGAAAACTTAGAGAATGGAAAGGTTCTCTTTCATAAATCGGATGGGAAGGTTGTGAAAGAAAAGGAATTAAACCATCATATCTCTGGTATTTTATCAGGTTTGTATTCTCTTGATGGCAATTCCGATACTTGTATCTTACAAGAACGTTTGGAGTGCCATCCTTTCTTCCAGGAAATTTCTTTTCGGGGTATCCCCGACATACGAGTGATTGTATACTTGGGTTATCCTGTGATGGCTATGTTACGTTTGCCAACTAAGGAATCAGGTGGTCGTGCCAACCTCCACCAAGGAGCTCTCGGTGTTGGTGTGGATCTAAAAACTGGAACCTTAACCCATTCTGTATGTAATGACAAACGTATCCATATCCATCCAGACACAAAACAAACATTAAGTGGAAGAATGATTCCCCATTGGAATGAAATTTTAGAGATGTCGTCCAGGTGTTTTGATATGTCGGGGCTTGGTTATCTCGGCGTAGATATCGTGTTAGACGAGACGAGAGGGCCACTTCTCTTAGAGATGAATGCACGGCCAGGGCTTGGGATTCAGATCGCCAATCGGATGGGACTTGTCAGTCGGTTGAAACTTGTGGAGAAAATCCGCAGTTCGGCAGATGGCCCAAAGGACCGAGTCCACCGAATGTTAAGTGAGTTGTAAAAAAAAAAATTAAGCGGTTTGTTTTGCTGTTTGGAACACAGTGCGATTGAGAAAGGCCATCGCTCCAAATAGAATTCCGGAATACACGAGGTCACCAAGGATGGAGTTTTGGAAAAAAGGAACTGCCATCAAAAAACATTGGCGAAGTCCAACTACATCCAAACTGTACATCCCACTTGTCGCCCAAACCGCAAGGTTTGTCACAACAAAGAAAAGAACCGAACCAACCACTGTGTAGCCAAAGGATTTGGAGAGGGATGTTCCGATTTGTTTTCCGAAAAGAACGGAAAGGATCATAAAACCGTACACAACCGGCATCAAGTCATGGAAACCGAGGAAAAGATCAGAGACAAACATCGCTGCGATTGGCACCACGAGGGCTAATCTTCTATCTGCCAAATAAGCACCAGAAAAGAGAGAAACAGCCAAAATTGGCGTAAAATTCGGAGGGTGCGGTAAAATACGACTTAGGACAGTAGCAATCACCATCAGAATGGCAACAGAAACACGAGATTGGAACATAGGGATAGACTCGTAAAGGGGGGGGGCTTTCGCAAGATAAAATTTGGATTTGCTTCCCGCGTGGATCGGGAAAAAATACAACGAGTGAACCCACCCAATTTTGATTCACCCATCCAAAATTTACTGCAACTTACCTCTGACCTCCGAAGTCCTGAAGGTTGTCCATGGGATAAGGAACAAACCCACCGATCGGTCATCCCCCATTTGCTCGAAGAAACCTATGAAGTCGTGGATACGATTGAAAAGGGGGACGACAACCACCTAAAAGAGGAATTGGGTGATTTACTTTTCCAAATCACCTTCCATAGCCAATTGGCGAAGGAACGTGGAGCGTTTGACTTTCAGGATGTCGCGAGTGGTGTCTTCCAAAAACTGGTCTATCGCCACCCTCATGTGTATGGAAACAAAGCCGGGATTGGAACAGGCGAGGAGGTCCTCACCCAATGGGACCAATTGAAACAAAAGGAAAAAGAATCCAAAGGGATTTTGCCTACAAATGGTAGCCTCCTATCTGAAATTCCGAAAGCTTTGCCCGCCATCCAACGCTCTGAAAAAATACAATCCAAAGTCACCAAACAAGGGTTTGATTGGCCAAACGTGGGGGGAGTTTTTCAAAAGTTCCAAGAAGAGATTCAGGAACTTGACACGGAACTCCAAAAAAAAGGATCCCTAACTTCAAAAAAATTACCCTATGACGAACGGATTGAAGATGAGTTAGGTGATCTTTTCTTTTTACTTGTGAATTTATCTCGTAAACTTTCCATCGATCCTGAAACTTGCCTCCGTCGTGCCAATGAAAAATTTGAATCTCGTTTTCGTTTGATGGAAGGGTATGTAGCAAAAACGGGAAAAACTTTAAAAGATCATTCCTTAGAGGAACTCGATACGTATTGGGATTTGGCGAAAGAAGAGTTACGAGTGAAATTTTTGAACCAAAACAATATGGATTCAAAATGAAAAGATCGGTCTAACTTAGCTGATAACAAGAGTCACATGAATTCCTTTGATATAAACGATCTACCAACTCTAAAAGAATTTTCGATCATTGCGTACAAGTGGTTGTCTGAAAACTATCCGAAGTTTGATGGCCAACTAAATATGGATGCAACTGTTGAACTTTCCTTTCCCATTCGCTGGAAAACCAAAATGGAAGGTGAGGTCTTTGAATGGGTGGTCTCAGATATGGGTTCCATCACACTGAGATTAGGTGGACTTGAGGGAAACAGGCGTAATCCTTCCCCCATTTTTTATTTGAGCCTTTTGAAAACAGAAGGAGTAGGGTTCCAATGGGCCGATCCCGAAGGGAATTCTGTTTCTTTCCCTGATCCTTCTATATTAGAAGAAGTCAAGTCAAGAGTGCAATTGTATTTGGATTCGGTTAGTTAAATGAAGAAAGAGATTGGAATCATGAAAGATATCTTTTGCCGTCAAATCAAGTGGAACTTGCATTCCAATCGTTTACTTCTTTTTGTTTTATTCATATTTCCTGCATACAACTTTGCTCTCAATAACAATAATCAATGTGATAGATTCCATGTTGGAACTTTCATTTATGAGAGTAAGGTTGGAAAGATCATCATCATAAGAAAAGAAAAGGAAGAGATTGATTACAGAGAATATCCCAATCATTTTATTCGGCAATCCGTTAAATGGATTTCTTCCTGTACAGCTGAGATAAAGACTCTGGAAATGAATGATCCAATTTTATCACCTGAAAGTATCAATAGAAGTTTAAATACCACAAGTTATTTGCATATTTTGGAAACCTATCCTGATGGTTATTTGTATAAAACAACGAATCGAAAAGGTGAAAGCGATAGTTACGGAAAGGTGCAATTGTATAAGGGCTCTCTATAAAGATATCTCCGATCGATTCTAAATTGAATTAAAAGTAGACTTGTATACGAGGATGAAGTTTGTCAAAGATCTTTGTTACAACCACAGCCTAAGATGTAAGCTGTGATGTATTTCAAACAACAGAATCAAAGGTTTACGATTCTTTAGTTTCAATCCCTACTTTTTTTTCGATGTTTTCAATTCGTTTGAGCCATTTGTTGAGATTCACAATGTTTTTAATGTTCACTCTGTACTTTTGGAATTCAGGGAAGGTAAGGCCTAAGTCCCACCCCACATAAACATCTTTTGTTTTTGGGGAGGTGCGTAGGCTTGAACCACCAGCTATGATCGTTCCATCTACCAGTGTTAAGTGGTCACTAATGGCACAAGCGCCACCAATGATGACATTGTTTCCAAGTGTCACACTTCCTGCAAGACCGGATTGGCCTGCTATGATGACATGGTCTCCCACCTTACAGTTGTGAGCAACGTGAACCATGTTATCAAATTTACACCCATTGCCAATGGTTGTGTCGGTGAGTGCACCTCGGTCGATGGTGCAATTACTTCCCACTTCCACATCATCACCAATGACCACACGTCCCACTTGGGGGATTTTGTTGTGTTTGCCTTCCGCATACACAAATCCAAATCCATCTCCTCCAAAGGTAGAGTTTCCAAACGCAATGAATCGTTTCCCCACAATGGTATCGTCAAAGAAAACGCAGTTTTTCCCAATGCGTGCTCCATCGCCAATTTGCACTCGGTCTCCAATTTTCACACCATCTTCGATGATGCAGTCATTCCCAATGATGGAATCTTTTCCAATGGTTACAAAATGTCCGATATCTGTATTGGATCCAATTTTAGCACTTGGGTCGATGGCAACTTGTGCACTTCGTTTTCCCGAAGGTTGTTTTTCTGGGAAAAACAAACGAATGATTTTTGCTGTGGTTAGTTCCACTTTTGAAACGATGATGATGGCTTTGTCGCTTAGAGCTTCTGCCGTTTCTTGAGATACAACGAGTAAGGAAGCTTTGGATGCTTTGGCTTCGTTCACAAACGTTTTTGAGGCAACAAAGGAAATGTCAGAAGGACCAGCAAGGGTTAAGGAAGTGAGGCCAGAGAAATTGATATCCTTTAGTGTTTCGGAATTTTGAAATGTAGCGTCTGGAAGAAGTGTTTGGAGTGTAGATAGTTTGATTTGAGTCATCTCCGATTCCTTATCAATGGATTTAAGACAAGGAATCAGAGAGGTGAAAGTTTGGCTAACACTATTAGCTAGTCTTAACCAACAAAGTAATGTTCACCCTTCGATTTTATGGGCAATGATATCATCTAAAGAGAACGAACCTGCCCCTTTGATGATTAATGGTATCGCAAGACCCACAGCAAGGATGTGGTACTCATATCCATAACCATTATTGTTTACAAAGAAACCATTTGGTAAGTGTACGAGAACTGCTGCAACAACCATTGTGGACGCAATTCCAAACGCTGCGAGGCGAGTGAAAAGTCCAAGAATCAAACCGATCGCACCAAAAAATTCTGCAACGATCGCGAGAACGCCAAAAAAGTAAGGGATGCCTAAACTTGAGAAAAATCCCATCGTTCCTTCAAAGCCGTATCCACCGAAAGCTCCGAGAACTTTTTGTGCACCGTGTGGCAGGATGACAACACCAAGTGTCACACGAAGGATCGTGAGAGTGATGTCTTTATTGGTTGCGAGTAATTTGTAAAACATAGAACCTCTTATTGCTGAATAGTTTAATATCAAACTATTTAATGATAGGGAAACAGGTCAATCCAAAAATTCCAATTTTTCTTATGATTTTTCGTACACGAGAAAGATCTCGTTTCCTTTGGTAAAATGTTGTTTGAGAGTCCAGTTTTGTTTGTCAAAGCCTGGGAGTTCTGAATTCCGATCCGCGATGCCGGCAAGACCCGTTTTTCCGATGATGTAGGGGACAACGGTGATATAAATACGGTCGACCAGGTCCGCTTCTAAGAAGGAAAAATTGAGTTTTGGTCCACCCTCGAGTAGGACATTTTTGTAGCCCTTTCGTTTGAGAATCCCCGTCACTTTTTTGGGGTCAATGTCATCGGAGTCCAAAGCAAAGATTTCTGCCTTATTCTCTAAACTGGTTTTGATCTCTTTTAAATTGGATTTGGTGCAAATGATGAGGGGGATATGATCGGATTCCTCAAAAACATGTTTGTCGGGTGGAAGGGTGCCTTTTCGGACTAGGATGACGGGCCTTGGGTTCAGAGCATTGGGCACGGCCCGGATTTTGACTATGGGGTTGTCATTTAGGATGGAGTTTTTGCCAATGAGAACGGCATCGGATTGAGAGCGGTAGACATCCATTTGGGTTTTGTCTTCCGAGGAAGTGAGGCCATACCAACGGCCATCGGGGCGAACTACCTTTCCATCCAAGGTCATCGCCATATTAATCGATAATTTCATGAAATTTTCCTCCGAGAGAGATTCTGCAATTCGCGCTGGAGGATGTGGTAGACTTGCATGGAGCAAGTCCCGCAGCCGGTAGAGGCTCTTGTTGTTTCTCTAATTTGTTCCATGGTTACGGCACCCGCATGGATGGCACGGACTAATTCTTCTTCCGTAACCATTCGACATAAACAGACCCGTTTTGGTCTCATTAGGGAATTTAAATCGAAAGGATCCATACCTGAACTAATCATTTGACAGATTTACGAAAGGGAGGGAAACTCTTTAATTACTTTCATCCAAGGAAAATTCTGAAACCCTCTATGTCCAAAGACAAAAACCCGGAAGCAAAAAAGAAAAAAAACCGTGAAATTTTTGGATGGTGTATGTTTGATTTTGCGAACTCATCCTATACCACCGTCATCATCAGTGTCGTGTATTGTGAAATTTTCACAAGACTCGTCGTTCCTTCCGAAGTTGGTTCGGACAATCCGTTCCGAATGGGGAATACTCTCTGGGCCTGGGCTCTTGCTGCCTCCTATCTCTTCGTTGTTGTGACAGGACCCATATTTGGAGCCATCACTGACTACAGTTCCAAGAAAAAATTGTTTTTATTCCTGAGTTATATCGGTTGTGTGATCGCCACTTTTTTACTCTATTATGTGGAACCTGGGATGATCTGGATGGGGATGATACTCGTTGCGTTCTCCAATTTTTTCTTTGCTTCGGGTGAAAACTTTGCTTCTAGTTTTTTGCCATTTCTCGGCTCCAAAGAAGACTTAGGCAAAATTTCTGGATACGCATGGGGGATTGGATACTTTGGTGGGATAGGGTCTGTTGCCCTTGCTACCACACTTGGTGATTACACCCTCGATAATTTCGAAAATTTAAAGTTAGTTGGGCCATACACCGCCATCTTCTTTTTGATTGCAGCCATCCCGACCTTCCTCTTTTTGAAAGAACCCCACCTTCCACTTGGGGTTTCTCATAAGGTGAATTATTTCAAAATTGGAAAGGACCGAGTCATCCAAACCTTAAAAGATGCACGTAATTTCAAAGATTTGATGATTTATCTTGTTTCCTTGTTTTTTACCATGGCGGCCCTTGCGATTGTGATCTCCTTTGCTTTTATTTATGGATCCCAAGAAATTCATATAGAAGCCGAACACAAACAAGCCATGTTTATCTTCATCCAAATTGCTGCCGCAATCGGTGCCCTTGCGTTTGGAGTGATCCAAGATAGTATTGGTGCCAAAAAAACTTTTAACCTTACGCTTGTTCTCTGGCTTGTGACTTGTGCCTTGATTTATTATGTACATGATCTCACATCCATAGCCAACGAAGTGCTTGGCAAAAATTGGACGGTACAATGGGTGTTTGTATTTATCTCCTCACTCGCAGGAATGGGCCTCGGTTCCACACAATCTGCTTCCCGAGCCCTTGTGGGTATCTTTAGTCCCGAATCCAAATCGGGTGAGTTTTTTGGGATGTGGGGACTTTCTGGTAAAATTGCCGCAGCAGCAGGACTCTTTTTGTTTGGATACATCCAAACCTTGGTGAGCTTACGAAATGCCTTTTTGGTAGTGGCTTTCTTTTACTTTTTATCACTCATCATTAACTTTTTTGTAGATGAAGAAAGAGGAGTGGAAGCCGCCAATCGGTTCCAAGAAAAAACATGATTGTAGAAGACGAGGACGATTTTGAATTACACCAGAGCCAAAGGAATTTGGCTCTCGCTACCATTGACGAATTGATGTTAACGAAAATGGATTTGTTAGATGCCGAGAAAAAGGTTCCTCGTTTTATCAATAATGCTTTGTCGTATTTAAAGAGGAAGTATGTGACTGAGGAGCAAACGATTTCGCAGCTCCTCATGAGTCGAAGGGAAAAACAACAAACTTGAGGTATTGTTTTTTGTTGTGAATTCCTAGTTTGTATTATAATCCAAAATTTTTGTGATCATTTGTTTTTGATCCAATTCCACGCTACGTAATTTGAAAGCAGTTTGTTTTGCAATTTTGCGTAACATCTTTTTATAAGACATCATAATGTGTTTTTGTTTGTCATAAGGGAGAGGATCCTTTTCATCATTTAACACCATTGCGATGTCTGCTTCCGCAGGTTGGACAGGATCATTGGGCCAAATGGTATCCGAAGTCAAAGACCGAAAGTATTCCAAACGGATATCAGAATTTGTATCCAATCTTGCTTCCCCTTTCTCATCTTTTTCTGTGCCTTCTGACTTGGGTGTTGGGTTGATGAGCCTACGCATTTCTTTTACATGGATGGTTCCATCTGCATTCACTCTTCTGAAGGAAAGGATGATTTTGTCTAAGTCGCTATAATCTTCTTTAGGATAAATGTATGCAATTCCATCATACAAAAACACGGATGGATAATCGATGTAGGATTGTCCTTGAGGGAGTTTGATTTCCAAATAAGGTTTTCCATCCTTGTCTTTTTTGTATAATTCTTTGTGTTCTTGTGGGGTTTGGGCTAGGTATTGGGCGGCTGTTTTGTCCACACCTAAGTCTTGGAGTTTTTTGATCTTCCGCAGATTCCCAATGATGTTTGCGTGAAGGGTGTCAATTTCGTTATCACCAAAACCATTTTTCCTTTGCAGATCAATTTGTTTTTGGGACTCCCTTTCCTTGAGGGTAGCGGAGGCTGGTTTTTCTGCAAAAAGAGCAGTCATTCCCAGAAGGTAACAGAGAAGAATGGAAAATCGTAGCATCATGACATACCTCTAGATGTTGTCCTTTATAGTATCGAATCTTTCTGTGTCGATTCTTGAATGGAAGTGAATTAGATTTTGATTTGGGAAAAAAATCGTAATAGGGATTGGAAGAGGTCCTCTTCTGCTTCTTTTGCCTTTGGAATGAGCCCCGACAATTGGATGTATCCGTGCACAAGGGAAGGAAAATGTCGTTCTTCCACCTTCACACCAGCTGTTTGGAGGTGTTTGGCATAGGTTTCCCCTTCTTCACGGAGGGGATCAAAGCCGGCAATGCCAATGTAGGTAGGTGGGAGACCCTTCAGTTCTTTGGTCTCTGCCAAAACAGGTGAGTTCTGTATCAAACTTCGGTCCTTGGTTTGGGGCAAATAATTTTGGATGAACCAGCGCATGAGCGTTTTGGTTAAGACATAATTTTCCCCAAAGAGTTCATAGGTGTCCGATTCTTTGGAAGTATCAAGCATGGGATAGAGGAGTGCTTGGTAAATGGGGGCTTGGACATTGTTTTTTTTGGCACGTAGGCAAAGGGTCGTGGCAAGGAGAGCGCCAGCGCTATCCCCGCAAACAGCAATGGCTTTCGGAGACCCACCAAAGATGTAAGCTGAGTTACGAACATATTGGTAGGCAAGCCAAGCATCATCGTGTGCGGCTGGGTAAGGGTGTTCCGGGGCCAAACGGTAATCGACTGCAATCACAATGCTTTTGGTATAATGAGACAATTTGCGACAAAAAGAATCATGTGTCTCTAAGTTGCCGATGGTGAGTCCACCCCCATGGAAAAAGAGGATGGTGGGGAGATTTCTTTTTTGAGGGTTGGCATTGTAAACGCGGATGGGAATGAAGGAAGCACTGGGAGTGGGGATCAGTTTGTCTTCGATATGAGCGATCGGAAATTCACCCTCTTCGAAGAGTTTCATTTGGTCCCGGTAATGTTTTCTCGCTTTTTCAGGACTCATATGTTCCATTTTCGGAAGGAACCTTGCGATGTTACAAGCGAGTGCACAACGTGGGTCTAAGGCATTGGACTCATTGGTATTGTTTTTTCGAGTGAGAGCAGAGATCCAATTCTCAGGTAACGAAAAGACAAGTTGTGCGACTGATTTTTTGATACCTAACATTAAATAACCGATAATCTTTCTTGTAACATTCTATAGATTAAAAACAAACCGTAACTATCTAATTTGCAGTAAGCTATCAAATCCTCCAAGACACGTTTTTTTTCTTCGGCTGTCACCTGCTTTTTTATCAATCTCAAATATTGGTAATTGGCATCCTGTCCTTCGCGAATGGTAAGTCCAAAATGGCTTTCTTGGCTAAAACAAGGTAGGATTTCCTTAAGTGATGCCTTCCCATTCTGGCCTGGGTGGTAAACCCAAAGTTTTTTAAACGGCAATGCAAGGTCGATAAACATCGATTTGACTGATTCCCAAAATTCTAAGTATTCTGGGACAACGTTCGCCGATTCTTGGATGATCAATTTTTCAAAAAAATCATTAAATGAAAAGATCGTAATGCCTCTTGGTAGGTCTTTTTGAAGGTGGAACAAAACTGCGCTCCGCGGATCTGTTCCTATATCCTCATGCATGTACGTTGTGTGCGTTAGTGTATCCGTTTCCTGGTCCCAAATGTGAAGTGAATATAAATATGGGATATGTTGGAAGGGTTTTGTTTCTGGGTAAATCGGGAGGTAAGGGTTGATCGACTCAAAATCCAAAAAAGCAACTGTTTTTGTCACATTAGAAAGATACTCGGAGAGTGTTTCCTTGTTAAAATGAACCTCTCCCGTTCTATGTGCCTCTTTTTGAATTTTTTGGATGGGTGAGAGTTCTGTATCCGGAACTGAATCGTACGAATTGTACCCAGAGGCAAACCATTGTTTTGCTAGTTCGGAGCTATCTCTATATTCAAAGATCTCTTTGGCTGATTCTCTGCCTTTTGCACAATGGGAAGGGGAAAGGCAAGTTTTGAGAGAACGACAACTGGGTTTTGTTTCCAAAAAGGAATAAAGAACCGATTTGCCTTCTGCCTCTTTTTCCACTTCTTGGAATGAGTTCCATTCTTCTTCCCGAGTTCCTGATTCCGATTCCATGCGCGATGTTAGGTCATCGATGAGAAGGAATTCTTCTGGAAGGATGGGGCCACCTTTGTAAACAAATTTGGTTTGGATGCGGATGAGTTTGAATCCATGTACCCGAAGTCCCATGCCTTCCGCAATTTTTTTGTAAAAGAAAAACGATCGTAGGATGTCTTGTTTGATGGAACCAATGGGCCGAAAGTCCCATAAAATCCAACCATCTCTCTCTTTGTCATATTCAATGAGTTCAACACTACAAACAAAATTTTGGAAACGCAGATGGGATCCAAAATGGGACATTTGTTGTTTGATATAAACTTCAGACGCTAAAAAACTTTCTTCTCGGTTCTGCGATTTTTCCACAATCGGAGTGTTTGGAAATTGGCTTCTACATAGAGAAAGATAATCTCCCCATTCCAAATACCCACCAAAGGATGCGGTGGATGGTTTTTGAACAACTCCATCTCGTATCAGATGGAATGCATTTTGGCATCTTAAGAATTGTAAGTATAAAGATTTGGTTACGGGAGTCAAAGTGCTATCATACGAGTTGGTATAAATGTTCCCAATCTTTTAAGTGTCGGACAAATGATTCCTTCCATTCAGGAAGGCATTCCACCAATGCTTCTGGTAAAATCACAAAAAATTGAAACAGTGCATTTTGGTTCGTCGTCAACACTTTGTATTGGTTTTGAATGGTTTCATATTTGGCACCTTCCAAAAAAGTTTTCCACCGATCCTCGTACTCAGGATGGATTTGGAAGGAGATTTCTTTTTCGGGGTGTGTTTTGATTGAAAGGGGATGAAAATTTAAATCATCATCGGAAATTTTGACATTCGAAAAAAACTCTTCTTTGGTTTCTTTTTTCACTGAAATTTTAGGAAGGATGAATCTACGTAAGGACTTTTTACTTCTATCATAAGCTAACACATAAAAGTCGGTTGTATTTTTTCGAATCAAACGATAGGGTTCGATTGTCCTCTCTTTCTCTTCGTATCCGTAAAGGATTGTGATGGCACGTTTGTCTTTGATGGCTTGTAAAATTTTTTCTGTGTTTCCTGTATCCACCATATCTTCGCCTTCAGTGGATACGGGAAGTTTGGAAAGATTGGGAATCAAATCCAAATGAAAGGAAAACAGTTTCTGAGACAAACTCATCAAATCTTTCGTGAATTCAGTAGCAAAAAGAGTTTTGGATAAGTGTTCCAATTCTTCTTTGGAAAATTTTAAGGATCGATCGATGGATTCTTTTTGAATGTAATAGGGAAAAAAATCTTCAGATTGGTATCCGTACTGTGCCACTTTGATATTGAATCCAAGGCTTTTCAGTTGGTTTAAATCTCTATAGAGTTTTTTACGATCCGACTCAATGTCTTCGTTTTTATAAAAACGGGGCATGATGTTTCGGAACTTCTGGAAACTAATTCCTTTTGGTTCTCGCAAAAGATTGAACAATAAACTGAAAAGTCGAACTTCCGTTTCGTTCATTTTTTTCACTTCGATCATGGGAAAATCTTCAAAAGAAGCCATATCTTCCCAAAAAGTTTGTTTTTTTGATTCCGAAAAGTAGAAAATGAAAAAAATTGGAAAAGAATGCGTTCCATCGGCCTTATCCTTTGCCTTTTGTATTTTTTGAATTGTGCCACCTATTGGAAAAATCGTAAAAATGATTTGAAAGATATTGTTACGGTGGGTGCCGAAACTCCTATGTATGGAGCGGCTGTTAAAGTAGGACCCCTTCCCATTGGATTTGTTTTCCAGGGTGGTGAGTCGAGTTTGGGGAAACGTGATTTAGGTCGTGGGGTTGGAATCCGCGGTGGCGAGATTGGAGGTTATCATTCTCAACAGCTCGTCTTTGGTATCTTAGGTGGGGAAAGTTTTCATTCTGGTTCTCCTGTGCTTGATGCCAAAGGAAATTGGCTTGTGGACAAAAAAGGAATTCCACTTACAAACGATGAAAGGGCCAATCTCAAAAGTTATAAGATGCGATATTATTCGTACTTCTATGATCCTGTGAAAGATCGAAAGGCTCGTAAAAAAGAGTATTTTCGAAGGGAACTTACAAAAGACATCGTGGCAAACACCGGCCAAAAAGAATTTTTGATCTACCTTCCTAAAGAAGATTTAAAACCATTTGGTTACCCTCCAGGTTATTCCTGGAATGTAGAAGTTGTCGGAGGAGTGTATGGTGGTGCGAGAGTTGGTTTTAATATTGCAGAAGCGTTTGATTTTTTATTGGGTTTTACCACCATCGATTTGTTAGATGATGATATAGAGGGAAAGGAAAAACCAAGTTTCCCTGGTTTTCCGTTCCCGGCACCTACGGATGTAGAATCTGAATCAGAAACGGACTCAACATCAGAAATTGCCCCTTGATTTTATAGTTTAAAATCTTTTGCTGTGATTTTGTTTTTAGGATCAAATGTGAGTTTTAAAAACTTTTCTACAACATCTGGTTTTTCTTTGAGAGTGTAGTATTGTTCGGGAACATCTCGGTCTTCTGCAAAGTACCAAGTCATGACTGTTCCACTTGGATCAGACGATTTTTCTGTTGGTTTTCCAAGGACTGCTTCTGTTTTTACCAAACCATCGCCTACTTTGATCATATCAATTTCGAGTTTGCGGAGTGCCGTGTGTGGGTGAACTTTTGTGCTACCAGCTTGTACTTTGTTTCCTGAGGAACAAGACACAAGGAATAGAACCGAAGCGAGTGTGCTAAGAATCAGTAATCTTTTGAACATAAACCTTTCCTAAGATGGATTAGGAGAAATTTTACAGGATAGGATCTGGATTGGCAAGTGTAATCTTTTCTCTTTCTTCGTCGATTCGGTTCATTTTGCTTAAAATCTTTTTAAAAAATGGAATTGTCATAAAAACAAGTCCTATCTCTAAAAATCCAAAAAAGAAAGAAAGTGCCGAAAAACTATATTCTTTCGGAAGTAAAGATTCGAATACTGTTTGCATTTGGACAGAAACGATTGGGCCCAACATAAATCCAAGTGAACCCACACCAGTGAAGGCAGACATCGTAGTGGCAGTCAGTCCAGGTTTTGACATCTTACTTGCTAACATCATGGAAGGAACGAACATCACACCCGCTCCAATCCCACAGATCAATAGAAATAAAAATAAATACGAGTAATCATTGGTTGTTCCAGACAATCCCAAAAAGATTCCATAAACCGTGGATCCAACTAATACTAGAGGAAGAACGCCTGTTTTGCGAGAGAGTAATGCAGATGGGTAAGACAACAAACTCATTGGTAGGAGCACAAGTCCTAGGAAAACTCCAAGCATTCCTGGGTGGAAGGCCAAAGTTTCTCGTAAATGAATGTTAAACGAGGAAATGATAAACCCAACAGTAAATCGATCGATAAAATTAAACATAAAAGGCACAAACAGAAAGGGATTTTCAAAAATTGCCAATTTTAAATCACTCAATTTAAAATCTTTGACAGTGTGAATGCCTTTGTCTTTTAACAAAAGAAAACTCATGATCCCGACAAAAATAAGAATGCTCGATCCAACATAAAAGGGCAATAAAGGATTACTCCTTCCGAGGATTCCTAATGGAAGTCCCAAAGCACCACCCAAGGATAAAAACATCCCTGTGATACCCATAAGGATCCCTTTGCCATAATATCGTTTGTTTTTGGGATCATTCTCTTGGTCAGCAGCGGAACTTAATAGTAACCCGATGATAAAGATATGCGCAGCACCTTCCAAAAATCGTAGGAATAAAAATAATCCCATGTCAGTGGCGACAGTTAAGAGGTAAAAAAGTCCTGCATCTAAAAAACAAAAAAAACTGATGAAGAACTTTCTGTTTTTGAAACGATCCGAAATGATTCCCGCAACAGGAGCAAACAAAAAGGAACCTAACATGGGTATGCTTGTGAAAAAAGCCACTTCCCAGTTGGATCCAAACAAACGATCCTTTACAATGTCTTTGACTACCGGCACAATCATCGTGACCGGCAACATCGATAAAAATACAAGTGTTACGAGTGTATACGGGAATCCCAAAAATTAACCTGCTGGCAGAAGAGTTTGGTAACGTTCCATTCCGATATTTTCTTTTAAATCGGAATCGAGTTCGATGAACAAAAATTTGTTTAAATCAAACGTTGTTTTGGCTTCTTCTAATAGTTCTGCTTTTTGCGAATCATTTAATGGCAAAGTATCCAAATTCTGACGGTAAATTCCTTTAAACGCCATTAGGTCTTCGATCTCTGGGAATTCATAAAAAGCAGTTCCTTCATTTCCCTCGAGACCAAAGGTTTTTGCCACTACTTTTTTGATCGCTTGGCCACCGGATAAATCTCCCAAATAACGCACGTAAGCTTGTGCTACCAGAAGTTCTGGTTTGGATTGGGCCGTGGTTTGGATGTGGTTGATGTAGTTTTGTGTGGCCTTGGAAACTTCGCCTCTGAGTTTTGTTCCAAACTTTTTTTGGAAGGTAACGATGTCTTCTTGTAAGGACTTTTCTCGAAATAAACTGGGGAAGTATAATTTAGAAAGGATGGGATTGTCTTTGTTTTGGCGGTAAAGTTCTTCCATCACTCGGTAGACCGCAAGAAGGCTTTCTAATTGGTAAGTATATGTTTGGGCATCGAGTCCCCCACGGAAAATGGCACGGATATAGGGAACTTTTTCAGTTTCCTCATGTTTTTGCGCCGTCCCTTCTCGTAACATCATTGCAACTGACATAATGGCTCCTAATCTCTGTATGTGAGAATCAATCTCATATATGACACTACCCTGACAATCAGGGGAACTGTCAAAGAGAATTATAGGGAGTCTTCCTGATTTGTTGAGTTCCAGAATTCGAGGGGAGCGGATTGCCTTTGCTCTGGGTATAGGAAGTAGGAAAGGAAGAATATGAGGATGGAGACTACGATCCCAATTGTGGCCAGGACCACATCTTTGCCCACTTTACGGAAGGTATCCAGATAGGGTAGGTCTTTGTAGGTAATCACATTCAGAATGATCTCCCGGCCCGCAAGGAGCCCAAGGAAGGCCCAAGTGGTGGACATGGGAATGTTACTGATTGCCTGGAAAAAGAATAACAAACTTCCATAGACCAAATCCACGATGGTAGCCGCTTTTGCCCATTGGATGTCCGATTTTTCGGAGACCACTTGTTGGATGGTGCCACCATTCGTGCGGATGATGATGAGAAGGGCAAAGATCAGGATAAAAACGGCCATCAAAAATTCAAACAGTCCCAATTGTCTTGGTAAAAAAACCGCGATATTGGCAGTGTCTTGGAATAACCATGCCACCCAGAGATACATCGTGGAGAACCACTGCAAACGAGACCAACGCCTTTCGGAAACTGGATCGGGCGTATGGACTTCATGGTATTCATGTGGGTCAACTTTCACAAGGATTGCCCAAACAAAAATTGCAACGAGGAAGGCTAAACCGTAACCAAAAAAAGATTTGGTTAACATTTGGTCGATGCTTTTGCCACCAAACAAACCTAAGACGAGAAAAGTTGTGGAGACAGGAGCCCGGAGCCTTGTGATCACAACAAGTAATACGGGTGCGAGTAATTGGAGTAAATTGAATTCTTTGGTTTCTGGAATGGAATCCAATCGATGAAAGTGGATTTCACCCCCATGGATGAACCATGCAAATAAGTGGACTACAAATAAAAGACCGCCGAAGACGAGGATCTTTTGGGACCAATGGACTGATTTTTTGCTTTCGATAAAAGTTCCGATGGTTTGGACTGCATCATTTCCTGCCACAGAGAATGATGCAATCGCAAAGGAAAACCATCCGAGATAATACCGAGGGATGCCGAGAAAATAACCAAGAGTGATTCCAATCACCAAAACAAAGGTAAACGCGAAAAATCGAATTTGATCCTGTTTGGATGGGTGTTGGTAATCAATTTCTTGGTTTTGTTTCATGCATTCATATAGTGTTTTGCATATCTCTCCGTAATTTCCTTGCGGTCGAAAAGAATGAACACGTCTGTAGTACCAAAAACAGAATCCAGTGCAGGAATTCCACAGATTTTAGCTCCCACACGAAGGTATCCTTTCAAAAGTGGAGGGATATTTTTGGAGATCGTTTTTGGATCTTCTACATAAAAATTGGCATCAAAACCAGGAAGGACGTAATCTGGATTTGGATACACTCTAAATTCCTCTGGTGCAATGGCATCTTTTGCTTTTAAAAAACCGTAAGATTGAGAAGCAACAGAAGCATCAGTAGAGTGGATGGAACCACAACCCATCAAATAACGAACATTATGTTTATTCATGAATTCTGCAAGACCTTGCCATAACAAAGAAATGACCGAACCATCCCGATAATCAGGGTGAACACAAGAACGACCTACTTCTGCAATTTCATCCGGCAAGTTGTAAATGGATGTAATATCAAATTCGTTTTCACTATAAAACCCAATTCCGTTTTTTGCATTTTGGCGTGTGAGGATTCTGTAAGTTCCGACGATTTTTTTATCGTCAGTGGATTTATCAATCACGATCAAATGGTGGCAGTATAAATCGTATTCATCACGATCTTTTCTCGTCGCAGAAGATTGTGGCAGACCTTCTCCCATTTCTAAATTAAACACTTCATATCGTAGTGCTAGGGCTCTTTCGATTTCGAGTTGGTTCTCTGCCAAACGAACTTCTAAGATTCGTTCTGTTCTGTTGATTGTATTTGGTTTCATAGGATTTTGTTTCCTCGTTTTTATCTACAACATAAGCTAAAAGATCTCGGTTACGATTATGTGACATTCCAGTGAAATTCCAGGAAAGAATGTCGATTCTGTAGCATTACAAATCGGTGACACAAAGGATTTGATTCGTTTCAAAAAAGGGAACGAAGGAACAAAAACAAACAATCTCGATTGTATCTCTAATCTTGAAAAATGAGTGTGCCTTAAAATGTAATCTTGTAAAGAAATTTATTTCAACGAAATTTCATTTCACATTTCCAATCCACCTTGGGATTTGTCATGGTAGATTTCCAAAGAGAATACCTTAGTTTGATTGATTGGTAATCCTTGTCTAATGGCACCGCCAAATACCCATTCCACGAACATGGTTTTACATTGGATAAATTGATCACAAAACCCGGGTGGAACTTTTGGTTGAAAATGAGCAGTTGGTTTTTGGAAAGGGGACCGAATGTATACGTATCTGGTTCCCAATCGATCGGTTGGATTTTTTGGTAAGATGGGTATAAATAGAATTCACCATGGTATTCTTTATTTTGAATTGATTGATTGTGATGGTAAAAGGTTAGATTTTCATAAATGTCTTTTGTGCTAAGGTTGTTTCTCAGAGCTGGTAACATTTGTGAGTCTGATCCATAGTTGGGAACTGAGTTTACCGTGATGGGAAAGGTTTCCTTGTTTTGGATATTGAGAATGGGAGGATTTAAAACAAAAATTTCAGGGAGATACTTTGTATTCATCCTTCTTACATCCAATGTATGATAGGTGAGTGACAAAAAAAGAAATGCGGAAAAATGAACCTTGTATGGTTCACGAAATTGGTCGTAAAATGTTTGAACCACCAACGCCAAACACCAAACAAATAAAAAGGCAACACTGAGACTCCACCGTGGATACACTCTCTCCCATGAATAAATGGGAAACTGTTCTAAAATCGTAGCGGGCGAGAACCAATTCCCTTTTCCAAACATAATCCAAATAGTGACCACCAAAAGGAGAAGAACAAACCACAGTTTTCGTTTCGTAAAAACAAGCAGGGGTAAGCAGTAAAGGAGAAGTTGCCCTAAATAATTTCCGTATTCCCAGAAGCGGTATTGCATTTTGGAAAGGGATTGGGAAAGCAGAGGGTGCTGGGATGATCCAAAAAAAATAGAATAGAGATCGGAAAGGTTTAATGGGAATTGGTCAGGGACAAAATACCGACCGACGTGATGGACAAAGAGAAACATCGGAACCCATTTAATGGAGAGAACCAAAAGCAAAAAAAAGCTAGTCAAAATGAAACGAACGAAAGATTCTTTTTTCCTCTCCGAAATAAAAATTTCCCGACCACTCAATAAAAAAATGAGAAACGCCCCTTGTGTGAGAGTGTAAATGGCACCTTCAGATAACAGGATATAGGTGATAAGAGTCGTAAAAGCGAATATCAGATAATTTTTATTTTGTATCAAATACAAAAAATAAAAGATCAGAGCCGGTAAAAACAAACCTTGGGTTTGGTTCAGATGGCCCGCATAAAATTTTTGGAAAAAATAACCTGAAAATTGGAACAGGCAAACAAACAAAATGGAAATCAACCAATTTGTTTTGTTATAAATTTGAAAGGCATGGAAGTTTAAAATCCCTGAAAGGCCAAAGTAAAAGAGAAAACTAAATTTCAAAGCGAAAAGAGACGGGAAGAAGATCGCAAATAGATGGGTGAAACTTCCGATTTTGCTCGTTGGGTTTTCCCATACTGGAAACCCAGCACCATAATACGGATTCCATAATGGAAAACTACCAAACTCTAAATACGATTTTCTTAAAAACTCTACATGAAAGGTGTATAAATCCCAATCAAATTTTCCTAAGAGATCACCTGTTTGAAAAACCTGAGGAAAATTCCAAAGGTAAAGAACAAAGAAGAAAGTTAGACCGAAATACGGCCTAATGCGCTTCATCCCAATTTCCACCAAACTTCCCTTGTACGACGATTGGTACTTTGAGTTTCATAGCAGATTCCATTTCTTCTTTTGCCATTTGGAAAAATTCTTTTTTTTCTTTTGGGTCCACTTCAAACACAAGTTCATCGTGTACTTGTAATAATAGTTTGGAACGAAACGATTCCTTTTTGATTTTTTCATGAATCTGTATCATCGCGATTTTGATCATATCCGCCGATGTACCTTGGATTGGGGAATTGATGGCAACTCGTTTGGCACCTTCACTCACCATTTTATGTGAGGAATGGATGTCGGGGAGGTAACGTCTTCGACCAAGAAGAGTTTCCACATAGCCATTTTGTTTGCAGAATTCTACAATTTCTTCCATGTAGGTGGCGACACCTTTATAGGCGGCAAAGTATTTCTCTATAAACTCTTTTGCCTCTTTGCGACTGATCCTTAAATTATTGGATAGGCCAAAGGATGTGACTCCATAAATCACAGAAAAATTAACAACCTTTGCTTTGTTTCGCATATCCGGTGTTACCTGGTCTTCTGGCACACCAAAAATCCCTGCAGCAGTTCGTTTGTGAATGTCCGCACCAGAATTGTAGGCATCAATCATATTGGGATCATTGGAAAAATGCGCCATGATTCGTAGTTCAATCTGGCTATAATCAAGTGATAAGATCTCATACCCTTTTTTGGC
This sequence comes from Leptospira biflexa serovar Patoc strain 'Patoc 1 (Paris)', assembly GCF_000017685.1. Lineage (NCBI taxonomy): Bacteria > Pseudomonadati > Spirochaetota > Leptospiria > Leptospirales > Leptospiraceae > Leptospira > Leptospira biflexa. The sequence goes on from NC_010602.1 coordinate 678,372, forward strand.
GATAAATCCTTTTCTAAGTAATCTTCCTTCCTCATCTTTGATAGGAATGTTTTGTAGGTTTGGATTGGTAGAAGACAAACGCCCAGTTGCCGCAATGGTTTGGTTGTAACTTGTATGAATTCGTTTGGTTTTTGGATTCACAAGTAAAGGCAATGTGTCTGTATAAGTGGATTTTAATTTTGAAAATTTACGGATCGAAAGTAAATCATCGATGATAGGATGAGTTCCCTGTAAAGACTCCAAAACGGAATGGTCTGTGGAGTATCCCGTTTGTGTTTTTTTTTCAGCTGGTAGGCGTAAGTCTTCAAATAATACCGTTTGTAATTCTTTCGTAGAATTGACGTTAAACTGCCTTCCCGCATAAAAATGAATGTTCTTTTCATGTTCTTTGATTTTGGTATCAAATGTACCAGACAATGATTCAAAGTATGATTTATCGACTGCAATCCCTTCAAATTCCATGTCTGCCAAAGTGAGTAAAACTGGCATTTCCATCTCATAAAATAATTTTTTATGAATGTTCTCGTCCATTTTGGGGGAGAGAACATTGTGAAGTTGTAAGGTGATGTCAGCGTCTTCACAAGCATACTCTGATACTTTATCTGGATCGATATCATATAGGTTTTGTTTCTTTTTGCCTGTTCCAACTAACTCTTCGTATGTGATTGTTTTGTAGTTGAGGTAATCAACTGCCATATCATCCATATTATGCCTTCTTTCCCCTGGGTTTAAAAGGTAAGAAGCAAGCATGGTATCAAAATAAATTCCTTTTAATTCTATCCCATAGTTTTTGAGAACGAGAAGGTCATACTTTATATTTTGACCAATCTTTTTCCAATTGGAATCTTCTAACATTGGTTTTAGGATCTTCAGTGATTCTTCAGCCGAAGGGAGAAGGTGGCTATATATGGATTCGGAATGAGAGAATGCAATGTAATAGGCAACACCAGGCTCTTCTGAAAAAGAGATCCCGAGTAACTCGGCCATCATTGGATCTTGGGATGTTGTTTCTGTATCAATTGAGATGGGTTTTTTGGAATTTAGTTTGGAGACTATTTTTTTTAGTTCATCGATGGATTGGATCCGTTTGTATGATTTTTTAGCGACCACTGAGGTGGCGGCATCAGTTTTTCCTTTTTTGGATCCATCTGCAGATGCTTCGGTGTTCGATTCTTTTTTTCCCTTGGTGGTTTTTTTAGAAGTCTCTGATTCTTCTTTTGCATCACCATCACTGACAATGGGAATCCCTGCTTGTTTTGCTAAATCGCGGTGAAGGACATTATACCCTTCATCCTTGAAATACTGCACTTTTTTCGGATCGTAATAATTTGGAAGTTTTAGGTCAGATTTTTTGATATCAAGTTTGAGATTGGTGACAATGGTTGCCAGCTTCCGTGATAAAAATGCATTTTCTTTATCAGCGATAAGTTTATCGATGAGGGATTTGTTTTTGACCTTATCAATTTTTTTATAAATGGTTTCCAAATCTCCAAATTCTTGGATGAGTTTGGCGGCACCTTTTTCACCAATCCCTTTGACACCAGGGATATTATCTGAAGCATCACCAAGTAAAGCCATGTAATCGGTTACTTGTTCTTTGGTGATACCAATATTGGTTTTGACCCATTTGGGATCTATTTTTTCAAATTCGGATACACCTCGTTTCCCACGTAACATATGTATGTTTTTGTCCAAAACTTGGTATAAATCTTTGTCACTAGACAAGATCACGATTTCTTCAAAATCCTTTCCAAATTTTTTACATAAGGAACCAATGATATCGTCTGCTTCGATCCCATTGATTTTGTACATAGGAAATTCAAGAGCTTGTAACATCTCATATATCTTTTGAATTTGAGGTTTTAAATCCTCAGGCATCGGTTTTCTGTGAGCTTTGTATTCTTCATAAAGATCGTTTCGTTCCAATCTTGTGCCTGGGTCAAAGGTGAATGCAATATGAGTCACATGTTCATCTTGTAGGAGTTTGAACAACATCCTCCAAAATCCAAAAATGGCACCACTAGGAAGACCTGTTTTGGAATTGGTTAAATTAGAAGCGGCAAAGGCAAAATAAGCTCGGAATGCAAGGGCATGTCCATCAATGATTAAAAGTCTTCCACTCATTTCCCTTCTCCATACAATGAATCACCTAAAAAGGAATAATAGATGAGTTTGGTTTTATCGATTGTTTTGGTAACTGAAAATCGTTTCACAGATGTTTTATTAAAATTACCAAATTGATTTCGTAGTTCTTCAGACGAAACCAGTTTATCAAGTCCTAATGCAATGGATTCTGAATCACCCACAGGGCATACAAACGCACCTTCATTATGGTCTAACATCTCTCCAATGCCACCACCATTGGTCGCAACAATTGGTAAGGAACAGGCCATTGCATCAAGTACTGCTGTCCCAAGGCCTTCTTCTTTGGAAGTGAGTGTGAAAATATCGAATAAAGAAAGTAAGGCGGGAATGTCTTTTCTGTAACCTGTAAATATAATTTTATCGTTTAGGTTTAAACCTTCCGCTTGGCTTTTTAGTTTTTTTTCTAATTTCCCTTCCCCAACTATCATGAGTCGGAAATCAATATTTGTTTTCATCTTGGAGATGGCAGAGATCAATGTTTCTTGGTCTTTGTGATCCACAAGTGCCGCCACATTTCCAATCACCACAGCTTTCTTCGGAATGTTGAATTCCTCACGTAAGTATTCGTGCGGAGTTTGTTTCGTGAATCGTTTCAAATCAATTCCGGAATAAACAGTGATGATCCTTTCTGGTGCAATTTTACTGCTCATCATCACTTCTTTGATTTTTTGTGAGACTGGCAGGTAATAATCGTTAGCTGGGTGTTGGTATTTCCATCTTGAAAAAAAACTATTTTTGGGTTTAAAATCAACCCTTCTAGAAACGATCAACGGGATTTTGAGATGGTTTCGTTTGGCTAGTAAGGCTAGGGTATGCGCATGGGCCGTGTGAGTGTGGATGAGTTTGATATTGTTGGATAAACAGAGAGATCGAATATTCTTATATGCTTTTCTATCCCATTCACCTCGCATCTCAATGGGATAAAAAGTATACCCATTGTCCTTACATTTTGTTTCTAAGGGAGAACCAGGTTGGCCAACAACCATTTGTGGAATTTTGTAATTGGCTAAACCTTGTACGAGATAATAAAGCTGTTGTTCGCCACCGCGCCATTCGCGAGATGTGTTGATATGTAAGATCAAATTATAAGTGTTTGGAACGGTCGTATTCGAGTGCGATGATGGAGCCCATTACTTTGAACCCCGCCGGAGCTTCGTCTACCATTCCTTCTCCGTGAAACATTACTTTAACGGAGTCCATCATGGCATTGATTATTTTCAATCCTTTTCCCATGTTCTTATGTTTTTGGTCGGAACCATTATAAGGAAGGGTATCTGGTTTTTTACTTTGGTGGTTTTTGATATGATCGAGGAAGGTAGAAAAACATTGGGATTGGTTTTGTCGTAGTAATTCTTTATCGTTATCAGGAACAGGAGACTCACCTGATAGTCCTGAACCATAATCCAATATGTACAAAGTGAACTTTGCGGAATCAATCCGCCATCGGCAGATGATGGTTTCATCACAGTCACAGGATACATTGGCAGCCACGGCATTGGTCAGCGCTTCATCAGCGGCGAGCTCGATTTGTATGATGTTATCGAAGCTAAATCCATTATCTAACAAAGTTCGTTTGAGTTCCTGTCGGAACTGTTTGACAGAAGACATATCGGGAGGTAAAAACATGGCGTACGAACCCGGTGATGGGCTTAACAGATAGGGAATCACTTCAGATGGTGCTGTCAATGGCCGCCTTTTCCTCTCTCTCATCATATTACACGATGCGAAGTGAGAAAAAAAGTCAAAAATACCCGAAAACCGAACGAATCTGTAAAAAATTTACCTAAGCGAAATGCCTAAGATGCCCGCCAATTGTTCCATCCGTTTGACCATCTTTTCCTGACCGAGTAGGCTAAAGAGAATCGGAAGCTCCAATCCATGGGATTTCCCAGTTGTGATGGCTCGGATCGGCATAAAAAGAGTTCGTCCCTTTTCTCCCGTGATTTCGCCCACTTTTGCCATGGATTCCTTATAGGCATCTGGAGTGGTAAGTGAGCTCTCCTTGACAATGCGGTAAAACTCTGCGACCACTTCCTTCCCTTTGCCTTCGAGCACCAATTGTTTGGCTTCATCGTTTTCAAAGGACAGGTTTTCCAAAAAGAATTCCTCAATATAAGGAGGGGCTTGGATGAGTCGGTCCAAATACACACGTACCGAATCTAAGATGGAAAGGAGTTGTGGGTTCTCTCCTGACTTGAAGGCTTCCGGAATTTGGCAGTCTTTTAAAAAAGGTTCTAATGCTTTGCCAAGGGTTTCAATTTTTGTGTCACGGATGTATTTGTTCGACATCCAATTGAGTTTGGATTTAGGGTTTAGGTATTCGGCAAGACCAAGGATCGTGAGTTTATTAAAATCAACGGATTCTTTTTCTTCTTCTTTTAGTTTTTTGAAGACATCAAAGGTAGCAGGGGACTTCGAGCAGCGTTCCACATCAAAAACAGAACACAACTCTTCATCACTCATGTATTCTTTGCCGTCAGGAGAAGTCCAACCAAGAAGAGCCATATAGTTTCGCATGGTTTCGCTGGAGTAACCTAAATCACGGAAGGCAAGAACGGAAGTGGCACCGGCACGTTTGGAAAGTTTTTTTCCATCAGTGCCTACAATTTCACTGGCATGAGCAAATCTTGGGAGTGGGAATCCAAATGCTTCAAAGATTAAAATTTGTCTAGGAGTGTTAGAGAGATGGCCCACACCACGAATCACGTGTGTGATCTTCATCAACGCATCATCGATCACCACAGCATAGTTATATGAAGGAAATCCATCCGATTTGACTATGATAAAATCACCAATGAGTTTGGATTCAAATTTCACTTTCCCTTGGATCATATCATCTACGATGACAATTTTGTGTGGTGTTTTGAATCGAACCGTAAAGGGAATTTTTTTCTCGAGTTGGGAACCTATTTCTGCATCGGACAGATCAGAACATTTTCCATCATAGATGTAAGGAATTCCCATGGCGTCGGCTTGTTTTTTTTTGCCTTCGAGTTCTTCCGCTGTACAAAAACAACGGTATGCTTTTTTTTCTTGGATCAGTTTGTCAGTGTATTCTTTGTAGATGTGAATTCGTTCTGATTGCGTGTACGGTCCGTTGGGTCCACCCACACCAGGACCTTCGTCCCATTCCATACCCAACCATTTAAGAGATTCTAAAATGATTTTAAAAGATGCTTCCGTGGATCTGTCTTGGTCAGTATCTTCGATGCGTAGTAAAAATTTTCCCTTTTTGGCCTTGGCATACAAATAATTGAATAAGGCAGTCCTTGCTCCTCCTACATGAAGGAATCCGGAGGGGGATGGGGCAAAACGGGTACGAACTTCTGTCATTTCATTTCCTCTTTGAGTAAAAAATCTCCCATTCGTTTATAACCAAATGGTTCCTTAGTTTTGGTTGTGAGACCATTGGTATAGGGAGGAACAAAGTATAATTGTAGGTTGTTTTCTTTAAAAATGGGTTTGAAAAACAGTTTGTCGGGTTCTGTTTCGTTCCACTCAAAACTCAATTGGTGGTAATCATAATGAGTCGAAGTATGTTCTGTAACAACTGTTTGGTTGTTAATTTTAGTGTATGTACTCGAAGAAGTGAAAAATTGATTAGATCCAAGATTGTGAGACCATCGATTTTCTCCACCAATTTCAGAACGATTGCCTTCTTCCAGAAGTGTGGCTGTATCGCCACTCAACTCAAATATTTCCAATTCATCAATGGATGATTTGTTTTCTTTATATGCAATTTGATTTTGAAGGAGTGATTCAATTGTATCACCTTTGGTTTCTTTAAAAAACGAGTCTTTGTAGACAAAGATGATTTTTTTTTCAGACTTATCTCTTTGGAATTTTCCAACCTTTCGGTTCCAAATGAGTTTGTAGGATTCTACTGTTTCATTCCCAAACTCAGAATTGATTTTTGTGATAAAACTTGGATCATACGCAATGAAACTAAACTCGATTTTTTCCACATATCCCGTGGATTTTCCTGGTTCCCATTGGATACATCGGTAGTGCGCAGAGCCATCACGAAAGAAAGTCGTATTCATTTTTCTTGGTGATTTGAGAAAGAGAATTGAGGCTGGGATTTCAGACTTTGGGTCTCTCGAAAGGAGAGAATTTAGGTTTTGGCAACTCCATCCAGAAAAAAAAATCAAGAACCAGATAAGCCAATGAAAACGGGAGTATTCTTGAGTTTGTGGGGACATAGATAGGTGCGTATCGCCAGTCTAAAAAGGGAAAACCGCTTGACAAGTCAATTCATCGCACCCCTGTGTCATTTGGAACCATGAAGAACGAAGAACAGTATCCGAAACGCCCCTTTGAAGACCAAGTAAACGACGACCAAAGGAAATACTCCCGATATGTGTGCGATTCGAGAGCCATACCGCAAGAAATTGATGGCCTAAAGCCTGTTCAGCGACGAATTCTATGGGCTATGTGGAATTCAGATGCAAGAAACCGTCATACAAAAACAGTAAAAGTCGCGGGGCTTGCGATGGGATACCATCCACATGGAGACAGATCCATCCAAGATGCTCTTTCCCAAATGGCACAAGACTTTGCCTTTGCGAATAATTATCCTTTGGTACATGGAGAAGGAACTTTTGGTGATGTCCTTGATCCCAATGCAATTGCATCCCCTCGTTATACAGAAGTCAAACTTTCTGACTTTGCAAAAGACTTAGGTTTTTTTGAAAGTTTGCCTGACATTGATTATGTAAAAAACTACGATGAAACAGAAGACGAACCCATTCATTTTGTAGGAAAGGTTCCTGTCGTTTTACTCAATAACATCCAAGGGATTGCAACGGGTTTCCGTTGTTTTATTCCAGCTCATAAACTGAGTGATGTGATCGAATCCCAAGTCACTTATTTAAAAACTGGTAAACCAAAAAAGATCACTCCATGGTACAAAGGGTACGGTGGAGAAGTGAAATTGTCAAAAAATGACAATGGAAACACTGTGATGTCCACCACATTCGGATTCAAAAAAGAAGACGGGAAATTGTATCTTGTTGATTCTCCGATGAATTGGAACCGAGAAAAAGTGGTGAACTACTTAGATGATTTGATTGAAAGAAAAGACAATTGGTTGAAAGACTACGTGGACCATTCCAGCCAAACCTTCAAAATCGAACTCATTGCTAAAAAAGGCGAAGAACCATCCGAAAAAGAAATTAAAGAACTTTTTACCAAAGAAAACAATGAAGTGCTTACAATCAACGTCATCACTCACGAAGGAAAACTTCGTAACTTTGGTCCAGAAGAGATCATCAAACGGTTTTGTGATTTCCGTAAAACCCATCTCATCCGTCGTTTCAAACGATTGGCGGGACTTGAAAAAGAAAAAATTGATCGAAACTCAGAACTCATTCGCTTCATCAAAGAAAGATGGAACGAAAAAGTAACAGGGATTAAATCCAAAAAAGAATTTGAAGATAAGTTAAAAGCAGCCAAGTTCGTCTACTTCGAATGGTTGAGTTCCATTCCCGTTTATAGAATGACTTTGGAAGAAGTTCGTAAATGCGAAGATGCGATCGTGGAAGCAAAAACCAAATACACCGAATACACAACCTTACAAAAAGATGATAAAAAACTCACTGGTTTTATGACCGATGAGTTAGATGAACTGAAGAAAAAATGGGATCCGAAATAAATATCTATGGCTCAAAAAACTGAAAAAACCTCAGGAAATTCGCGAAATTTTAAAAAATTATCTCACGTAGAACACGTTCGCATGCGGACAGGGATGTGGCTTGGCCAAAACTCTTTGTCTACCTTTGAACAACATTTTTTCAAAAGAGACAATGCCGGAACGTACGAAGTGTCCCATGAGGAACTATCAGACATTCCAGCTAAAATCAAATGTTTAGATGAAGCTTGTATGAACTGCGTGGATGAATATCGCAAAAACCTAAACGATAAAGCCATTCCCGAAAAAGACAAAATGAACAAACTCATCGTTCAATTGTCTACAGATCGCAAACGAGTGACCATCCAAGACAATGGTCGTGGAATTCCTGCCGACAATGCGGAAGGGGTTTACCTCCACTTGATGTATGGAGAAAACTTTGATGATTTAGCGAAAGAAGACCACGTAGCAGGACAAAATGGTGTGGGGATCTCACTCGTTCGTATGGTCTCTTCTTTCTTTCGAGTCAAAACCATCAATGGTGGCAAAGCATACAAAAAGATGTTTAGCATCCATGATGATGTAAAAAAAGTCATTCGCAGTTTCAAACTTTCAAAAGAAGATACAGAACGTGTTCACTTATATTATGATGAACATGGAACCTTTGTGGATTGTCCTTTGCTTTCCGCAGACCAAATCAAACAACTAAAAGCACCTTGCGACAAAACAGGGATGACCGCCGTTGTAGAAACAGCCAAAAAAGAAGACCACGGGACTACGGTGGAATTTGAACTCAATTCTGCATACTTTAACAACCTGGATACTTCCTTTAACATCAACTTGGTGAAACAATACTTACAAGACATCGCAATGTCTAATCCTGGTTTGGAAGTGGTTTTTATCCACAAAACAGGGAAAGAAAAGTATAAATTCAAAAAAGGTTTTGATGAGATTTTTAGTAACTCTGAGATGGTTTACTATAAATTAGATTATTCTGATAAGGCTTCCGCTTCACAAATCCATATGGATACGTATGTGGTTGTGGGCCAAAACAAAAACCTAACTTGGGTAAACTCAATTTTTTGCCCTCAAGGTGGATCTGCCATTGAGTATTTGGAAAACAGGCTTTGTGATGAGATCCGTAAAAAATCTCAAATTGTCAGTTTAGAAAAAAAACTGAATACACAATGCACTCGTAATGATGTCAGAAGTTGTTTTCACATGTATGTGAACCTTCGGATCCTAAACCCTCGCTTTAAATCCCAGGACAAGTCTTATCTCATCAATGATTTGAATGAAGACATCCGTAAGTCCGTTGACAAACATTTGGACAAACTTTTGAAAAAAACTGGCCTCATCGAAGAAATTAAGATGGTGATGGAGCGCAGAACCCAGATGAAACAGCTCGAGGATGCGCAGAAAGGCCTCCGTAAGGCGTCCCGGAACAATATCCCTAAGCTGATGCCTCCGACAGGCAAACCAAACGATCCAGGCCGAATTCTCTTCGTAGCAGAAGGGGACTCGGCGATTGCGGGACTACGTCCAGCAAGGAATCCTAAATTACACGGACTTTTCCCACTTCGAGGGAAACCACTCAATTGTAAAGGGATGTCTCTTGCCAAGGCATTACAAAACGAAGAGATGAAAAACATCGTCGCCATTGTGGGCCTTCCTCTGGACCAAAAAGTAAAGTCCATTGATGAACTGAACTATGACAAAATTAGTATCATCACCGATGCGGATTTTGACGGGTATGCAATTCGTTCCCTAATGTTATCTTTCTTTTACGAGTATTGGCCAGAGCTCTTTGAGTTAGGTTTTATAAATATCTCTGCGGCACCATTGTATGAAGTGGATGTGAAGTGGAAAGATGCCAAAAAAGAAACTGTTTTCTGTATTGATGACTCCGACTACGACAAGTTAGTTGCACGAGTCAACAAACAAGGTGCGGAAATCACTCGTAAAAAACGGAACAAAGGACTTGGAGAAACAGGGAAAGAAGCCATGAAGTATGCTGTGGATCATTGTATGACCACGATCACCATTGGTAACAAAAAAACTGCCAAAACCACCCAAGACTTATGGTTCCATAAAGATTATGCAGAAAAACGTAGGGAAGCCATTTCCGAATACTCGATGAGTGTGATCCAAGACTAAAACAGATTGCCACTCCTCTAGAATCGTTCCAACAAACAGAGTCCAGACGAAAGGACTCGATTGTTGTTCTTTCTCTTTTGCATAGCGATCACTCCCCAATCCGTAGGTTTGGGGAGTTTTGTTTTTTATGGGCTTGTTCCAGGATCGAATCCTTTTTTTCTTGGGGTATGAAATCGAAGAAAGTGCAAAAGATTCATTCTCATCACAAAAAGGAAACCGAATCCTTACCAAAAATAAACCCTTCCCGAATTGAATCTGTAAAGGCCAAAGCCAAAACCAAATCTCCGAATCTCGATCCCATTTTCCCTTTCCGACTCATCTTTGTATTTTTTTTCACACTGCTTATCCAATGCCAAACCAGTGGAGATTCATCTCTTCCCCTCGCCACACAAAAGAAAAACCAAATCCATAAGGAAATTGTATCGAAATGGGAATCCCTTTCACCTTCATCGATCAAATCCTTAACCTATCTTTACATTATGGGAGATGGAGAAGTCCATTCAGGTCAAATTGGGAATCAGACGGAAGGCAAAGTGGATCGTTTTAAAATTGGGAGCATTTCAAAACTATTCACAGGGATAGCGATCTTGCAGTTACAAGACTCCGGTAAACTCAAGTTAGATGATCCTGTATCCATTTATCTCCCTGAAATCAAAATGGTAAAACCAAAAATACAAGGTTACCGTGAAATCACCATCCGCGACCTTTTGACCCACCAGTCAGGCCTTCCTTCGGACTTGGCCAAGGGATTTTTTTTACCACCAGATGCCAAAGAAGAAACCATCTTAGAATCCTTTCGAGCTTTACCAAATTCTCTTGCCAGTATGGAACGAAATGAACCTGGAAAAATTCACTCCTATTCCAATTTAAGTTTTGGTCTTTTGGGGAATATCATTGAACGCTCGTCAGGTGAACCGATCGAAGTTTATTTCCAAAAACATATCTTTGAAAAGGCGGGGATGAAACATACGACCTTACTTGAGTCCTTACCAAATTCCGAATTGATTTCTGGGTATTCCGGTTTGTTTTGGAAAACCCAAACCATCCGTCCTGTGATCCGCGATTTGACAGCGGGTTCCATATCGACAACGGGAGAAGATATGGGTCTTTTTATGAAGGCATTTTTTAAGAGTAAAGAAAACAAAGGCCTTTTCAGTTCAGAGAGTTTTGAAGAATTCCACAGGTCACAACCTGGCCCCACCTCCAATTTTGACATGAAACTTGGGTTACCCGTTCTCAAAACAAGTTACGAAGCAGATGGCAAAATCATTTGGTTTTATGGACATTCCGGATCCTTGCCTCCATTTTTTGCTGACTTAATTTATGATCCCCAAACAGAAATTGTATCCTTTGTTGCTGGCAACACTCTTGGACTCCAAACTGGAAGTTTAAAAGAAACCAACACAAAGGTGATGGAGCTATTATGGGAAGAAAGAATGGGGCTTCGTCCAGAACCAAGTCCGCTTCCTACACCACAAAACAAAGAATTAGTGAAAGGAGAGAATGGTTTTTACATCTCTCCTTTTGGAATCCATGAATACAAAGAGGGAACTCCACCTACTCTCAGTTTAACGGGGTTTGATCTGGGCCTTGTGGAAAGGGAAAAACGATATGGCATCGATTTGCGAGTGTTTTTTGGCCTCATTAAAATCAATGATCCTCAACTGAACGAAATTCGGATCGAATTTGAATCTTGGGAAGGGAATCCCATCTTTACATTGTATTCCAAAGGTTTGCCAAAAGGAACAGCCGGGATTGGTGTGAAATTTCTCCCAGACCATAAGTTCCCTGATTCCCAATTTTTTGGAACCTTTGTGACAAAAGAACCCTATGCCATTGTTCCCAAACTCAAATTGGAAAAAGACAAACGTGGATTTCCGTTATTAACGATCTACTATATGTTAGGTGGAATGGAAAATACAATCCAAGTCCCTTGCCAATGGGAAGGAGGGAAAACTCTTCGTATTTTAGGCTATGGTAGGAATTTGGGGGAGCGGATCGAACTTCGTGAAAAGGATGGAAAATCAATACTTTTGTATTCAGGTGGGGAGTATGAAAAGGATTGAATATAAAAAAAGCGGAGAGTTTCATCTCCGCTTTCTCATTGATTGGAACCTCTTGTTTAGAACAAAAAGATTCGTTTCAACTAACGATTGGTATCGTTATTTTTTTGCTGTAACAGAAGGACCAGTTAAGTTTGCAGTTTTTCCTGAAACTGTGACACAAACATCCGGAAAGAGAAATCCGTCAACCTGTGTAGTTGTTTTCATTTCAAACAATACATCCCCATCGGTTTTCTTCAATGCACGGTGAATCGCCGCTGCTTTTACAGAATAGTTAGGAGAAGTTGCTTTATATGCATAATAAACCCCACTTGTAAATCCTGTTAGAAACCACTCAAAAAGTGAGAGTTCTGGCATTTCATCATTCATATTGATACCTTCATGATTGAACCAACCTAACTCATAGTTACAAGCTTTTGCAGATGTTTCTTGTCCAACATCGTAAGCTGCTGCAGCTAAAGGCAAAGTTGCTACTCCGGTTGAGTATCGAGAGGAGCTAGCAGTTTTACAGTTCATCATGATGAATGTAACTGAAAGTAGAACAACAATGATTTTTTTCATGTGCGCTCTCCCTTATTTCACAGGGCCAGTTTTTAAAGTGACTGCTTTTGCCTTAACCGTAACACAAGTACTAGAAGCAATGAAGTAGTTTGTAGATTCATACTCAAATCTTGGGTTTACAAGGTAGTTTGCACCTTCTACTTTAGAAATTGCGTCAAAGATCGCTTGTTGTTGAAGTGGGTCTGGTGTGAAAGCAGTTGATACAAATCCACTTTTGTTTGTAATACCAGTAGGGAAAATTAAGAATCTTCCACCACAAGATTTACCAGTTGTGTCACCGCTGATTGTGTAGTCTGCAGGAGCAAGAGCTACTGTTTCAGTGTGTAAGCCAGGGAAAGTTTTTGTAGTTGATGAGCAATTAGCAACGAACGCTACTGCTGCGATTAAAAAAAGTAAACTTTTTTTCAAGTTGAGTTCCTCCGAGAGACTAAGATTAGATACACGGTTATGAATCAGTCAAACAAATTCTAGATTTGTTCCCCAATTTCTTTCCAAATTTTTTGGAAGTTGCGAGTGCGGTCTAGGTAATTGTAGCGGTTATTCTGCAGTTCTTTTTGTTTTGATTCTAAACCTTCCACGTGTAAAACGGTCTTTGTTTCCATTTGGACCCAAACTAGCAAAAGTTTTGCTCTGACCCCTGCCATACAACCCCAGTCTTGCCCATTGAACCAACCGGCATTATGTGAGTAGGCGTATTGGATGATCGGAACCAGTAAAACCCCTTTTTTCCCTTTAAAATCAGCATTAGAAGAGACTGTCAGTTGTGGGATTTCGTTTGGGATATTGACATTGTCTGAACCCTCGTCTGCTACTTTGGTGAGATCCCTTTCAAACTGGATTTGGAATGATTTGGAAGGTTGGAATATGGTAAATTTCTGATAGGTTTTGAACTTGTTTGTCACGATGGATCGGACATAATTTACGGATTCCCCCTTAACCCCTGTTTCGTTTAGGAACTCGATTTGTTTGGTGACCACTTGTTCCCCCCAAATCGTTTTTTCGCGCGCGATTCCCCCTGAAAAATTGAGATCCCCCACAAACAGGTTTTTGTTGAAGATTTCCTTTTTGTTTGTGATGGGGATGAGGTCTTTTAAAAGAAAAATTTCTTCCGAAACAAAAAGTTCGGACTCGCCGAATGCTGGCAAACGGGTCAATGCAGAGCTTGCCGATCGGCAAGTCCAGAGAAAGGAAAGGAGAAGTAAAAGAAAAACAGGTCTTAGAGTGATCATTTCTGCTATTTCTATGCCGATGGACGGAATCAAAAAGCATTTTTTCATTTTGGCCTCTTCGGGAATTCTGACTTGTGCCTTGGAAAAAATGGGAAATAGGGAGGATCGTTTTTTTTGGAATCTATCTAAGCGTTTCCATTTTTGATATCCTTGCCAATCCAAAACCTGTTTGGGAAAGGGAAGCAAAATCCATGAAAGTTTGGGGTGGGCATACACCCACAAACGAATCTGATCAAAACTTATTACAGTCTTTACTGGATAACCCGAGTGTTAGGCGGCTTGGCTTTCATCCCGAATGGCTTGGACTTCTCCATTATAAACTTGTTGGAAAGGAAACCTACAAGAGCCAGGTGAAGGGATCATTGTTTTTTTTTGATGAAGACGGAGAAAACAATCCAACAAAGGAATTAGAGGCGACCCTTCGCAGTTTTTTGCTTGAGACACCCATTCCGGAGGGACAAATGCATCCCATTTGTTCCTTTCCTGCTCGGTACCAGTTCATAAAACGAATGTTTGGTGTTGATTTACAACATAAAAATGGAATTCGATGTGAACGGTTTGAACAATGGAAAGAGTCCTTAAATGTGGATTCTGTTTCCATTGTGTTTGCTTCTTATTATATGATGGCGCCAGCTTCTGTGTTTGGTCATACCATGGTGAAGTTCAATCAAAAATCCAATTCCGAAAATGATTCCGAAATTTTAGACTATGCGGTGAATGTGGCAGCCGATGTGCCAGAGACAGATCCCTTTCGGTATGCCTTTTACGGACTGTTTGGTGGCTACAAAGCAAAGTATACCTTGTTTCCTTATTACTTAAAGGTGAATGAATACAATGATTTAGAAAACCGAGACTTGTGGGAATACCGTTTGTCTCTGAAGCAAAATGAGTTGGACCTACTTCTAACCCATTTATGGGAATTGTCCCGGGGAGAATTTGATTATTATTTTTTAAATGCAAATTGTGGAACCTTTCTTGTGGAATTATTGGATGTCGTAAAACCAGAATTGAATTTGAAATCAAAGTTAGGTGCCGTTGTCAGTCCAGTGGATACGATTAAAATTTATACAAACACTGATGGATTGGTTGTCAGTGAAAAATACCGACCATCCTTATATTCGGAAATTGTAAATTTGGTAAAGGAGATGGATCCCGAGGAAAAAAAAGTATTTTGGAAGATTTTGGATGAACAACCAAACCAAACTTTAGATTTTACATCCTTGGAACCAGAGGGAAAAAAGATCCGAACTGCGCTGGTACTCGATGCCTATTTGCTTACAAACCGTTACCAAAAATCAAAATCCCAAAATTTAACTGAAAGTCAAAATATCAATTTTCAAAAAGCACTCGAAGCCCGATCGAAATTTCCTAGTGTCTACGATACAACACTTTTGAAGGAAATTCCCACTCCACCAGAAGGTTCCCATCCCAAATCGAGGGTGAGCTTGGGAGGAGGTAGTTCCAATTTTGGAAATTTTTTAGAATGGAAGTATCGGTTTGCCTACCATGATTTATTGAATCAGTCAAAAGGATCACCACCAAACAGTGAATTGGTGTTTTTTGATGCTGCACTTCGCCAATACGAAGGGAAACGATTGGAATTCACTTCTTTCACACTTGTACGGTTGGTTTCCCTTACCCCTTACAATGCCATCTCCAAACATTGGTCCTATCTTTTGGATTTAGGAATCCAAACAGCTCTCATCAAAAACAGGCAGAATGTTTGGTTTCGGGAAGGAATGGAAATTGAAGAGAAGCCTTGGCAGAGAAAACAGGTTCCGAATTTGGATGTGGCTTTCGGATGGACGTTTTCAGATGAATTTTCGAAAACAAAGGAGAGATGGGGGAGTGTATCGTTTCTTATGGGATTCAAATCGCAATTCCATCCCTTTTGGGATTTTGGTGGGCGGTATGGGCCAAATGTCCAAACGATCTACCAAAAAGAATGGGGAAACTGGAAGTTGTTAGGTGGAATACAATTCCAACATTATGTGAGCCAAACTCCAGAAAATTTATTACTTTCTAGTATCAGTTTGCGGTATCTTTTCTCCGATGTTACGGAACTAAGATTGGAAATGAAACAGGATCCAGTTTACCAAGAAGCAAACGGATCCTTTTTGTATTTATTTTAATCTAAATCATCCATGTAACAGTAGTTTTGTTTACGACCAATCGATTCCAATTGCATCCTGGAACCCACCTTATTTTGGATCAAAAAAACATGGCAAGTTTTCAAACTGTTTCTTTTGGTTCACCAAACCGTTTTTGGTTTCGGTAGTGGGCAAAGTAGGTGATGAGTACAAGAGTTCCCACAGGTACAGCAAAATAAATATGAACCTGGATGAGTCCTGCAATCATTCCGAGGATTCCACCTAAGAATTGTATGACGACAAGATTCCCACCCGTGTTGTCGAGAATCATTTTTTCTAAATCATCAGTGTCTAGTGCCATCACTCGTTCTTCGACAAGAGCCGTCACGTTGATGTTGTGGACAAACTTTTCAATATTGGTTTTGAGATAGGTTTTTCCTTCTTCACTATTCATAAACTCAAGAAGGCGTTTTTTTACCCAATCTACCGCACGAAAAAAGTTTTTTTCAATTTCTTCCCAATTATTCGGATCATCTAAATAGGCTTGCAAGCGTTCGATGCCGGAAGGTAATAGGTTTTGTCTCGCATAATCACCACTTGCCTCTAACCAGTTGGAAATTTTACCCGTAATGAATTCTTGGGTTTCCTTCGAATTGAGTCTTTCTTGTAATCCTGCCATCATATCATCCATCATTTTCATGAACTGATCCGATGTTTCAGGGTCTTTGACAAATCGTTCTAAAAGTTCACGAATGGCATCTTCGTTGAAGGAAAATATTTTTTTCACACCAATCCCAATTTTACCAAGCGTACTTCTCGTTTTTAAATATTCTTCAAGCCCTTCGTTCAGGAGGTTTGCGAGCTTCGGCATCTCTTCAAGTAAAACCACACGAAGTTGTTGCCCAAGTTCTTCTCGATTTGTTTCTTCCGTTAAGTAATACGTTAGGCGGTTTCGAGTGTATTCCCAAAGTTTTTGGACTTCCTCTGGGCGTTCTGCCATTTTTTTCATTGTCTCTTCTGAAAAATCAAAGATGACTTCTAAAATTTCTGGCCCACGTTCTTTTAACATGGAGATGATTTTTGTGACTAGGATGGTACGGATTTCGTCGTTGTGAATGGCTTCATCAATTTCTTTGACTATTTTTTGAATGCCAGTCTCCACCAAGTTCCTTTCATAAATATAAGCAAGGATGATATCGGGATGGAGTAAGTTACTTTGGATACTTTCGCCGAGTGATTTGGCAATTTTGGATTTGTTTTTGGGAACAAGTCCTGACCAACCTAGCACCTTACCATGTTTTGGTTGGAATAACATTTTGATTGCAAGGAAATTTGTATAATATCCTACCATCCCCGCCATGAGTACGACAAAGATTGCGTTGATCCAAACATTCCCTTCGTAGTATACCTGGAATCCTCCACATATAACAGAAGATAGTACAAGAAGTCTGCGATACCAAGTATCTAGTTTAGCGACATCCATCTTATTCCTCTTCTAGTTTCAAATATCGGCCACTCAGTTTTCGTAAAAAACCTCTTGGGATCAATTCTGATACAGTAATGGCACCTTGGTTAAAACTTCCTGTGATACAAACAGCTTGGTTGTATTTGAGCGCACTTAACGACTCTTCGACGACTTCATCTGCAGTTTGCCACATAAAGGATGGGTATTTGGATTTGTTGATCCCTGCTCTTTGATGGAAATCGGAATGAGTGAGGCCTGGGCAAAGAGCCTGCACATGGATTCCGTAGTTTTTTGCTTCTTCATGAATGGATTCAGTGAATGATTTTACAAAGGCTTTGGTTGCCGCATAAATCGCACTGCCTGGTGCTGGCAGATAACCTGCGATAGACGCAACATTGATCAAAAAACCTTTTTTATTTTTTTTGAAACGATTGAGGGCTGTGTGACTGAGGTGAACCAATGTTTTTACATTCAGATTGACTTCATCCAATTCTTTGTCTAAGGGGAGGGCGGCAAATTCACCAACGGTTCCAAATCCTGCATTGTTCACTAGAACTTCCGCATCTTTGTCTTTTTCAATGAGATTTGCTAGTTCTTCCACATCCTTTTTTTTAGTGAGATCCAAAGCATAATACTTTAACATCCCTCTCGACTTTGGTTCAAGTTCGACTATCACTTTTTTTAGGTCTGCTTCTGTACGTGAAATTAAAAATACGTTATAATCTTTGCCAAGAGCCCTAACAAATTCTTTTCCGATACCTTGCGATGCGCCAGTAACATATGCATTTTTCATTCGATGGGATTCCTCTTCATTAGAACGGCAGTTGATCCGTCCGGATAATATTTTTTACGTCTCTCGAGTTCAAAAAAACCAGCAGACAAATAAAGTTTGATTGCAGGTTCATTTGATTCTTTCACTTCTAAAAAAAATTCCTTTTTAGGAAATTTTTGGAAAAGTTGTTCTAATAACTGTTTTGCGAGACCTAATTTTCTAAATTTAGGAAGTGTGGCGATTCGGAAAATTTCAATTTCCCAAGGCGTTTCACAAACTAACGCATAACATTGGATCTCTGGGTTTCCCATTCCAAAAGCCACATGGAATTCCAAATGGGTTTGGATCATTTTTTCGGTCCATTCTTCGCCCGGAAAACATAAGGATTCCAAGGTTAGGATCTCTTTGAGATGATCTTCCCCCAAGCTTCGAAAACTAAGAGACATAATCACATTTTTTTCTTTTCATCCAAAAGAAAGAAACTAAAATCGAACCGATGGGCACAAAAAACAGCAGGTTTTCGTTGGTTTCCGCACTCAAAATGGGAATGCTCTTGAGTTTGGTGTCTTTTTTCACCCACTGCGAATACTTAAAGTCTCTGACCGAATCTAGGTACCGCAAACGGATTGGGGGAGAGCCTGCTTCCGAAAAAGACATCGTCAATTGGAAGGAAAAACTGGCCTTGGAAGAAGCAGAGATTGAGGAGATGGAAAAACGGATCCGGAAGTTGGTCCAAAAATCCAATCAGTCTGCGGCTCTCTCTTGGAAAATTGCTCGGGCTTACATGAGGGCAGGTTCTGCTGATGTGGGCGTTCGGTATTACGAAGAAGCCATCTCGGAATCCATTCCCAATGCCAAACAAGGTGGATTTGAAATCCATTCGTATGAATCTGCCTTACCTTATTTTGAAAAGGCCATCCAATCGGGAAAACTGGATAAACAGTTGTTATACGAGACTGCCGTTGCCTATGCAAATGCATCCAAAGATATGGGATGGGAAGTGACGCGGAGAAGCCGAGCTATATCTTTATTCAAACAATTGGTAAAGTTGGACAAAGAGGACACTCGTTTTCCTTTCCAAATGGCATTGATTTATTTTGATTCTTCTTTGAAAGATGAAGTTTGGAATGGAAAACTAAGTAGTGGTTATGAAGAAGTTGAAATCGCATTCTCCCTTCTCGACCAAATTTTAAGGAAAGAACCTTATAATGTCCCCACTCGATTTGCAAAGGCAAATTTTTTATACCAAGTGGGAAAAACGTCTCTGGCTTATGATGAATACTCTCGCATCAAATCCATTTTGGAAGAGATGAAAGAAAAAGGTAACATCCGAGAACCATTGGAAGAAAATACATCCTACAAAAATGTTTTAAAAAATTTGAACCTACTTGGGGCCCAAAACAAATCAAACTGACCTAATCCATTGTGGTTGTTTCCATTTTGGGTCATCCCAAGGTCACCTCTTATTTACGCAAAACAAAGATTTGGCGAAGTTACAATTCCTTTCCCAACTTATACAATGATTTACCAAAATTTTTTGTTAAGGAAGATTGGGAGAGGTGGCTTTTTGAATGCCAAATCTGGGAAAAAAATAAAGACCCCAATTGGCAGTTAGTCCATTTTTATGACGAATCTTATCCCCAATTATTAAAAGAAATTTACGATCCACCGCTTGTCCTCGTTTGTTTGGGAGATCTTTCCGTATTTCAGAGAGAACTTGTTGCCATTGTGGGAACAAGAAAATCCTCTCCCATCTCCCTTGTGGCAACAAAGGCCCTGGTGCAATCGCTTGCAAAAAAAGAAAAAATGGCAATCGTCTCAGGGTTGGCACTGGGGATCGACAGACAAGCGTTTGTCTCCGCACTGGACTTAGGAGTGCCCGTCCTTGGAGTCCTTGGAACAACACTCGGTATGGAATACCCTCCGGGAAACCGAGACCTCTACAAACGGATTAAATCGGACACAAAACAGTTGTTAATTTCTGAATTTCTTATGCAAACAGAACCGGCCAAATGGACTTTTCCCAAACGAAATCGGGTGATCTCAGGTCTTTGCCAGAAGGTCTACATTTTGGAATCAGGAAAAAAATCGGGGACCATTTCCACTGCCACAAGCGCCATGGAACAAAATCGTGAAATTTTTGTTTTTGATCATCCCCATCAATTTGATAATGAGGGTGGTAAGATGTTACTACGACAAGGTGCTGGACTTTTGACTGGGGAAATGACAGAACCATCAAAACAATGGATTGAAAAAAAAATCTTGAGTTATGAGGAATGGAGAAAACAAAAATCCACCAACTTCCTATCGAAAAAGGAAGAGGTGGAGGTGAATTTCAAATTTATCCTTTGAAGATAAATCCTGCAATTGTCGCCATTGCATAAATGATGAGTAAAAACACACCAAACGGGCGTTTGATTTTGTCTTTTGAGAATACAATCCCAAGGCGGAATAAAATCAAAACGGTGAGCATGGAAGGAAAATAAAAACTGAAAAAACTCACTGGAGCTTCGAGGCCAGTCCGAGTCACAGCCGCAGCGGCACCTGAGACAAAGAGCACATTTAAAATATCAGCACCGATGATATTTCCCACAGCAAGTTCGGAGTGGCCACGCCTTGAGGCTTGGATGGCTGTCACAAGTTCTGGTAAACTGGTTCCAAAGGCAACAAGAGTGGCACCAATAATGGACTCAGGAATCGACAACCGAACCGCTGTTTCTTGGACGGAAGGGATGAGAACTTTTGAAGACAATATCACAAGGGTGATCGCCACCACTAGTTTTAACAACACAATCCAAAATGGAGATTCGTCGTATTCGGTTGTGTCATCAATCCCTGCTTCGAGTTCGCCAGGTTTTGACCTTGACCAACGGATGCTAAGGTAAATGTAAACTCCAAGTAAGATTAAAAAGACAACGCCTGTTCCTTGGTCGATCCGCCCACCTGTGGAAAAAACAGAACTAAGGTTTGACCAGGGTAGTGCAGCAAATACCAGTAAAAACCCACTGAGCACTTGGATCCAACCTTGGCGGTTCACAAGACGTTTGTCGATGTCAGGTGGTGAGATGAGAATGGCGATCCCAAGGATGAGACCTGTATCACAGATGATGGAACCCACCGCATTTCCCAGGGCAATGCCTGGATTCCCTTCGAGTGCCGCAAGAACGGAAACGGAGACTTCAGGGAGAGTGGTCCCTAAACTGACAATCGTTGCCCCAATGATCATCTTGGGTACTCCCCATCTCGTTGAAAGGGAGACGGCTTCGTCCACTAAAACATCGGCGGCTTTCCCGAGGACAAGGATGGAGCCGATGATGACGAGAATGAGTATGGGTAAGGGAAGGGTTTGAAAAGTTGCAGTCAGAAATGCATCCATGGATAAAGGTCAGAATATGGATTACTTACTTCGACTGCGACTCTTTCTTTGGCTTGGGGCTCTCGGTTTTTTTTCGCCTAGTTACGGAGAACCACGAATGCCAAAAGAACCAACCCTTCCTTCCGTACCAAACGAAGAATCGAAGGAACCAAGGAATGCGCGTGGAGACAAAGATTCAGGTGAATCTAAGGTATTGAATTTGACCCTTTGTGATGGAAGGACTGTCCGGGGTGAGTCAACTAGCGGCAGTCAAACGATCTTTTTTGAACATACAAAAGATGGAATTTTATACAAAAAAAAATTGAGCTCGAATGAACTTGATTCTATCAAAATTGATTCCTGGGAGCTCAAATTAAAACGGGAAGAAAAAAAAGGGACTACCTACGAAGCTTTACCTAAAAAAATCCGAATCCGAACGAAAAACGGAGAAGTGTTTTATAAAGAAACCGGCATTGGTGATTTAAAACTCCTCAATATCGAAATCAAAAACAATAACGGTGAAACCACACTCTTCACCTATTGGGTGGATTTAAAATTCCCGGATGGAAAGTGGTATTCTGGTCTTCCGACGATTAAAGCTGACCATTTGGTTCGGGAAGACTGTTTGAAAGATGTGGTGCGAATGATGGAATGGGAATGAAGGATAAATTCAATTGGTTGTATCGATTCGATCAATGAAAACACCGATTGCTTGGATTTGAGGGATCGAATGAATAGGATCATTGTAGACAATCAATGCAGGTAATCAGTTTCCATTGAACTTCTAGAACCAGAGGGGTTTTTTTGTCGCCACCGTCTGGTTCTAGGGACCATTCCGATCTTAGATTCTTTTTTTTAAGATTCCATCACACAATCTACAAAGTAAGATAAGTGTCCTGTCTCCGATTTTTCTTCCACGAGGCCATGGATGTCTGTTTCAAACCCAGGGAACTTTGTATTAAACTCACGAGCAAATTGTAAATACCGAATGATGGTCGTATTGAACTTTTCGCCAGGGATGAGGAGAGGGATTCCGGGTGGGTAGGGAGTGAGAAGGACAGACGTAATCCTTCCTTCCAATTCATCAATCGGAACTCGTTCAATGTCACGGTGTGCCATTTTTGCGAATGCCTCTGAAGGCTTCATCGCAGGGATCATGGGACTCAAATACATTTCCGTTGTTAGGTGGGAAATGTTATTTGCCCGATACACTTCATGCATGGATTGGCAAAGATCTCGTAATCCAATCCGATCGTATTTCGGATAGGCTACCGTAAACTTTGGCATCACCCTCCAGAGAGGTTGGTTCGAATCATAATCATCTTTGAATTGTTGTAATTCAGTGACCATTGTATTCCAACGACCCTTTGTGATCCCGATCGTAAACATGATAAAGAAACTATAGAGTCCAGTTTTTTCGACGATGATTCCATGTTCTGCTAAGTATTTGGTGAGGATCAGCGCAGGGATTCCCCAATCCGCAAATTCCCCCTCCACACTCATACCAGGAGTGATGACAGTTGCCTTGATCGGATCTAACATATTAAATCCTTCTGCAATGTCACCAAATCCGTGCCAACGATCGTTTGCTTTTAGGATCCATTCATCCCTTTCGCCCGCACCTTCATCGGCAAGGGCTTCTGGACCCCAAACACTGAACCACCAATCTTCTTCTAATTCCAAACCTACTTTGCGCATGGCTCGCCGGAAATCCAATGCTTCCTCGATGGACTCTTCCACAAGAGCATTCCCACCAGGAGATTCCATCATGGCTGCCGCCACATCACAAGAAGCGATGATGGCATATTGTGGACTTGTGCTTGTGTGCATTAAAAAGGCTTCGTTGAATAAATTTCGATCTAAGGTCTCTTTTTCACTGTTTTGGACAAGGATCTGACTTGCTTGTGATAAACCTGCTAAGAGTTTGTGTGTGGACTGCGTGGCAAAGATCATACTTTCTTTTGGACGTGGTCTGTCAGATCCAATCGCATGCATCCCAGTATAAAAACGATGAAACGATGCGTGTGGTAACCATGCTTCATCAAAATGAAGTGTTGAGATTTTACCATCTAACTCTGATTTAATGTCTTCGACATTGTATAAAATTCCATCATATGTACTTTGTGTGATGGTAAGAATTCTAGGATTCCCTTTGACTTCTTTGGCAAACGGGTGTTCTGCGATTTTCTTTTTAATGTTTTCCCAAGTGAATTCTGATTTTGGGATAGGTCCAATGATTCCAAAATGGTTTCGTGTTGGCATAAGGAAAACTGGGATGGCACCAGTCATTGTGATGGCATGTAAGATACTTTTGTGACAGTTGCGGTCAACGATCACAACGTCTCCAGGAGCCACGGTGCTATGCCATACAATTTTATTGGAAGTAGATGTTCCATTTGTCACAAAATACAAACTATCACATTGGAAGATACGTGCTGCGTTTCTTTCACTGGCAGAAATGGGGCCTGTATGGTCTAGGAGTTGTCCGAGTTCATCAACCGCATTACACACGTCAGCTCGTAACATGTTCTCACCAAAAAACTGGTGGAACATTTGTCCCACAGGGCTTTTTAAAAAGGCAACGCCACCAGAGTGCCCAGGGCAGTGCCAACTATAACTTCCATCATGTGCATATTGGGTGAGAGCTCGGAAGAAAGGAGGAGGAAGGCTATCTAAGTATGATTTTACTTCTCGGTGGATGGCGCGTGCCATAAACTCTGGTGTGTCTTCAAACATATGAATGAAGCCATGGAGTTCTTTGAGGATACTATTCGGAATATGGCGACTAGTCCTTGTCTCCCCATACAAAAACAGTGGTATGTCGGCGTTTCTGTGACGCACTTGGGTGACAAAGTCTTTGAGTTGGCGAAGGGCATCGGGCACTTCCCCTTCTGTTTCGGGAGTGAACTCTTCATCGTCAATGGAGAGAATGAATCCGCAAGCCCGACTCTGTTGTTGTACAAAACTAGTAAGATCTCCGTAACTGGTGACACCCAGAACTTCGATTCCTTCGCCTTCCAAGGCCTTTGCAATTGCTCGAATGCCAAGACCACTGGCATTTTCGGAACGAAAATCTTCATCAATGATGATGATAGGAAATTGTACGATACCGTTTTGATACATCAACTCCATAGGAAGAGTGACCCACAGAGAATCAAATGATTTTAGTTTCTAAACTCGTTTTTTCGGAAGGTATTTATAATACTCCATCTCAACTGTGTTGATGAGATAGGTGTAGTATTTGACTAATTTTTTATCGAACTTCTTTTTGTTCATTTCTTCGCGGTAAAAATCAGCCAATTGGCTTCGGAAGAGTGCCGACTTCATATCATTTCGATTGATGAGAATGGTATTGGGTTGGTCTCGGACGGCCACGTCATCAGGGATCACCACAGTCGAGACGGATTGTAAAACCGCATATTCAACTGTGGATGCCACTTTGTCGTCGTCTTTTTCTTTGGCAAGGGTCATGTTGTTACGTTTGATATTGTCCAAATTTTCGTAGATGCGAGAACGTAAGGACTTTGGATCTAACACTTTGTCTGTGATTTTATTGAATCGTTTTGGGAAAACAAAATTGTCTGCCGCTTTGTAAATGTGCGAAAGTTTTTCTTCTTTTTTACTCGTTTCTTGTTCTTCTTCATAACTAGGAGTGGAACCAGAAGAATAACTTGGTTTTCCCCAATCGCCCACTCCAGAAAATTTCCCGGAATTTTTGATGTCTTCACGAATTTCTTCTGTCGTTTTTTCCCTGAAATAAATGGCGGCTAAAAACCCGAGTACCACAGAAAAAGGAACTCCAAAAAAGATTGGCATCGCCGAACGGAGATAATACGCACCAGTGATAAAAATCATTGTACTCACAACAAAGGTTAAAATCCCTGGGATGACATTAAATCGAGATCGGATTTCGTTGGACCTTTCTTTTTCCAGTTCCTCCACTTCCATGTTTTTGACATCGGCATTGAGTTTAGCGATTAACTCAGGTTTGAGTTTGCTATTGAGACCTGGGTGTTTGGGGTTAGAGAGTTTGTGATTGATGATTTTGGCATAACCCAATTGTTTTTTGTATTCGGGATTGTTTCTGCCTTCAAACGCAAGTTTGTGGATGACTGCGGCCATATACCCGTGGTCGACCACATAGTATACCGATCTACCATCAGGAGTTTTTTCTTCATGATACGAATGTTCGGATAATACATCATCTTTTAGGCGTTTGATGTATTCCGATACTTTTTCAGGATCTGTGATCCCAGCATTTGCCACTTCTTCTTCAAAGTTGATGCGAAGCAGTGTGTTATGGTTTTTTGTATGTTCTGGGATTTTACTGATGACAGCATTTTTTACCGTTCCGTAAATACTATCATCCTTTCTTGTTAATACGGAACCTTTTTCTTCAGAGAGTCGTTTTAAGATTTTGACACTGAGATCGATGGTTTCTTTGATCGAAAGAGCTCTGTTGTTTTTTTCAACAGGGAAAGGAAAGTTTTCAATGATGGATAAAAACTTTTTCACTTCCTCTTCTGGATTCATCTTAGTTTCCAAAGAAGAAAATTTTGGATTGGATGTGTATTCGTTAAACTGAGCTAGGAAAGATTCGTATTTTGCATCTTTTGCAAGTTTCGTGAGTTGTTCTTTTGTGAAATGTTCTAGTCCATTCAAATGAGCTAGGATTTGGTTCACTACTTCTGGCAATCGTTTGAAACTTCCATCTGGTAAAATATTGAGTTCATCAATGACAATATGGTAATCCGTTAGAATGGGAAGGGCTAAGTTTTGTTCTCTTGCAAACAATGTGAAGTCTTGTAAAAAGTCTGGCATTGGGATGTAAGGTAAGTTTCCAAAACCCTTTCGCACGAGAGATGAGATCTCCGCTTCGAGAGAACCTAACTTAGGATATAACCAAGTATTCCCATCTTTGTTTTTTTGTAAGAGCAAAGAACCTGGATTATCTTCGTCCCAGTTCCTTCCTTTTTTAGCCCGGTTTTCGAGTAAAACTTTGATGAGTTCTTGCGAAAAACGAAAACATGCCTGTCGATAGGGTTGTGTGTCCGTCTTATTCTCGTTTTGTGGTGCGATGAGTGCAATTTTAGATGTTATTTTGCTTCCATTGCGGATGAGGTATGGATACGCATAAGCGGCTCTGTTTTGGCCACGGTGGTCGATATCTAAAATTTGGCGAAGTGCATGGTGGATCGAGTTTTCGGATCTGCCTTGGGCACCTAGGTTTGTGTACTTCCCAAGTGCTTCGGGAAGTTTGTCCACAGTCATGAGATAGGATGCGTGTTTTTCCTTACTACCGTGTTTTTCTACACGTTTGTGCCAGTCTTTGAGTTCATCCAGGATACAACGTGCCGTCGGTGTTAGGCTACCAACAGAATCAGATAAAAAAATATAGGATTGAGCAGAAGGCCTGTCGGTAGAATTTTCATCACGGGATGAAGGGTTCTCTAAGACTGTGTCAGATAAATCGATACTATCTTCGCTCATTTGGATTTCGCCTGGTGAGAGGCCACAATTTCTGCTAGGATTTGGGCTCCCCTGGCTAATTCTTCTTCCTTACGGCAATATGTCAAACGTATGCAATCTTTGGTATGCGAAAAATCAGAGTTTAAGCCTGGAAAGAAATAATGTCCTGATACAATGAAGAGCCGTTTATCTTTACAAAGGTGATACAATTCATGATTGGTGATGGAAAGTGATGGGAACCTGACCCATAGGAAAAACCCACCCATCGGATCGTGGATTTCGTAATCCACACCCATTTTTTCAAAGGTTGTCGTGAATACGCCAAGCGCAAGATCGCGTTTTGATTCATAGAACGGACGTAAGATGTGTTTTGATAATTCGGGAAGGACCTTCTTTTGGAAGAGGATCTCCATCATGTACAGTCCCAAGTTCCCAACGGCAAGATTCCCAACAGCAGCAAAGGAAGAAAGGGTTTCAATTGTTTCTTCATCGGAAACCACGATTCCCAAACGAACACCAGGCAATCCAATTTTTGAAAAACTTAAGGAAAGGGTACGACCTTTTTCATAATGGATCGGAGCTTCGTTTCCAATCAAATTGGGAAATGGGTTTCCATACGCGAGGTCAATGAGAAAGGGAATGTTTTGTTTTCTCGTTCTTTCTTCCATCCATTCCAAATCGGAAAGGGAAAGAATATTCCCTGTTGGATTGGTTGGTCTCGAAATCGCAAGAACACCAACACCATCTAAATCAAATGCCTCTTTGTTCAATTCGTAACGGAAACGATGTTTTCCTGTCGGCACTACATTGGGTGGTGTTGCAATAAAAACATCGTTTGTGATTGTTTGGTCCGCATAACCAATGTATTCTGGAACAATTGGCAAAAGAATTTTTTGAAAACTACCATCTGCCATTGGACCGGAATGGAGGTTGAGAAGGAATGAATAGGCATTTTGGCTTCCGTTCAAAAAAGCGATGTTTTCTTTTTTTAGATTCGCACCGAGGTAGGGAGAGAGGGATTCAGCAGCCAGTTCTCGGAAGTGGTCGTTTCCAATCGGTGCTTGGTAGTCACCGAGAAGAGAGGTAAGGGATGGTTCTTTTGCCAAACTTAAAAATATATCCCGAAAAATGGCCTCTGCTTCTGGGATATGGGCGGGGTTCCCGCCACCGAGTAAGATTTCATCAGGATGGCCTGTGACTTGGCCTAAATCTTCCATCAGAGAACGAATCCCTTGGTTTTGGCGGAGTCGGTGGGCCCAGGAGGAGTAAATTTGGTCCATGGTTTCGGTCATTTTTTGCAAACTTCGTCTACTCAGAACCAATTTTCCTTGGAAATTCTAAAATTATGTTCGCATTTCGAAAAATGAAGTGACATAATTCGTAAATGGGTTACTTAAGTGACATAATAAAGAGGAGTGCTGTTGGATGAGCACCGAAACAATACAAAGACCGATTCGAAAAGAAAAAAACATCGAATTCTTCAAACCAACCCTTTCGAGAGAAGATCTGAAAGGTGTTTTAGAATGTCTCGTGGAAGAACATCTTTCCACAGGTGAAATCGTAGAACGATTTGAAAAAACGTTTTGCCATACATTTAAAATTAAATACGCGATATCCTCTAATTCATTAACATCTGCTTATCACCTCGCATTACTTGCATTAGGTGTAAAGGCTGGTGATTCTGTATTGTTATCTAGTTATGCACCTATCTCTGCTTTGGATGCCATTTTTTTAATCCAAGCAAAACCAGTGCTTATCGATTTAAAACGGAATTCTTTCCATCCATGCCCCGAAGAATTTTTACGCAAAAAAAATGAATCTGGTGCCAAGTTTGCTTTGTTTGATCATAGTTTTGGTTCCCTCATTCGATTGAATGAGTATTCAATTGAAGGATTGGAGGTGTTAGAAGATTTCACCGAAGCCATCGGTGCCACGTCTGAAAGTATCACAGTGGGAAAACAATCTAAAATTGCAATCTGTGGACTCAGTGCTGAAAACATCATCACAACTGGAAATGGTGCGATGATCATCACTTCTGAAAGTAATCTTGCAAGTAACGTAAGATCGTATAAGTCTGGAACATCCGCCAAACGTAACTTTGGTGAACCAAAATATGATTATAATTTGGTGGATTACCAAGCAGCGCTTGGGATCGAACAATTATCAAAACTTGGTGTGATTTTAGAACGTAAGAAAAAAATTGCATCGGCTTATTTACAAGCAGTGCAAAACTCACGTCTGGAAACCTATTTCCAAAATCCAAACGAAGACACCTTCCAAAGATTTCCGATCGTTGTCTCTGGACAAAATTATGAAGAAATCCAAAGGTATTTTAAATCCATTCATATTGGAACGCAAAGAACAGTAGAAGAACCTCTGCACCGTGTTTTGGAAGAAAACCATCTGGAGTATCCAAATGCGGAAAGGTTGTACCAAAGGGGTCATTGTATTCCGATTTATCCTAACTTAACAAAAGATAATGTACAGAGGATAGCAACTGCCATCCGACGTATCTATTGATTGGTGCCAAAGTTATACTATCTCGACTCATTATTTGAGTATCGCCTCCACTCTCCTCCACTAGGCCTCGATTCCTCTTTAAAAAGGAGGAACCGATGTTTGGAAAAACTTTTTTTCCCGATCACAAATGAAGATGATTATGTTTACGTGGATGAACTTCCAAACGATGAGCTCTATTCCCATTGGAAAGAGAAAGGACTCACGCCTGGAATCCCTTGGGAAATGGGAGGATTGTTAGAAAGTGTAACACTCGTGGAATGGGGGAATCGACACAATTGGGATGCGGGTGAACTGAGAATCGATCCCCTCCAAGAGGAAACTTCCAGATATCTCAATTCAAAAGTCACTCAATTGGATTTTCGAAAAAACCATTCCCCACTCAAAGCAAAACTAATTTCTTCCGAAGAACATCTGTTTGCTGAATTAGAAGAGTCAAAACTACCTGTTGTTTTAAAAAGTGAATATGGACTAGCAGGGCGAAACCATATTATTTTTAAATCGCCATCAGATTCATGGAAACTCGCTCAAATCAACAAACGTCTTTTTGGTTTTCCTCTTGTCTGCGAGGAGTGGGTAGGCGATTTTCGATTTTTTGATTTTTCAACCCTTTGGGATGTAAAAGATGGAGATTTTTTTTATCTCACATCCACGACGATGTGGATTGATCCTGAGGGTGGATTTCGAGGCATTCGGATTGGTGGTGGGGAAAACGAATATGAACCTCTCTTCCTTCCCAAAGTGTATGATTTAATCAAAGATTTAAACAACCTTGTGCCAAAAGAATATTCTGGTCCATGTGCGATTGATGGCTTTTTATATTCGGAGAATGGACATACTGTTGTGCAACCTGTATCTGAGTTTAACTTTCGTTATTCGATTGGTCGAATTTTATGGGAAGTTCGGAAAAAAAGAAAAACAAAGCCTGAAATCGTTTCTGGACTATTGGTTTTGCCTTATCCAAAACAGGGAAAACTGAAAGAATGGTCTGTCATCGAAAAATTAGAAACAGAGCTCAGTATTGAACTGATTTTGTTAACACCCGTTAGAGATCTTTCAGGGAAGGCTTACCAAAATGCTGTATTGTATTTTGAAACCACAGTAGAAAATGAAACTACTGTGGTGGAAACAATTTGGTCGGCTTGGACCGATCCTATTTGAAATAAACTTCGTTATACTTCGTCTCGGTTGAGAACAAACTCGTGTTTTCCGTTGATTTCAATAGTTGGGTCGGTCGCATTTCCCCTACGTTTGATTTCTAAGATATCTGTGTTGGTAAGAGGCAACGTTGCCTCTAAGCTAACAATGACTTTGTCACCTTTTTCGGTCCAAGTGCATAACATCTTTGCCGTTTCGTAACCCATTTCACAAGTTCCATCATTATGAAGTTGGATCCTTGCGATATTGGATTTGGTTTTCCATTTCCCAATGGCCCAAGTATTTTTGGGTGGGACAAGGGCTGAACCTGCTTGTTCTGAGTCAAACATCAGTTCGGCGATCGCAGTGTTTTCTGTATTGGTACCTTTGTAAACTTCTTGAATGGTTAAGGAAATTTCCTTTGCTCGAATTTCATTTTTAAACTCGATGACTTGTCTAGAAAGTGAATCTTTCAGTGTGACAACTTCTTCATTGCCAGTTTCCGTTGTGATCTTTAGTTTTTTAATTCGATTATTGGCAGCCCAAAGTTTTGGATCACCAAACCCATTGTAGATGGAAAGTGAACGAAAATTGATCGGAGATTTGTATTTGATTTGAAGAGTTTCACCGACTCCTTCTCCTTCCACTCCTTCCACCCAGCTGGTTTTGAGTTTTCCATCCATGGCAAAAACAGGTATGTATTTTTTTGTTTTTGGTTGGAGTTGGCTTGTGGACGTGATGGTAGGTGGATTTAATGATTCTGAAAAGAGTGGTAAACAAATGCTAATGATGAGGATTGTGAATTTGGAAAAAGAACGATTCATAGAGCAAAATCATAAGTATCTAATAGAATGGGCAAGTAGGAAATCAAAATAATGGAAATAGAAAAGAATTATGTGACAGTTTATACTACTTTTCCTTCAAAAGAAGAAGCAAAAAAGACGGCCAAGATTGTGATTTCAGAACAATTGGCCGCATGTGCAAATCTAATCGACAAAATGGAATCGATTTATGTCTGGAACAACCGTTTGGAAGAATCAAACGAAGTGGTTTGTTTTTTAAAAACGACAGCAGAAAAATCGGATTCACTCATGCAAAGGATCAAAGAATTACATTCCTATGATACTCCTTGCATCGTGGTTTGGCCAATACTCACTGGAGATAAAGATTATTTGGATTGGATTCGAAAGTCTTTGTAAAACTCCTTAATTTTTTCAAATAAAATGTCATATCCAAGATTGTTCCTCCATTGGAGGAAAGGTTCAGGCATGGTGACGGAAGTAAACCATGGATAAGCAGGGGATTCTTTTGGTTCAGAAAGCATTCCCATTAAGCTAGCAAGGGTTAAATCAACTCTTCCAAAAGAATTCCCATTAAAATATTTTTTCGATTTATAAATTTGAATGAGTTCTTTGGAACATTCATCTAAGGCAAGTTTCACAACTTCCAAGTTTTTGGGAGTGATTTTATACCTTCGTTTCAGAGACAAAGCAATCAATTCGAAATGTTCTGGAGGTGCAACCGTTTCAGAAATGTCAGCTGGCTTTAGTAAAAATAATTTCCCCACAATTTCGGGATAATCCAATATAAAATGGTATAACAGGGTTTGTAGGCTTTTCCCGATTTGGTTGTCAATTTTTTCTTCCATCTGTTTTTCTTCATCAGAGGCACGTCTTCCAAATGCTTTTTCTTCTACTAAATCTAAAATGGCACCGGATCCTTGTATGATGCCTGAATCAGTTTCCAGTACTGGAACATATAATTCAGAGACTTTAGGTTTTAAAGTTTGGATGTGTTGGCCAGGGATTAGTGGATTTAACTCGTAAGGATAATTTGCTAAATCAAGACCCCATCTGGCTTTTTCAGAAAAATGAGAAATTGGGAATGTATATAAATTTGCACTCATCTGTTCACATTCATAAAAAATAAATCTTTAGGCAACTCAGTTTTTCCTTATGAAAATGGATTGTCGAAAGAGTTCTCTTGTTTAATATGATTCCATCTTTATGAGATTTTGGTTTTTTTTGGTAACATTTATTTTTCCCTTAGGGTTGTTATATGCCAACGAACCACAATCTTACTGTTCCATGAATCGTGTTTGCGTGGATTTTGTTCCGAGTCGCAATGGAGTGGATGTTTATTTTCAAAATAAAATTGCTACGAGTGCCACTGAGACTTCCCTTTTAGTGGATGCGATTGTTAAGAACATGAAAAGTTCTAAACCACTACCCATTTTAACCATTTTGAAAGGAAACAAAAGAAAAAAACTCTTTCAATTTAAAGCCACTCAATCCTTAAAAAAGGCATCTTATAAAATCCAATATAAATGGATCCTAGGGAATTATAAAGTAACGCATAATTCACATTATATTTATGAATTACCATTTGATCCAAAACTAAAAGTAAGGGTATTCCAAGGGTATCACGGAAAAAAAACTCATACGGGAGACAATCGGTTTTCGATCGATTTTGGATTAAAGGAAGATGATTTGATCACGGCAGCAAGACCTGGAACTGTCATTGATACGGAAGAAAAAAACAATGAAGGAGGATTTGATCCGAAATTCAAGCAGTCTGCCAATTTTGTAAAAATCCTTCACGAGGATGGAACGATTGCCGAATATGCCCATTTACGTTATATGGGAGTTTTGGTCAAAAGAGGCCAACATGTAGGAACTGGAACACAGCTTGGTTATGCGGGAAGTACAGGATACAGCGAAGGGCCACACCTTCATTTTGAAGTGTACCAACCCACAAAATCACTCCGGAAAAAAACAATTCCGACCAAATTTAGAACACAATCGGCTGACTCCGAATATCTTTCTGAAGGAGCACTTGTTTGGCGGAGAGAGTCTTTTGTACCAAGCGAAAAGAAGTTAGTCGATGTAGATCAGATCCACTTGTGCGACAATATTGACATTGTTGCAGCAGTCAATTGTAACCAAACTGGCTTTTCGAAATTATCTCCTATTTACATTACACTTCCTATTTTAAGACCAGATGTTTATTCTTTTCAGTTGAATTTGCGTAAAAAAGATAGTAGTATGATATATGAATACACTTGGGAATCCAAAAAAGAAGATTGGATGTCCTCTTTTATGATCCCCATCCAAGATTTTCAAGAACCATTGGAGGGAGATTGGATCGTAAGTGTATCAGTGAATCAAAATTTCCAAAAGAAAATTGAATTTCAGATAACGAGTTTAAAGTGAAAAAGTTAATTTTAGTCTTAATTTTATATTCGATTGGTTTTCCAATATCAGCATCACCAGAGCTCGTTGGTAAGGAAGAATGTATTGTCGAAAATACATGTACGATCCTTGTTCCAATTGAAAATGGATACGAATTGTATTTGAAAAATAAAAGTCCTAATTTGGAAATCATTAAGTCAGTTGTATTTAATTTATCGGTAAAGAATTTAATTTCAAATCAAGAGTTCCCCAAATATTTCGTATTAAAAGGAGGAGAACCTGTATTTGTCACTAGGCTTACAATTGATGATCCATCTAAATCTAATTTTTTTTCATATTCCATTACTGTGAATATTGGAGATTGGGATGCCATTCACGATGATTCGATAACATATTCACTGCCTTTTCCAGATGGAATACGATCGAGAGTCGGGCAGGGATATAACGGAGGATTTACACATTCTGGTAATTTAAAATACTCAATCGATTTTTCCTTACCAATTGGGACTCCGATCCATGCTGCAAGAAAAGGGACAGTTGTTTCTTTAGTCAAAAAGTATACGGAAGGTGGGATTCGAAAGGATTTATTGTCAAAAGCAAATTACGTGATGATCCAACATGAAGATGGAACGATCGCCAATTATGCACATTTAAAGAAAGAAGGAGTTGTCGTCAGTGTTGGAGAAACAGTTACGGAAGGTCAGTTGATTGGATATTCAGGTAACACAGGTTACTCGCAAGGACCTCATTTACATTTTGAAGTTCATAAACCAACAAAAGATTCTCAAATCATAACATTACCTACTTATTTTAGAACTCAATATTCCGATCGCGAAACTTTGTCACAATCTTATTTATACTGGCAACCGAGGCAGGGGATTGATCCACCATTAACAAATTTATTAGAAGAAGACATTCTTCTTTGCAAATCTAATGGAAGAGAAGTGTTGCAACAATGTAAAGATACTCAGTTTCGTTTAGGTGATCGGTATGCGATACAATTGGAATATGCGAAACCCACAAAGAATCAGATTGAACTTTTTTTAACGATCGATGGAAACACTGTGGAACCTTTTTATTTGAAATGGTTTTCCGAAAGAGAGAATGCGATTGAAATTCGTTTTTTTGAAATTCCCAAATTTTCGAATTTTATCGGGAAATGGAAAATGGTCGTAAAGGTGAATGGAGAAGAAAAAAAAGTATTTTTTTTCCAAGTGAGTGCGTAATCGTTTGACAAGCAAATATATGTATAGTAGTATGGCTTTGGGCTTTCCAAGACCATTTGGTCGTACTGTGGGGGTGTAAACCCCCATCTTTTTTCGGCCCTTTCCCCAAGAAACAACTTCCCCAACTTGCCCTCGCTTGTTTCCTTTACATTTGGTAGGAAAATGGACGAATCTTTAAATGTACTTGGTGGGCCACTTTTGCCTTGTTCTACGGATCCTTTGACTGGATTTTTTCGTGATGGGTGTTGCAATACTTCCGACGAGGATTTTGGTTCTCATACTGTCTGTGTGTTAGCAACCAAAGAATTTTTAGAATCCCAAAAAGAATCGGGAAACGACCTCATCACACCTTGGCCTGAATATGCCTTCCCTGGAGTCAAACCGGGCGAACATTGGTGTTTATGTGCATCGAGATGGTTGGAGGCATACCGCAATGGGGTTGCTCCAAAAGTATTTTTAGAGTCAACCCACAAACGAGCGTTAGAAATTATTCCATTGGAACTACTCGAACGTTTTGCTATCGAACCTATCGACTAATTTTTTTTTGGTAAGGCATCCAAATATGCCCTTGTATGTTTGGATGTATTTCTAAGTAAAGATGCTAATATTGTATGGATTGGATGGTTTTCCTCATACAATGTTTCATACTTTGGAATGTTTAAATTTTCCAATTGTTCATCTGTAGGTTCGCCTGCATCATATGCTTCTTTGCAAACATTGACACGCAGGTCATCTAAACTTTTCCATTCAACATGATCATTGGCACCAAATGCCATAATCGAAGTTACAACTGGGTGATTCCAATTTTTAGTCATAATTAGATTTTTGATTAGGTAATATTGGTATTCTTCGATCAATGTATGGCGACCAGAAACAAATTGAATCATGTTATCCTTCGGAGTTTGGTAACCTACTATCGATACAAGCTGAACTCCAATTTGTTTCGATGCACCCACTCTTGGTAACACGGATGAATGGTAAGGTTGAGTCAGATCTTGGATATAATGGAGAGCCCATCCAGCAAATCGATAACCCCAATAAGGATGTCCTTTTGAAAAAGCTAACTTCGATAATTCGGTAAATTGATGGATTCTTAATTCAGGATAGGTACGTTTTAAAAAACCTGCTAATGTAAAAATGATTTTTGGTTCATAAAAAAATCCCATATGGAATGGTGCTTGTGATGAATATTCGACAGCAGGGTTTCCAAAAGGTTGGTAACCAAAACCGTATACTTTTCCAACCTCACTGACACTATCTTCAAACAGATGCAGGTCCAAATCATAGTCAGGTTCATCAGTAGCTGATACTAATACTTCATCTGCGCCAATCATCTGTCCTTCTTGCAAAGAAAGAAAGGTTTCATTTACCAACTTACCTTTTTCATTTAAAGTAGTGAGTTGTCCAAGCGGATGGAGTTTTCCATTCTTTTTGGGAACAGATTGGACATAGAGAGTTGCTTTGTGATTGGGATTCACACGGAGTGCTTTGTAAAATTGTGTCACAATATCACTTTCTTTTGTGAGATTGGAAAATTTTAACTCATCTTTGGTTTTTGTTAGATGAGGAAGTCGTGCCAAAGCCCATTCTTCAGAAATGGAAAGAGTTTCTTGGATGGAGTTTTTTTCTTTCGTCAAAAATGATTTTAACGATTCAACTTTGACCATTGGAGTTTTTTGATCCTTCCAGTGGTCCTTTAAGATTAGATAGGTGATTCCTGCATGGTTGTTCCAAGCAAAACTTGGAAATGAAAAAGCGATTAAAGTTACGATGATGATTTGTTTTTTCATTCGATTCTATTTTTCCTTTTTTTGAAATAATGATCCATTCCAAGTATATTCCGTTTGGTAATAGTCATGTTGGTTTGGATCCTCCACATCGAAACTATGCATCACTTCGATGATCGTGTTATCTTTCCCTTTTACCAATTTACGAGAGATCTTTTTATCTTCTGGTAAAGTATCCTTTGGAAATACCAACCATGTCTCAGAACAGGATGGTGGGTCACATGCTCCGGGATTCCAAGAAAACTGTGGTGAAATTTTATTCTCTGAGTTCAAAATGAATATTTGTTCATTTGAATAACCATACTCAATTTCTGAAAAGATTAAAAATTTGATAGCAAATAATGCATTTGGACTTGGTGAAAATTGTTTGGATTCGTAAATCGTATGGTCCCATGTTTCATTGCTCATTGGGCCAACTTCCCAACTACCGTGGCTTAAAAGTTTGGAATCCTGAATGATTTTTAATTCTAATTTACGAGTTTTGATTCCTAGATTTTTACAAAGTACCAAATATTCTTTGAATGGGAACGAATAGTCTGCAATTAAACCACCCCAAAGATAACCTATCTCTTCACCAACTTGTACCTTATACCAGTATTCTTTTACTGAATTCTGTTCTAAGATTTGGTTCGTTTTTGTGAGGACTTTAACAGAACTACCTAAATTGAGTTTTTTGATTACCTTTCCGTTTATGTTACTTGCATCTCTTAGATTTACATTATCACCAAATATTGGATAGGTGGATCCAATATTTTTTTCAGCTATATAATCTTCCCAATGATTTTGTGAATAAAGGGAGGATATGAAACATAGGACTAGTATAAAAAAGGATACTTTGTAACCCGACATAGTGTTATAAAATGGGAACTTTTGAACGAGAGTCGATCTCTTTTCGATTCGGAGGGTATTTTTCTGAACGATAGAAGACGATACTTTTAGAGAGCTTCGTTTGAAGAAACGATTTTATATGTATTTGGACCCAGTATGAAACCCTATTCGTTAGAACAAATTCGAATCTTAGAAGAGAAGATGATCACCTATGAAATCTGGGTGTTCGTATTGGTATTATTTGTTGCCGTACTTCTCCTAATCGTTGTCATGCAAAGACTTGCTTTGGCAAAATTGAAATCTTCGGAACTGTTTCGGATCAAACAAAACCTCAAATCTAATGATAAAGAATCAATGAGTAAAGAATCAATGAGTAAAGAGTTGTTTGATACGAACATGATTGATGTTCACACAGTGACTCAAACACCTCTCCATAGCGAGTTGATCGTTTCAGGGAAAGACTTACCGGAACCAGGCACGCTTTATAAGTTTTCAGTCCCAAGTGAAGGTAATCGATTGTTCATGATTGGCCAGAGAGAAGGGAATGTGATCACTCGTTCATCTGAAGTATTAGATCACCATTTGACAATTGAGATAAACCCATTCGATCAAACGAATGAAGAATATTTATCATATCAGATAGAGTTTCGAAGAGAAGGAAAGGTTTTAGTCCAACTTCCTGATGGTAAAGATTTTATAGAGATGGATATGAAAGAAACTGTTTTGATTTCTCCAACTCCATCCCAAGAAAAAGTTCCATCATTCTCGCATGTGAGCATGAATTCACCGATTCGTTTTCGTTTGGGAGGTAAATTGAATGTGGATGGGAAATTTAAACTTGGTTATCTTGAATTTCATTTGTATATGAAAGATATTTTAGAGCGAACGAGTAGTGGAACGAAGCGAAAAGAAAAACAATTTTATCTGAAATTGTTTAAGATCTTTCCAGGTTACGATACCGCAAGGCAGTCTCGGGATGGGATTGTCCCGATGCTTGAGAGGTTTGGTGGGAAGGTGTGAATCTAGTATCCCCGCCCTGAATTGGGTGGGGTTAACCACCCGCCACCCAATACGTCCTCTCTACCACAACCCATCCTTTCTTACAAACCTCTTCCGAAAAACCGGAAATTCTTTTCAAAAGAGTTCACCTTTTGCATCATTCGATTTCTTAAAATATTTCCCCACAAAAAAAGCCAAGGTGTTACCCTTGGCTTTTTAATCGATCTTTCGAACGAACGTAATTGAATCTTAGATTCGAATTATGGTCTTTCTACAATCATTGATCCTGCAATTCCACCGTGTGCACAAGCAGTCACGAGAACCTTTTTTGCATCTTTGTTTTCATGGAAGTCCATGATCGCATTGTGTAGGAGGCGAACCCCAGTCGCACCAAACGGGTGTCCAATGGCGATAGATCCACCATTTGGATTGATCTTTTTGGCATCAAAGTTCTTTTCCCAATCAAATCCTGTTCTGATTTTGATTTCTTCAAGAGCTGCCACTGCAGTTGCTGCGAATGCTTCATGGATTTCGATCACGTCGATGTTTTCCACTTTTTCGCCAACTTCTTCGAGTAGTCCAAGAGTTGCTTCTGCTTGTCCAAGTCCCATAAGGTTAGGATCCACACCTTTCATTTTGAAACCTGTGACCACTGCTTCTGCTTTCAGACCTAATCTTTTTGCAGCAGCTTCAGAAGCGACAATGATTCCAGCCGCTCCATCAGAACGTGGGCTTGCATTGAAGATGGAAACCGTAGGGCCATGTGATTTTTTTAAATCTTTTCCGTACTTTTCTTTCCAAGCATCAAATTTCATTGCTGGGTTATCAAACATAAGCATTGCGCGACCCATACGAGTTGGGTTTTTCACAAGACCTTCACGAAGGAGAACTGCTTCGTCAGCTTGTAACATGTTCCCTTCATCGTCTTTTACTTCCATAATATACGGTTTGTAACGACCTTCTTGAGTTGCTTCGAAAGCTCTTTTGAAAGATTCGTAAGCCACTTTGTCTTGCGTTTCACGTGGAAGTGCGTAGTTTTGTGCGAGGATTTCTGCTGTGACTTGCATCCCATAAGAAGTTTCTCCATCACCAAGACCATCTTCCAATGTATCACGAAGTTCCACACCTTCTGGAAGGTCGTTTGGAAGGAGTTTTACAAGTGAATCTAAGCTGTTTGTTTTTTTGTTGAGGCGAGCATTTTTCACAACGAAAGGCATAGAAGTTTGAGATTCTTCACCAATCACGAGGAAAACTTCCCCTTCACCTAACATAATTCGGCGAGATGCTTCTGCCACTGCTTCGAGACCTGATACACAGTTGTTTGCCACTGTTAAACAAGGAATTTCTAAAGGCAGGTTCATGAGGTTTGCAATCACACGAGCAGAGTTTGGTGCATTGGCAAAACCCTCTCCCACAATCACACCGTCAATGTCAGTTGGTTTCAAACCACTGCGTTTCATAACTTCATCACCAACAAGTTTCCCTAAGTGGTGGCCTGGATACTGAGCGAGCGCCTTGCCAATTTGTGCAAAAGGAGTTCGTGCAGGTGCTGCGAGTACAATCTTTTGTGTTACTTTCATATATAATCCTTCTTCCTTTCTTTCTTTTAACTAAAGTTACCTAAACAATTACTTTGCGAGCCACTTCATCATGGAACGTAGTTTAGTTCCTACTGCTTCAATTGGGTGTGCCGCATTTTTTTCTTTGAGTTTTTTGTATTCAGGGTATCCAGCTTTTGTATCGGCCATCCAACGTTTTGCAAACGCTGCTCCCTTGTCTTTTTGGATGTCAGTGAGAACATCTTTCATGCGAGCTTTCACACCAGCATCAATCACACGTGGTCCACTGATATAGTCTCCATACTCTGCTGTGTCAGAGATAGAGAAACGCATACGAGCAAGGCCACCTTCATAGATCAGGTCCGTGATGAGTTTCACTTCATGCAAACATTCAAAGTAAGCGATCTCTGGATCGTATCCAGCTTCGGTAAGAGTTTCAAATCCACTCATGATGAGGTTTGCCACACCACCACAAAGAACTGCTTGTTCTCCGAAAAGGTCTGTTTCTGTTTCTTCACGGAAAGAGGTTTCTAAAATTCCTGCTCTTCCTCCACCAACTCCACTTGCGTGTGCGAGTGCACGAGCTTTTGCTTGGCCTGTTGCATCTTGGTAGATGGCGATAAGGCAAGGCACTCCACCACCTTCTGTATACACACGGCGAACTAAATGTCCAGGTCCTTTAGGAGCCACCATATACACGTCTACGTTTTTTGGAGGAGTGATGAGATCGTAGTGGATGTTAAATCCATGAGAGAAAACAAGAGCTTTCCCTTCTGACAGGTTTGGTTCAATGTCCGCCTTATACATGTCAGCTTGGATGGTATCTGGAGCAAGGATTTGGATGATGTCCGCTTTTTTGGAAGCTTCTGCTACATTATAAACTTCGAAACCAGCTTCTTTTGCTTCTTTGACTGATTTGGATCCATCGCGAAGTCCAATGATGACTTTCAAACCAGAATCTTTCATGTTTTGAGCTTGGGCGTGACCTTGGCTTCCGTAGCCAATCACTGCAATGGTTTTACCTTTAAGGAGATTGAGATCGCAACTGTCGTCGTAATAGATATTTGCCATGGATGGGCACACTTCCTGCGGAAAATTTAACTGATTTTTCCATCATTTTGAACTATAACGAGGGAAACAAGAACGAATTAGGGCGCCTTTCCTTGCTTGCTCCGGACTCTCGCTTTCGCTTCGGTCCTTCGGACGGCTTGCGCCTCCTCCGCATCAAGGGCGCAAGGTGACATAATTTGCTTTCGATTCCGACCTCTCCTTTTGATCCCAGAAAAATCATTCGTATAGGTATTATCCGCAAATGCGGAAACCCTCCATTTCAGAATCATCGTTTGGCCACTATACTTCACTCATGATGAACCAAATCAATTATGAATCCATCCAAACCATGAATCGTAAAAAGATAGTTAGGTGGATCATTTCCCTTTTGTTTCTTGGAGGACTTTCCTTCTTTAGTGTGGGGTGTATCACTCCGGACATGGGAAATGAATCCTATTACTCAAGAAATCAAGAGGAGAGTGGTCCATATTACCGTCAAAATCACATCCCGTATCATGGAAATTCCTATCGGTATGGAGTTCCTTACCATGGTAGAGGAACCCAGTTCCATCATCCTAAGTCGGGAGGTGGTCACAACCCGATGCATATCCCTGGAGGGCGTTACCAAAACTTAGGCCGGCCTGGTAAGTGGAGGTTATAGAATTTTGGAACTCAAGGACTACCAAAAACGGGGAAATTTTTTAAGAGAGATCCATCGTATCCTTTGTCTGTTTCGATGGAAATTCTTTGAGCGAAACAATTTGATTGTTTCTAAAGATTCATTCCTTTGCCCTTTTCCTTTCGTACGATCCGTACTTTGTATTTGGACCCTCGGTGTCTCTCTCGTATTGGGGACGAGTTGCGTTAGCCTTCTACCTTCCGAAAGGCGAGTGTATCCGAAAAATCCAGTCAAGTTACCTGCAGGAATGGACATCCATGATTGGATGGAAACAAAGAAGCAACAATTCCCAGACCGACTCCGTAACTATTCTCCCTATGAAAATTCTTATAAGATTATGTTCTATCGAAAAGAATTCACAAGATTAGGATCCTATATCTCTTGTGGGGCTTATGTTCGCCAAACAGACAAACATGCGGTGGAACTGATCGAAATGGTCTCGAATGTCAATTATGCAGACTATTCGATCTCAAACATTCCAAAAGGGGGAGAACTTGGTCCCATGAATGAAAAAGAACGCACCGAAATCCTTCTCCCATGCATCGAAGAATTTTTAACCCCTCCTCAATGAAAGGAATGATCTATCTGTGAAATATCTCGTATTTAGTTGTCTCTTATGTTTGACTCAATGTGCCTTTGTCAATTTAGAAAACCAACTCAAACCCTTTCCAAAAGAATGGCAGAAAGACAAAATTGGTGAGTCCATTACCATTTTAAATCAAAACCGAGTTTTTTATCAGAAAGGTCATAAACGATTTGTTGAAACCAATCCCATGTTTGGAATGCCTTGGAGTGAATTCTTTCTTAAAAAACAAAAGGAAATCGGAAGTTCTCGTTACAAATGGAAAACAATTTATATCCATAACATAGAAGATAAAAATTTCGAACTCACAAATGTGAAAACAGACTATGTACTTTTTGTTGTGGCAAATCGTCCTAAGAGTGATTGGGATGAAGGGAATCTAGGCCAAGTATTACAAATGTTAACTCTTTGTATATACCCATGCCAACAAAAGTTAAGTTTAGACGTTACGGTTAAACTATATTATCAAAACCGATTGGTTTTGGAGAAAACAAACACCCAATTGGCGACAAGGTATTTGAGTCCTTGGTATGTTTTGGTACCGTATCGGTTCCAAATGCGCGATTATGGCAATGCTCTCAATGAACCAAATACATTTTCTGCGATGTATATACAGGGATTCCAGGAAGCCACTGATGAAATCCAACTAAACCTACGAAATGAAGTGGCACAAGAAACAAATGATGCCCCATAAACAAAGGAGCAGCGTATGTTTGTTCTTATGTTTTGGTTGAAAGGAGGAAAGGTGGATTTATGAACGTTAAGTACCCAATTTGTAATTTTTTTTGGACCAAAAAAATTGGATTCCTTAGTTTTGTTTTTTTGGTTTTGCAATGCGTAAGTTTGCTTCCACCTGAAAGAAGGATGTATCCGAAAAATCCTGTGCCACTTCCCAAAGGGATGAACATCCATGACTGGATGGATACCAAAAAGAAACAATTCCCGGAAAACTTAAAAAGCCATACTCCGTATGGAGTTGTATATAAAATTATGTACTTTCGTAAGCAGAAAACGAGTTTCGGCTCTTATATTTCTTGTAGTGCCTATATCAGGCAAATTCAAGGCAATTCCATAGAACTTATCGAACTGGGATCACTTGTTAATTATTCCGACTATCACAAATCAGTGAGTCGATTCAATAAAGGTGGAGACATAGGTCCCATGAATGAAACGGAGCGAACCGAAATCCTTCTCCCTTGTATTGAAGAATTTTTAACTCAAACCTGAAACCAAGGATAAATTGAACATTCCCAAAAGAATCATTTTTTCATGAGTAAAGATTCTTTTGTTTGAATCGAAAGTATCAACTGACACCCGTATAACGAATGAGCCCAAGAGTTAAGTCATCTTGGATGGCTTGGATTCCTCCAGATAAGTGGATCACCGATTGGAAAACTTCGTCTTGGATCTGGACGAGTGGTTGGTTTCGTAGTTCTCGAACCAAGTGGAGTAGTTTATCTTCACCAAACATTTGTAAGGAAGACGGGTCTCTTGCTTCCGTGAGGCCATCGGTGAGCATCACAATCAAATCACCTTTTTCCAGTTGGAATTTTTCTTCTTCCGCAAGGATATCAAAGATGGGAGTGATGATCCTACCCATTGGTTTTAAGCTAACAAGGGCACCTGATTTTCGAATGATGAATAAAGGGAAATGGCCTGCACGAGCAAATGTAAGTGCTCCTGATTCTGTATGTAGATGGACAAAGCTTGCCGTCACAAAATGTTCTCTTAAATTCGGTATGATTTGATTACGGATGGATTCCAAACTTTCCTTCAAGTCACTTGGGTCTTCTTTCCATTTTTCAAGTGAAGTTTTGACAAGGGCACTTAAAAGGGCTGCAGGGATTCCATGCCCAGACACATCGCAAATAAATACACCTAACTCTTGCTTGTCGTGTCTCCATACAATGTCATACAAGTCACCTCCCACTTTCATCATGGGAATGTTTTTGAATAAAATCTCAACACCATTAGGTATAATTTCTTTTTGAGGGAAAAGGGATTCTTGGATTCTTTTTGCCATATCCAATTGTTTTTCGATTTCGATCCTTTGTTCCTCTATGACAGCAGTTCGTTCTAAAACTTTTTGTTCTAGTTCTTCATTGGCTTGTTCTTTCAGTTCGTTTAACACTTGTAATGATTTTAGAGACGTTTCTTGGGCTCGTTCTCTTTCGCGCGTGGCCGTCACAAGGAAGTAAGCTATCCCACTGATACAAAATAAGAACGCGTCCAGAAAGATAAGTGAATCATTGATCGAAAGTCCACTCGCATCACGTCTTGCAAAGACACCTTTCCCTTCAATGGTGAGTGTGACTGCAATGAATGATAAAACTACCGTTGACAA
Source organism: Leptospira biflexa serovar Patoc strain 'Patoc 1 (Paris)' (assembly GCF_000017685.1). Taxonomy (NCBI): domain Bacteria; kingdom Pseudomonadati; phylum Spirochaetota; class Leptospiria; order Leptospirales; family Leptospiraceae; genus Leptospira; species Leptospira biflexa. The sequence continues at coordinate 723,207 of NC_010602.1, forward strand.
GGTGGCCCCAAATTGACGGAAGCGAATGCTTGTGACAATCACGAAGGGAATGGGAACAAAGAGGAGGGGCCATTCATCACTGAACGCAATGGATCCAGAAATATATACGATGACGATCCATAAAAAAAGTTCCAATTGTTTTGAAAGTTCTAAGTTTAATTTGGATTTGGGATAAAACCAAACATACAGGAGTGGGGCAACGATGAGAAATCCAAGCATCTCTCCTGAAAACCAAGTAAAGAAAACATTAAAATACAATTCAGATGATAAAAAATCCCAATACCATAAACTCGTCACTCCCATCACGGCGCTAATCAAAGATCCAGGAAAGGTTCCAATGCTTAGGAAATAAATTAAATCCTTTGTGGAATACAAAGGATCCGTTTTTTCTGTCACTCGTTTGATGATGCGGTAATTGACGTAACTACTGAGAGTGTTTCCAATTCCTATAATAAACGCTGTTTGGAAATGTGGGTTATTGTAGAAATTGGCAAGGGTGGCGCCGAGGTAAATTCCCGGTAAAGCCACAGGTCCAAGGAGTAAAAGAGAAGAAAGGCCTACACCTTCCGGTGGCCAAACAGGTGAAACTTGGCTATTGAGAAATGCAATATTGAACCAATTTGTGCTGAGATGAAATACCCAATGAGGATGATGGGGGTCCAAAGGAGAATTCTTGTATACTGGACCGTTTTCATTCGGTTTGAAACATTTCCCATTCCTCCATTTTGTAAAGAATTTCCGTCTCAATCGTTTGGATTTCTTCGGATATTTTGTTCAGTTCCATATGATCATTTGCGAATGTACTCAATTTTGATTCTAAAATTGCCTTTTTCCCTTCAAGAGAAGCGATTTCTTTTTCGAGTGTTTGGATTTTCTTTTGGTCTTGTTTCGAATGTTTGGGTTTTTCAATCGTTTTTACCATTTCTTGGGGGGAATTCGGTTTCATAGAACTTAGTTCGTTTTCGGTTTCGAGTGAATCAGTTTCCAAAAAGGAAGAAAAGGTTCCAATGAAATGGTCGAGTTTGCCTTCTTTGCGAAAGATGAGGAGGCTTTCTGCCGTTCGGTCGAGAAAATAACGATCATGCGAAACAATCACTACCGTTCCAGGAAACTCATCTAAAAAAGATTCCAAAACGGAAAGGGTTTGGATGTCGAGATCATTGGTTGGTTCATCCAAGATGAGAAAGTTTGGCCCTGTCATTAAAATTTGAACAAGATAAAGCCTGCGCCTTTCACCACCCGATAGTTTGGCGATCGGTGTGTATTGTAATTTCCCATCAAATAAAAACCGTTCCAACATTTTTGCTGCTGAAATTTTTTCACCTGATTCGGTTTCAATCATCTCACCTGCCACATCTTTGATGTATTCGAGTACATTTCGATCTAATGGAAGTTCAGCACTCGTTTGGTCAAAGTACCCAACTTTGGTATTGAGCCCTGGTTTCAAATAACCGCTATCGGGTGTTAGTCGACCTGCCATCAAATTGAGAAGAGTGGATTTCCCTATCCCATTGGGGCCAATGATCCCGAGTCTTTCTTTGGCTTTGAAGGTATAGGTAAATTCATTGATGAGAACTCTGTCACCAATGGATTTTTTAAGATTATGAATCTCTAATATGGTTTTCCCTTGGCGTTTTGCGGCGACACTGAGTTCTAAATCTTTTTGGATTTCTCGTTTTTCTCTCGTTTGTAGTTCGTTTGCGCGGTCAATCCTTGCTTTTTGTTTCGTTGTCCGAGCTTTGGGTTGTCTTTTCAGCCACTTCACTTCTTGTTTCAAGAATTGTTTGATTTTATCTTCTTGTTTTTGAAGGGTTTCTTCTCGTTCTACCTTTCGTTCTAAATAAATGGAATAGTTGCCTTCGTATAAAAAATAATTACCACGATCAAGTTCCAAAATTTTTGTTACGATGCGATCTAAAAAATAACGGTCGTGTGTGATGAGTAAAATGGCTTTGTCAAGACCAGCCAAATAATCTTCTAACCATAAAATGGATTTTACATCCAAATGGTTGGTTGGTTCATCGAGGATGAGTAAATTACTTTCATCAATGAGGGATTTGGCAAGTTCTACCTTTTTTAACATTCCACCTGATAATTCAGACATCTTTCGTTCTAATTTTTCGACGCCTAATTCGCGTAAAATGGACTTAATTTGTTGTTCATAATCCCATGCAGAGAGTCTGTCCATTTCTTGGGAAGCATTTGTGAATTCATCATCGAGACCTTCTTCTCCTTCGCTCATACGTTCGCAAATATCTTCATACTTACGGATGGTTTTTACGAGTTTGTTATCCCCTTTGTAAATATGATCGAGGATGGTTTCTTTTGGATCAAAGATAGGATTTTGATCCAGGAGGGAAATTTTAAGTTGGTTGTTTTTGATGATTTGGCCAGAATCTGTTTCTTCATTCCCTAAGATGGCACGTAGCAGTGTGGACTTACCTGATCCGTTGATCCCAACGATGGCAAGTTTTTCTCCTTCACTGATGGAGAAATCTAAGTTAGAAAAAAGTTTTTTTTCGCCGATGGTTTTGGAAAGTTTGGATACAGAGACTAGCACAATGTCCATGAGAAAGAAATGGCCTCTTTCGGACAATCGTTATCAGCATTAATGTTTCAAAAGCCAGTGTTTCAGTTTCTCCGCAATCGTATTTAGGACAACAGGTTTTGAAATGTAATCATTCATACCACTTTCCAAACATCTGTTTTCTTCATCCGAAAGCGTGCCTGCTGTGAGTGCAATGATCGGAACATTGTGGCCAATATTCAATTTTCTGATTTCTCTCGTAGCATCATAACCATTCATTTCTGGCATTTGGATGTCCATTAAGATGAGATCTGGCTCCGTCTTTTTGAAATGCTCTACAGCTTCCAATCCGTTCGTAGCTTCGATGATGATTGCTGATTGCAGAATTTTTGATACAATCGTTTTCGTTAACATCATGTTTACCGGATTGTCTTCCACAATCATTACTTTTGTTTTTTCATTAGTGATGATGGGTTGGAATTTTTCCTTTTTTGTAGTGTTTGTATCAGAATGCCTTCCTGAGATCAGATCAAAAAGACTTTCATATAAAATATTGGTTTGGATTGGTTTGAGTAAAATGACACCAACGCCCAACTCTTTTCCTTTTTCATAAATGATGTCTTCATTGGAAGAGGAATGGATGGTAAAGAAAGGGAGTTTTTCTTTTTTTGTAAGTGCCATATTTTTCAGTTGGGCGATGAACTCAAGTCCATTCATTTCAGGCATATTATAGTCTGAGATGATCACGTCATAATTGTTTCCTTTTTGGAAGTCTTGCAGTGCTAAAATTGGAGAGTTGAATGTATACGTTTCAATGTTTTTATAGGAAAGCATTTCTTTGACGACAGAAAGATTGGTTTCATTGTCATCCACAACCATTACTTTTTGAATCGAATGTAAGTCTGGTTCTTTGTTTCTTTCGTTGTCCGCGATTGTAGTGAATTTAAAGTAAAATCTAGAACCATGGTTTAGTTCTGATTCTAATTCAATCTTGGAATCAAATAACTGTAACAATTTTGAAGATATGGAAAGTCCGAGTCCTGTTCCACCAAACTGACGTGTTGTGGAGCTATCTGCTTGGGCAAATACTTCAAAAATTTTGTTTTGGTTTTCTTTGTTGATTCCAATTCCTGTATCAATCACTTCAAATAAAAATTCAAATTCATTTTGATTTACAGGCGTTGCTGTTAATTTGATTTGGATTTCACCTTTGAGTGTGAATTTCAGCGCATTACCAATCAAATTCAAAAGGATTTGTCTCAGTCGCAATGAATCTACAAATACATTTCTTGGAACTTTGGGGGAAATATTTAAGATGAGTTCCAATCCTTTTTCGTAAGCTTTGTGTTTGACGATTTCTGCAATTTGGTGGAGTAAATCAAAAATATTCACCCTTTCTTTATAAAGTTCCATCTTACCGGATTCAATTTTGGAAAAGTCAAGGATATCGTTGATCAAATCGAGTAGAGACAATGCAGATAAATGGACTGTCTCCATGTACTTTCTTTGGACTTGATTTAGGTCGGTGCGCATGAGAAGGTCTGCAAATCCGATCACACCATTGAGGGGAGTACGGATCTCGTGGCTCATGTTTGCTAAAAAATTAGATTTTGCGATTGATGCATTTTCTGCTTTTTCTCTGGCAATGATCAAATCATTTTCTAAAATCTTTCTGTGGGTGATGTCTGTATGGGTTCCAATCACCCGTAATGGTTTTCCATCTTCGTTGCGTTCGATGACCTTTCCTCGATCCAAAATCCATTTATAACTACCGTCTTTACACTTCATACGATGTTCGTTCATGTAAATATTGGTCTCACCATTATAATGTTTTTCCAAAGCGAGAAGGCATTGGTTTAGATCATCGGGGTGTACTCTTTTTTCCCATTCCGAAATATCGGTTCCGATTTCCGAATCAGCATATCCAAGCATGGCCTTCCACTGATTGGAAAAATACACTTGGTCTGTTTCTGCATTCCAATCCCAAATCCCATCTCCCGAACCTTCCAGGGCAAACTGCCAACGCCTTTCACTCTCGCGTAACGCTTCTTCGGTGGCTTTTTGAGCGGAAATATCAATCCCAATCCCCAAAAACCCGGTGATTTCACCTTTTGGGTTTTTGCTCGCTGTGATCACAAGTTGCACTGGGAATTCGGTACCATCTTTTCTGATATACGTCCACTCGTGAGAATCAAAGGCACCTAATCTTGCTTTGTGGACAAAAGTTTCGAATCCAAAAATTGGAACACCGAATTCTTGTGATAAAGATTCTGCACGGTATAAAACTTCATCTTCTTTGTGTAGGATGGATGGAGATGTTTTTCCAATCATTTCTTCCGCTGTGTATTGTAAGTGGTATTCAGCACCCTTATTAAAATGAGTGATGATTCCATTTATATCTGTTCCGATGATGGTCACATGAGTTGTGGCATCCAAAATGGTTTCCAGTTTGGATAAGGCTTCTTCTTTTTGTTTGTCTAAATTGACACTATTTGTGATGTCTTGGAAACTTCCAAACACACGGATACATTTCTCATTTTCAAAAACACCGTGACCAATGGTGCGAACCCATTTGGATTTACCTGTGAATGTTTTGATTTGTAAAATCTGTTCATAGGATTTACGATTTTTGATGGCTTCTTCGAATGCTTTCTTTAGTGCAATTTGTTCCGATTCCACTGGATAAAATTGGAATGCAGTTTCTAAATTCGGAACATAGTCTTCCGGTACTTCATGGATTCTTTTGGTTTCTTTTGCCCAATAAATCGAATTGTGAACCAAATCAACTTCCCAAGCTCCCACATTGGCGGCAGCGTTTGTTTCTTCGAACAAAACTCGGATTCGGTTCAGTTCGTCTCTTTGGTTTTTAATCTCTAATTCTTTTTCTTTTCGTTCACTAATGTCTGAGAGATAAGAAATTTTTTCTGTCGGATAAGAATCATAATAACTAACAACGCTATATTCCGAAATATAGATATAGTGACCGTCTGGTTTTTTGAAACGAAACTCTCTTTGGTAAGTCCTTTGTTTTTGATTGATGTATTCTTTTTCTTCAATTTCGATTTGTTTTTTGTCATCAGGATGGACTAAATTTTCTATCTTCAACATCCCTTTTTTAAAATCCCCTGTTTGATAACCTAGGTTAAGCGAAACATTGGGAGAAACATAGGTGATCAAAAATTCAGAATCAAATTTGTAACGAAAAATCACATAGGGGCCACTATCAAGGATGACACCTTCGATATTAAAATTGGGTTCACCTCGTAAGATGACACAAGGCCCCACTTTTGTCTCGAGGAACCGTCCCACGATGCGGTATTGGTTGCCAAGGAGTGAGGTAAAAAACTGGAATGGAATCCGTCGGCTTAAGGTTTCCTGGCAAAGATTGGATAAAATGAGTCCATCTCTTGGGATAATGGGGAGTTCTTTGATGTGTTTGCCGGTCCCGATGGAATCTTTGGGGAGGTAGAGGTTGGGAGAGGTTTGCGAAAATTGGATTTCTAAATTCCCATCCATGATGATGAGGAATTCGTCAAAACTTTCCACAATGGTTTGGTAATCGAAACTTTCTGCCATTTCCCTTTATGTCACTTGACCAAATCCCTTGGTCCTAGAGAATCAAAGATACGATGAAGAGTCGACTGTCACTTTCTATTTTTTTCAGTTTCATCATCTTTGGTTCCCTTACATCTATATACGCACAAAACCAAAGAAATCATGGTTGGGTCGTTTCTGGAACACAAGGAAAATTACTCATCCAAGGAAAGGAACAACTGACCATCCGAGATGATTTTCGTTTCAAATCTCCAGACACACTCTCACCCAACCAAGAAATTGATTTTTATCTGATGCTTGGCGAATACTACCTCAAAAAAAAAGACAAAGTCGGGATCGCGAATATTCTTTATGACCTTCGGACAAAAAAAGGGGAGTATAGTTTTGCAGATTTTTTACTCACTTCTCTTTGGAAACAATCCCAAGGAGACGAAGTCCAAGCCATCAAAACATTGGATACATACATCCAAAAAGAACCCAATACCTATTTTCGTAATTTAGCAAAGAACATGCGAACCAATCTTTTCCAATCAGGAGAAGATGAAAAAAAAACAATGGTTCGAATGGATTGTCAAAAAACAAAACCATACTATGCCCTTTGTCGTGTTTTCCGTCTGCAATACTACATTGATCTTCCCACTGGCAAAGACAAGGACATGCACAAACATTTTGTGAACATCATGCGAGTGAGTTCACCTTTTTTTGAAGATACCAATTTAGAATGGATCCCACTCCTTGATCGGATTGATGAAGATTTACCAGCAAAATTGTCCTATTTGGGATTTGTGAAAGAAGGAATCCACTTTCAAAAAATGATTATGGATTTGGAAAAAATCACAGATGGAAATACAAATGAAAACTCAATTGAAAGATTGGCATTTTTTCAGATCTTATCTGGTGATTATATCAGTGCCGAAGAATCTTATTTGAATTTTTTAAAATCAGCACGAGGCAAAAAAACATCTATACTGAATCGAATTTATGTGAAGTTAGGTGCTCTTTCCTACTTTCAAAAAGAATACAAAAAATCCTTGGACTTTTATTTAAAACTGGATTTGAGCAATTGGTCTTCTGATATCAATCATCCTTTTTTAAATGAGCCAATGTCCCTTGCAGAAGTAAAAGATTTAATTTCCGTAACCTTATACAAAGTGAGCGGAGCCGATTCGGCACTCAAAGCCTTACAAAAAATCAAAGACCCTGAAAAGTTAACAGAGGCAGATATCTGGCCTAAACTTCGCATCTCACAAATGTTAATGGACCAGAACCCAGAATTGGCTTCTCGAATGACAGATGAGATCATCTATATGGCTCAGGAAAAAAAATGGAGAAGGCTCGAATATGCCGCTACCATTTTACAAGGTTACAACCAAATCTATCGAAAAGAGTATCGGAAATCAACCATTGAACTTACGAAAAGCCGTGGGATTTTGGATGAAGAAAATGCTTTTTATGCCGCTGAGTTTTTACGAAACTTTGGATTTATTTTTGCCCATATTGCATCGGGAAAAAAAGGCCCAGTGAATGGAAACATCCGGGAAGGAGTCAGTGATTATTTATCCAATCATCCTTACGAAGATTTATATACCATTCGCAATTACAGACCACTTGCATTCTCCACGGATTTATTTTTCGAATATGCTTTGAGCCATTTGCGAGATGACAATGATGTTTGGGGATTATTTGATACTCTCTTTAAATACAATGCTGTGAAAATCCAAAAGAATCAAAAGGGAAGCCCTCATTCCCTTTTCCAAATTCCTTTTGTGAACCAACAGTTTAAATTTTTGTCAGGATTTTCTACTGCTAGAGAATCTAAGTTTTTTGATTCTACTTATGCTGAGAGCAGAGAATCCGAAAATGGTATCCAACGAAAGAATGAAGAAGAAAACACACGTTCTCTTGAATCGGTGAAATTACCTACCGTCTTACTACTCCCTTACAAAGAGGAATTTTATCTCTTCACGTTCAATCCTAAGGAAACCAAACGAAACCAATTGAATTGGAAAATGGTAAGAACCCAAAGGCCAGACGCATCGGAAATTTTAGACACGGTAAAAGAGCTTGTTTCTTCCAATAAGGATCATGACAAAATCCAAATTTATTTGAATGAAGCTGGTATCGGATTGTTCCGTTCTTTAAAAAAAGAAATCAAAGACCAATCGTTTGTGTTTTTCTTTAGTTTGTATCCAAATACAGACACTCATAAACCCCTCAATTTATACTCTTGGAAATGCCCGGCAAACATGCGTTCTATGGAAGGAAAAGGCCTGACACTTGTCGACACAGCTTACTTTGAAGGATCACGGATTTTGAAAGACAAAGAACGATTGCACCTTTGGGATTTTCCTGCCATGACCAATGGTTCCTCGCTAGGGCCTGTTCTCAGTTGGTCCTGTCGGTCCGACAATGGGACTTCAGAAGAAATTTCGCTCTTAAAATTATACCGTCGTATTGATTACCGGACCGTGCCTAAGATGATTGTTTACACAGAACGAGTGTTAGGGAAGTCTTGGTCGGAACCTTCTCTCCACCACCAATGGTTACATTTCTGGTTTCGTTCTGGGACAAAAAAAATAGGTTACCTTCCGACCTTACCTGTTCTTGATTCAATCTCCATCCAAAGTCTCTCGGAACCTGCTGCCTACAAAGAGGATGGATTTTGGATCTACGCAAGCGCCCAATAAAAGGGACATAATTCTACGACTGGTATCTGCATCTTTGGGATTTGCCTATCGGAAGGGATTTCGTCTCTTTGGAAGGAAAGTGGTTAGCATCTCGCTTTTCCTGGGATTTGGTCTCAAATTGTAGGCGACACTAGAAGATCGGTCCAAAATACTTAATTCTGTTCCTCATTATACAATGGACCCTGATTTTAAAACTTTAGTGGTGTTGAAGTTCCTATGGAAATAATCGGCATCTTTCTTATCTTCCTCCTTGTCTTTGTCAATGGTTTCTTCGTCGCTGCAGAGTTTGCGATGGTATCAATTCGCCCCTCTCGACTCGAGGAGCTTGTCAAAGAAAACCGGGCCATGTCCCATATCACCAAAAAAGCCATCTCCAAAATCGACGATATGTTGTCGGTATGCCAAGTGGGGATCACCGTTGCGAGTTTACTCCTTGGTTGGATTGGTGAAGCATTATTTGCAAGTGTTGTCTCTGGCTCCTTACGAATGTTGCAAATCGAATTGGATGTTGTCACCATTCATAGTATCTCCATTGGAGTTTCGTTTACACTCATCACTCTCCTTCATGTGATTTTAGGAGAGTTGGTTCCAAAAACGTTAGCGATTCAAAATACCGAAGCGATTGCGTTAGGTGTTTCGGCACCCATGTGGTTGTTCTACTATTTATTTTTCCCAGTTACGTTTATCATGAATCGATTGGCTGGTGGAATCCTCACACTCTTTCGTTTGCAACGAACAGGTGATAAATATGTTCATTCAGCCGAAGAGTTGATGATCATCATTGAGGAACAAAGGAAACAAGGTCGGATTGATAATGCAGAAATGCAACTCATCCAAAAGACGTTTGATTTTTCCGAACATACAGCCAAAGACGTGATGACACATCGATTGTCCATCATTGGAATCCCACAAGAATCAACGATCGATAAACTCCTTCCCCTCATTGCCGAACATAGTTTTTCCAGATACCCAGTGTATCACCAAACTTTGGATAAAATTGTGGGGATTGTCCATGTCCAAAAGTATTTAAAATGGCAAGCCGAGCATCTTTCCGCCAAAGGCAAAAAGGAAAAAATCACTGTCATCATGGAAAAGGATTTTGTAAAGGTTCCGGAATCCATGTCCATCGAACGTGTGATGACAAAACTCCGAGAGAAAAAACAACATATGGCAATTGTTATTGATGAATATGGTGGAGTCTCCGGCTTACTCACGTTAGAAGATATTATCGAGGAATTTTTTGGTGAAATCCGAGATGAAACGGATACCGATGAAGTGGATGTTACATCCAAAAATAAAAAAACGAAAACCATTACCTTAGATGGTGAAACCGAACTCTCTAGCCTAACAGATATTTTAGAAGGGGAAGAACCTTCGGATATGGAAGAAGTTCGGACGATTGCTGGTTACTTCATGGAAAAAAACGAAGATATGCCCAAAGAAGGTAGCATCGTTCAAATCAAAAAAGGTAGTTTAAAAGTGAAAAAAATGGAAGGAAACAAAATCATTTCCATCCTTTTCACGCCGAAATTAGAAGAAGACCATGATTCCGAAATGGAACGGGAACTCTCTTACGAGGATCGGTAAATGAAAGAAATCATCATCGCAGTCTCAGGTTCCATTGCTTCTTACAAGGCATGTGATTTGGTAAGAGGGCTTACCAAAACTGGTTACCCTGTGCGAGTGATCATGACTTCCAACGCCACAAAATTTGTGGGTAAAATTACCTTCGAAGCCCTAACAGGAAAACCTGTACGTGTGGATGAATTTGATACAGGGATGGCCCATATCGAAATCAAAAACATTGCGTCTGTGTTTGCCGTCGTTCCTGCTTCCGCCAATATCATTGGAAAAATGGCAAACGGAATTGCCGATGATTTAGTGACGTCAACCTATCTCGCTTGCACCTCACCTGTATTAGTTGCTCCTTCGATGAATCCTGGGATGTATCTCCATCCAGCAGTGCAGAGGAATTTAAAAACACTAGAGGCCGATGGCGTACACATTGTATCCCCAGAAAAGGGCATAGTGGTTTGTGGTGATGAAGGGTATGGCAAACTGGCGACAGTCGAAACCATTATGGAACAAATCATCGAACTCCACAAAAAGAATTCATGAATTTAAAATTCAAACGAGTCATTGTCACCTCAGGACCCACGAGAGAATGGATTGACCCAGTTCGGTACATCTCGAATGCCTCATCTGGCAAAATGGGATATGAAATTGCAAAATCATTTTTACAATATCCAGTGGATGTGATCTACATCCATGGAAATACCTTAGAGCGATATGCCAATCTTCCTGGCGCCAAACAAAACGTAGAGGTTGAAACCACAATGCAACTTCGAGATGCGGTACTCGCACAAATGGAAAATGATACGCTACTTGTGATGGCCGCAGCTCCCGCTGACTTTCGACCCATCATGACCGCAGAACATAAAATCAAAAAAGAAAGATCCTCGGAAGGGAGTAAGGGACTTTTACTCGAGTTAGAAGAAAATCCCGATGTTTTGAAACAAGTGTTTGAATATGTATCTGAAAACCAAATTCAAAACTCCATCCGTGTGGGTTTTGCCGCTGAAACAAACGATTTAGAAAAACATGCCAAGGACAAACTTGTTCGCAAAGGATTACAATTCATCGTTGGAAATTATGTGGGTCATGGCAAAGGATTTGGAGAAGTGGATTCTACTTTGCGTATTTACAGTCAAGTAGGTCTCGTCAAAGAAATTGGTCCCATGCCAAAAGAAAACTTAGCTGAATCACTTGTTCAATTTTTAGTGACTGTTTGAATGATTGCCAAATCCAAAGGCAAAATATCCAGCAAGTAAAATCAAACCAAAACTCACCACATAGTTCCATTTGATTCTTTCACCAAGAAATAAGGTGGCAAAGAGTATGAAGACAAAGATGGTGATGATCTCTTGGATGATTTTTAACTGGAACCCTTCGAATTTGTAGACTGTATACCCGATGCGATTGGCTGGCACCATAAGCACATATTCAAAAAAGGCGATACCCCAAGAAAATAGAATCACGTAAAACATTTGGTTTGATTTTGCATATTTTAAATGACCATACCAAGCAAAGGTCATAAAGATATTGGAAAAAATAAGTAAAACAACTGTTAGCATAAATTTAAGTCCTATTTTAGAATTGAATTTTGTGTTAGTGTAAGATATTATATTTCAAAGAATATCAGATTTACATTCTGTAAAATTTCATGACTTCATTCCTAATCGGTTAGAGCTAAAATTTAACTCTAACTCTTTTGAGATTACAAGGAATCTTATTCCATAGTTTCATCTGGAAATACTTCCTTCCAAATTTGAGGTAATACTTCTCCCGATTTCCCATCAAAGTGATGTTTCATGGAAGGTGTTAGATTTGTTTCCTCTGGATTGATTTCAATCCCGATGGCACCATTGCGAATGGCGGTTTGGGCCAAATTGGTTGGAACCGATACATTGGCACTTGTTCCGATCAAAATCACCACTTGCGATTGTTTACAAAGTTCCCAACTCTTCGTGAGTAAATTTTGGTTGTATTCTTCACCAAACCAGACAATATCAGGGCGGAGTAGGGAATCACATTCTTTACAAAATTTGAGTCCTGGATGATCCAATCCATCTTTTTCCAAATGGAATATTGACGTACAATTTGTACACCTCACTCGAAAGATATTCCCATGTAATTCGATCAGAGTTTCACTTCCGGCACGAGGGTGGAGTCCATCTACATTTTGTGTGATGAGATGAACGGAACTAGATTTTTTTTGCCATTTTGCGATGATTAGGTGGCCGAGGTTTGGTTTTGCTTTTTGACAAATTTCCCTTCTCCAATCATACCATTCCCATACAAGTTTTGGATTCTTTTGAAAGGCTTCGGGTGTTGCCAGATCCTCTGCTCGGAAGTTTTTCCAAAGGCCACCTTCTCCGCGAAAGGTAGGAATCCCACTTTCGCTCGAAATGCCAGCACCTGTTAAAAAAACGATGGAAGGAGCGTTTTGTATGAGTTCCAAAGAATCTTGGGGCAAAAGGTTCATTTCTTTGGTTCATTCTAACAAATTCTTTCAAAATTTAAATCGGAAAAAATTTCAGTCTAGGAATTCTGGTCGTTGTGAACCGTCATTGGCAAGAAATTCAAAAAAAATTGGAATCCATCAAGGAAAAACAATTGTTCCGGGAAACCAAATCTTACCAAGGCATTGATTTTTGTTCGAATGATTATATGGGTCTAACATCTAACCCGAATCTGTTAGAATACTTTGAATCCTTGAAAGATGAGTATCCCTTTGGTTCGACTGCGTCTCGCCTTGTCCGAGGGAATTATGATTCCATGGACCAATTCGAACGTGAATTTGCAAACTTTGTTTATGGAGAAGCGGCACTCCTCGTGTCAACTGGGTTTGTGGCCAATTTTGGGCTAATTGATTCAATTGCAGCGCCTGATTGTTATGTGTTTTGCGACCGTTTGAACCATGCTTCCATCTTAGATGGAATTCGAATTTCAGGTGCCAAAAAAAAATACTACAACCATTTAGACTTACAACATTTGAAATCATTATTGGATAAGGCCGACAAAGAAGATCCGCAAAAAAAACAGAAACGCATCGTCGTGACCGAATCTCTTTTTGGTATGGATGGGGATAGTCCTGATTTTAAAACTCTCCTCAAACTCAAAGAAGAATACGACTTTGTTCTCGTTGTGGATGAAGCGCATTCATTGGGTGTGTATGGGCCAGAAGGAAAAGGGATTTTATTTCGTGACTTAACAATGGATGACATCCAATCCATTGACTACCGAGTGTATACCTTGGGAAAATCATTTGGTTTGGAAGGTGGGATTATTGTTACCAAAAAAATGGGACGTGATCACCTCGTCAATGTGATGCGGCCTTTCATTTTTTCCACAGCACCACTTCCGATTGTATCCAAATTAGCAATCTTTGCTTTAGAACTTTTAAGGTCGATGGATACTTTGCGTTCTGAGTTACATACTCTGTCCGTTGATTTTAAAAATTCTCTTTTGGCGATTGGGTTTTCGATCACGAGTACCGAAACACATATCGTTCCATTGTTATTACCATCTGAAAGTGAAGCTTTGTATTATGCCAAACGATTGCAGGAGATGGGTCTTGATGTGCGCGCGATTCGTCCACCAACGGTTCCCACACCTAGATTACGGATCAGTTTGAATGCCAAATTGACAAAAAAAGACACAGAGGCCTTGGTTACGGCTCTCGTCCAAATCCGTAAGGATTGGGATGAGTCTGTTCCTTTGGTGTGAAATTTTTAAAGGAACAAAAGTTCGCTCGCGATTGAGATCATTCTCCTCGGCCCGAACCAAAATTGAAACCGAGGGAGGAATTTGTAATCTTCTGTTATGATTCTTCGAATTTGCGGATTTTTTCTTTGATGGCGTCTGTCGTGGATGCCAATGATTCTTTGGAGTTCGGAGAGTCTAGTTTTAGCCGGTCCTTTGATTTTTTGGTTCCGTATCGATAAATTCCAAACAAACCAAGGATTCCTAATCCAAGTAAGGTGGCATTGATCCAAGTATCATCGGGTTTTGCTAAAATTTTGGGACCAAATCCGTACACAATGGAATCCACCATACCTTGGTTTCCGTTTTCTTGGAACATAAGTATAATAGGATCTTGTAATACGGTATCTCCAAATCCATTTTCCATTTTGGAAATGATCTCTTCCTCACCCATACCATCTTTGATTCTATTTTCAATAAAAGTTTTGAGATAACTGGATGCGGCACACATATTAAACGAACAAGATTGGATGGGAAGGCTTGGCAAACAAATACAACGGATTTTTTCCGTTACCTTGAGAAAGGTTTGGATTTGTTGTTCTTCTTTCAGGTTGGTTGTTGTTTTTTGTGAAAATAAAACACTAGCAGATCCAAAAAACAAAAGAATTCCCAATATGATTCGATAGGTCATACCTAACTCTCCTTTGTTCGATTCTTTTTTTCTCCGATGGGGAGTAACAAAAAGATACCAGATAAAAAATACAATAAGGAACCAATCCAAATCAATTTCACAAGTGGGTTGATCCAAACTTCTAAGTTTGCTACAATTTGCCTTGGGAAGTTTAAGAAGGATTTGAGTTTATCAGTTTGGCTTCCTGGGGTAAAATAATACTGCATAAACATCAGCGGTAGGTCAGGGTTTTCCGATTTTAAATCAGAAGTTTCGATTGCACCAAGTTGGATGTAAAAGTCTTCTTTTGCCATGGAATGGATGGCGGGTTCACTTGTTGGGATATGTGTTTCGAAATCACCTGTTAGGTGGGAAATTTGTGGATAAAATCTTCTTTCAGTCTCGAGAGTTGCAATTTTTTCCAATCCACGATAAATTCCATAACTTGCTTCCTGAGAAACGATCACATTTTGAATGTTAGGTTCACCACCGAGTCCAGAAATGAGGACGGGTTTGATTTTTAATGTGGATGCTTCGATTTGGTAACCACCAATCATTGCCTTGTCGATGGATTGGTAGATGATTTCTTCAGAAGTAGGAGGTTGTAGTTCATAAAAAAAACGGACAGAGGTATTGATCTTAAAGGCATTCCCTGCATATCCGATGAAGATGAGAACCAGTGAGAAGTGCACTAAATATCCACCATACCTCCGTTTGTTTTTTAACATTAGGTTTAAGGCGGCTCGTAACAAAGATTCATCTTTGTGTTCTTCTTTTCTTGCTTTGATCCCGCGGTAGTATTCTTGCACAATCCCCGCAATGGTAAACATTCCGATGCCTACAGTGAGAACCGAATACACTTCTGCAAGGACGTCCCCATACTTACTGTCGGGTTTGGTAAAGTTTTGGGAATAAAATAGGATGTAAATTCCCCCACCAAAAATTCCAAAGAGGAATGGTTTGAGTAATGTGGATAAAAAGACAGATCCTGCTCCCTTTCTCCAAGCAAGGAGAGGTGCCGATCCCATCAGCAATAATAAAAAGATCCCGGCAGGAACTCCCCAAGAATTGAACCAAGGTGCTTTAAATTCTTTTCCATACAAAAGCGGAGAAAATACACCGAGTAAAATGGCAGCCGTCGAAAGTACCAAAAGAAAATTATTGAGTAAAAAACTCCCTTCTTTGGAAGTGATGGCCTCTAAGTTTCTTTCTGGTGTGAGTTCTTTCCTTCGGTAAATCACAAATCCTGTGAAGAATAAAAAACTACCGATGATATAAACAATAAAAGGTGTTCCGATGGTGGATTTGGAAAAACTATGTGGACCTTCGAGTACTCCCGAACGTGTGATCCAAGTTCCAAGCAAACTAAAATGGAAGGCAAGGATCACAAGCAACATATTCCAAAACTTTAACATCCCTCTACGTTCTTGGATGACAACGGAATGGACAAAGGCACTTGTGAGTAACCAAGGCATCAAGGATGCATTTTCCACTGGATCCCATGCCCAATACCCTCCCCAACCTAACTCTTCGTAGGCCCATTTGGATCCAAGTAGAATTCCTGTTCCTAAGAAAAACCAAGAAAACAAAGTCCATTTCCGAATGAACTTCATCCAATCCTCAGAGAGTTGACCTGAAACAAGAGCTGACATGGCTATGGCAAATGGAATGGATATACTCACATAACCAATGTAAAGGATTGGTGGGTGGATGATCATTGCCCAATGTTGGAGAAGGGGGTTTAGTCCTCTGCCCGCAGCTGCTTCGGGAACAAATTCACGAAACGGTTGGGCATCCCCATAAAACACAGCAAGGAAACTAAAAAATCCCGACAATACCGCAAGGATAAGATTCATCATTGGGATTCGGTCTTCGATCGACTTTCGTGTTTGCCACAAAACAATAAAGGTAAACACATTTAAGATCAAATTCCAAAAAAGTAAACTTCCAGAAGATCCAGACCAGATGGAAGTCATTTTATAAAATAAAGGTAAGTGTTCGCTTGAATGCATGACCACATAATAGTTGCTATAGTCAGATCGAACGAGTTGTGTGAGTAAAACGATAAATGCTAATACGATGACAAATGGATTTGTCATGAGAGCCAAACGACCAAGTTCGACTCCTTTTCTTTGTGAATATAATATTCCGTAGATCGTTTGTAAGGCGGAAAAAATTAAAATAGCGAGTGATGCTGAAAGTAAGATGGTCCCTAAATTATTCATTTTTCCTCTGCATACCCAGCTTCATATTTGGAGGCACATTTTGCTTCCACATGGTTTGAAACAAGTACTCCACGTTCCAGTTTTCCATCCACCCTTGCCCTTGCTCCTTCTTTGAAGGCATCCGGTAAAAGTGTTTCCCCCGTGAAAAAAACAGGGATGATTTGATCATTGAGTTCCAAATCAAATTTCGCTTTTTTTCCTTCTCGGACTAAACTTCCCACACGGACAAATCCTCTGACTCGCAAATTTTGTTCTGAGTATTTGGTTTGGTTGGCAGCTAGTTCAGACGCATCCAATAATAGGTAGGATGTTTCTTGGGATGAAAAATAGGCAATGCCTCCGAGAGAGATTGCGATGAGAAATAAAAGGGTTAAAAACTTACGATTCATGGTCCATTCTTTAGACGAAATCTCGTCTTTCCTCTAACCTCTCTGATTGCAAGTTTCGGTCAAACAAAAAGGTCATTGGAAAACCTTGAAAAAATCCCGGTTTTATAGGTAGGATTTGGTCCGATACACAAAATACCCAACCCATTCTTTGATGCTGAGAGTGGTTAAATCCAAATACCCAGCAGATGGCAGGTAGAGCTCAAACGCGCCCGAATCGGTATTAAATGATCGGTAATCTGTGGGAAAAGGGAATACATTCAGATTTTGTTTTTGGAAACAACCAAGAGAACGTTTCATATGAAAGGCTGAGGTGATGAGAAGAAAAGATTGGAAGTTTTTTTCCATCAAAATTTTTTTTGTTTCCACAGCATTTTCATGGGTGTTACGTGAATTGTTTTCTAAGATAATATCCTCTTCTTTGACACCGAGGTCGATGAACAAAGATTTGGCTAAGTCGGCTTCTCTGTACGTATCAGAAAGTAATAATCCAGAACCTCCCGTAAAAAGTATCTTTTTCACTTTGCCTGCTTTGTAGAGCCGTATAGCATCAGTAATACGATCTGCAGAATCTGTGAGTTCAGGTCTAGCTTTGACAGAGGAGATAGTTTGGATCATCCCACCAAGGACAATGGCAACATCAACTTTGGGAGCATCTTGCAAGGAGACAGGTGGATACTCTTTTTCTAATTCTGTCACCAATCGGTTGGCGATAAAGGAACTGGATGCGAGGTATAAAAAAAGGCAAATGATAAAAAATAGGAATTTTGTTTTCCCAGATTTGATACGGAACAAAAGATAAAAACAAAGTAGAAAAAAAACTGGTAGTGGATAGAGAAAGATAGTGAGTACTTTTGAAAGGATAAAAAAGAAAGATTCCATAAGGAAATGATCGTAAAGGGTGTGTTTTTTACCAGTCCAAATCAGGACCAAGGACCCCAATCCCACTCCCCCAATATTGAGAAGGGTGAGGGTAACGGACAGAAACTCCGAGTGGTGAGCGAGAATACTTCCAGTCTCTTGCAATTTGTTTTCTGAGTTGCATCTGCTCTTCTGAAACTCCCATCTCTGAGGCATTTAAAAACTGTTTGGTGAGCTCAACCCATTCTTTGATGGCCGCTGGGTTTTGTTTTTTTAAATCTTGGATGAGAATTCGAAGTTCAAATTCTGCATCTTCCCTTAGGTCTCTCGCAATTTCTGAAATTTCCGCATTGGATCCGAAAACAGTTTCGTTTCCTTCTGTTCGATCGACAGCATCTCGCCATTTCGCATAAGCGATGAACAAATTTTTTGTTTCGTCGTATCGATACATCGTAGTAAGTGATTGTGCTTGGGAATCGGAAAAAGGCAATCGAAAAATGAATCCATCCGATTGTGACTAGTCACAGTCTAAAGTAAGTGAAATGGAAGTCATTTGTAACTCTAGTTTTATTCTTTGCTCTGTCACTTGGATCGGCCATGCAACTACCCTGATTCAAATTGATGGACTCAATATTTTAACCGATCCCATCTGGAGTGAGAGGTGTTCCCCTTTCTCGTTTGCTGGTCCCAAACGGTACACACCACCAGGAATTTCCATAAATCACCTGCCAAACATTGACATAGTCATTTTATCCCATAACCATTATGACCATACAGACCTTCCCACTTTGAAACAATTAGAAGAAAAATTCCATCCAATGGTTTTAACAGGACTAGGTAACAAAAAATTATTGTTAGGTGAAGGTATGCATAATGTAAAGGAGATGGATTGGTGGGAAAAAATTTCTTTTGGTTCTGTTACATTCACATTTACACCGACCCAACATTTTAGTGGGCGGAGTCTATTTGACCGCGATGAAACTCTTTGGGGGAGCTTTATGGTGGTTGGGAAAAAAGAAAAAGTGTATTTTGCCGGAGATACAGGTTATTTCTCTCATTTTAAAGACATCGCCAGCCGGTTTGGATCCATCGACATTGCCATTTTGCCCATTGGAGCTACAGAACCGCGGTGGCTTATGGAACCAGTTCATATCGGTCCCACCCAAGCCGTGATGTCATTTCTCGACCTCAAGGCAAAATTCCTCGTTCCTATGCACTACATGACCTTTGTTTTATCAGATGAACCACTCGATTCTCCTGTGCCCCGCACAAAAGAAGCGATGAAACAATCGGGAATCTCCGAATCTGCGTTTGTTCCTTTAAAAATTGGAGAATCACGCTTTTTTTAGTTCCATGTGATTTCTCTTTCGGGTATGCTGTCCTAAAAAAAATAGGATGGTGAGCACGTTGAAGAAGCTTCTCACATTGATGGTTTTCCTGGTATGTTTGTCTGTGACAACTGCAGGGTTATTTGCCGAAGAACCAACTCCGGTTCCAACAGAAACAACAACACAAGAGGAAACAGGGCATTCCTCACATGGTGAATCCGTTCACGAAGAACTCCCGTATTGGACTGTTTTACCTTTCGTGGCAATTCTTTTATCGATTGCGATTTTACCAGTTGCCTCTCACAAAACAGCGCATTGGTGGGAAGACAATAACAATAAACTGATTTTAGCAGCGGGACTTGGCGCCATTTCGTTTGTTGTTTTAATCGTGTATGGTTATAGTCATAATATCATTCACACAGTTTTTTTCGATTATGTACCTTTTATCATCTTGCTTGGTTCTTTGTTTTATATCTCCGGCGGGATCGTGATCAAGGGTGATATCAAAGCAACTCCACTTAATAACACATTGTACCTGTTAATCGGTGCGGGCCTTGCTTCCTTTATTGGAACCACTGGTGCTTCCATGTTACTCATTCGTCCTTTATTAAAAACAAATAGCGAACGGAAACATGTGGTTCATACTGTAGTGTTTTTTATCTTTCTTGTATCAAACATTGGTGGATCCTTAACCCCACTCGGTGACCCTCCACTATTTTTGGGATATTTAAAAGGAGTTCCTTTCACTTGGACTTTCAAACTTCTTCCAGAAATGTTGGTGGCACTCGCGATCTTACTCACAGTCTATTATGTTTGGGATACGATGGCGTATAAAAAAGAAACCAAAAAAGATTTGGCTCTCGATACAAAACTTGCCACTCCGTTTTCGATCAGTGGTCAAGTGAACTTTCTTTGGTTACTCGGTGTGATCTTAGCCGTTGCTTTTTTAAATAGCAACTACATCCCACAAATCAACCAAACACCAACTCTTGGCTTCATTCGAGAAGCAGTACTCATTGTTCTCATTGCACTTTCATGGTTTACGTCAAAAGCGGAACATAGAAAGTTCAATAACTTTACCCTCCACCCCATCCAAGAAGTGGCTTACCTCTTCATTGGAATTTTCATCACCATGATTCCTGCACTCGTATTACTCGAAGCACATGGAAAGGAACTTGGGATCACACAAAACTGGCAATTTTTCTGGGCGACAGGAGTATTTTCCTCAGTTCTCGATAACGCTCCCACCTACTTAACCTTTGGATCATTGGCATCGGGACTTCTCACTCCTGCAGGTTCCGCTCCACTCACACTGGGTCAATTCATTGGGAATGTCCAAGCAGAAGAGATCTTAAAAGCAATCTCTGTGGGCGCGGTGTTTATGGGTGCCAATACATACATTGGGAATGCTCCTAACTTTATGGTGAAGTCAGTTGCAGAAGAAAACAAAGTGAAGATGCCTTCGTTTGGTGGGTATTTAGCATATTCAATGGGAATTTTAGTTCCTGTTTTTATCCTCATCACTTTCATTTTCTTCGTCTAAGTAACAATCAAACCGGGGTCAATGCCCCGGTTTTGTCCATCCATGTACCTTCAATTATCCGATTTACATTCATTCGCAGATTCTGGATCGTTTTCTCACTTACAAGAGCGAAAAAAAAGTTTGGAAGAAGAACGTGAGAGATTAGAAACAATTCTCAAAACCTCATCTGACAAACTGATTTATGGAATCCATACAGGTTTTGGTCCTCATGCCTTTACTTCCAATGAAGAACTTCATCTCATTCAAAAATCTCTTATATACCACCTAACAGTGGAACCTATATTGACCTTGGAAGGAACCCCTCATTCGAATCTCACTCACAAAGAAGCAAGAGTGGTTCTTTGTGCCCGACTTTTTAGTTTAGCACTCGGCGGTTCTGGGATTCGGTTTGAAACCTTAGATGTTTTGAACCAACTTTTAGAATTCGATTGTATCCCCATCCTTCCTGAAAAAGGATCTCTTTCGGCTTCTGGAGACCTAATCCCTCTCAGTTATATTCCCTTGGCTCTACTAGGTGAATCTGGATTTACAGGAAAAGGGAAGGGCTTAGGGCCCACCAAACAAAATGGGAAAACTTCAAAAATTCCTGGCCTTCCTTGGACACCCCATCCGAAAGAAGCCATCTCGCTGACGAATGGAACTAGTTTTACAACAGCCTTACTTGGTTACCAAGTGGTGGAATTTCGAAATTTGTTTTTACAGTCCATCGAACTCTTACGGTATCTCTTCCATTACCATTCTATTTTCCCTGATGCCTTCCATCCAGGATACCACGATCACAAACAATTCGATGGACCCAAACGGATCGCAAATTTTTTATACCCAATCATTTCCAAAAATCCAAAATCGAAAGTAGAAGGAAAACGAATCCAAGATATTTATTCGGTGCGTTGTATCCCTCAAATCTTAGGTTCCATTTGGGATGAATTAGACTCGATTGGTTTGGTCGTAGAACAAGAGTTAAATTCATTATCCGACAATCCGATTCTCATCTCTGAGTCAAAAAATGGAGAAATTTTACATCGTTTTGCTGAAGGTGGTGGTTTTTACGCATCCCAAGTGAGTTTTGCTGCTGATCGATTGCAAAATGCCATGGCTGTTTGGTTCACTTGGATAGACCGTTTTCTGAATTATTTAATGGAACCAAAAGAAAATGATGAGTTTCCGCTTATGTTATCGGCAAAACCTGGAACCTATGCAGGTTTATCTGGATTGGGACTGATGGCAACTCACCTAACGGCAGAAGTGCGACGAGATAGTATGCCTGGATCAATGCAGTCGATTCCCACCAATGGAAATAACCAAGACATTGTCCCTATGGGAGCTATCTCTGTTTTAAGAAATCGTAGAACTGTACATAGTGCGAAGAAAATACTCGCCATTTTTAGTTATGCGATCTTCCAATCTTCTCTGTTTGCTAAAAAAAAGGAATTGGTTCCATACTTTGAATTGTTTCGCGATTTAAATACGATGGAGGAAGATAGAAGCCTGGACTTTGAAATCCAGACTTTAATGGAAAGAATTGATAACTCTATTTCTTTTCTTGTAATGACTCCAAACGATTGAGTCCCAATCCTAAAACCAAACCAAATACAAGTGCAAAAATGGGAATTTGGGCTTCGGAAACATCTTTTGGCAAGATGTTTTTGGCGGTTGCAATTTGGATGTCCCGTTTCACTTCGCCAGACCGACCCACAACGGTTTGGCCATTGGCATAATCTTTAAACGGCCATAGGATAAAAAACGATCCAAGAATAAGCCCAAGTAAAAATGTCATTGTGTGAGATTTGTATTTAACAAATAACCATTTTACAATGTGTGTAAAGATCAAAAGACCTAACAAACATCCAAACCCAAACGCTGCCAAAAATACGATGGAACTTGGTTCTAAGATAGTGGATAGTTTTCCAATGACGATCTGGTATTCACCTAACACGAGCATGATGTAAGATCCTGAGATCCCTGGAAGGATCATTGCGGAAATGGCTACAACTCCCGTCACAAAAGCAAACATTGGATTTTCGGAACCAGTGTTTTCTCCCATAAAAAAACTAGGAACGATGGTGACTAAAATCCCGGGGAGTAAAAATAACCAAACCACTACACTATGTTTTTCAATGAGTTTGTAAGGGACCACAAGAGAAGGAATGATAAGTCCGATAAATAAGGCGAGAGTTGCTTCCGGATGGTTTTGTAATAGGTATTGGATGAGTTTGGCGCCAGAGACAACAGAAAGTAAGAGTCCAATCCCGAGAAATACCAAAAACCAAAAATCGATCCGTTTCATTTCCAAAGCAAACCGTGTACGCACCTCTTCTTTCCAAAATCCAACGAGTAAGGATAAAGAAACTTTGATGGTTTCTAAATTTAAGGAAGTGATGGCTGTGATGAGTCTGTCATAAAGACCAAGTAT